>NZ_JBHFMW010000006.1:0-223361 GCF_041929505.1 Aeromonas sp. MdU4 | reverse complement strand
TTTATTGGCTGCAATTCAGCTAATCGCCTGATTATTGACCCGTTCTATCCTCTATCCTCTTTCCTCTGTTCTTCTTGCTATGCGCCGTTGTTTGTCGGTGCTACGAATAGCTTGATGTTCCACTTTTTGCTCTTCCTTCATGGAAGCGGTTGCTCTGTATGGCGGCTCTGGCGTCGTCATGATCCGTGCAGCCTATGCTCGTCAGCATGTGCTGAGTTCTTGCTTGCGATCTTTCCTAGGTATCTGCATCCTGTGTTAGCTAGCGGTAAGCTCTCTTTCTTATCGCCTCTGTTTTTCTATGCCTTTGTTAGCCGGTCCTGACGTTATTACAAAGAGGGATTATTGGCTGCGCCCACATTTCTGACGCAGTGGTTGCTGTGTTTGGTCGTTGTGGTTTGGGGTAATAAGAAAATGGGAAGGGATATGCACAGAAACGCAGAGGTTCGATGTTGATAGGTGAATTGAGCCAGCAGGTTAGAAGATGAGGGCTGGTGTTGCAGAAGGCTAATGTGTTGAGAGTTGTGAGGAATGGCAAATCGTAGGCAAACAAAAAGCCCGTGCAACATGGTTGCATGGGCTCGGTATGAATGGCGGAGGAGGTGGGATTTGAACCCACGGATGGTCGCCCATCGCCGGTTTTCAAGACCGGTGCATTCAGCCGCTCTGCCACCCCTCCGCAGCAGTGCGGCGAATATTACCATGCTGATCTGGCTTGTAAATCCCTGCCTGGTTCGATTGCTGGTTAATTGCGCGAAATGGCGCGAAAAAGTGGCAAGCAGAGCACATCAAGCGCTTTTTTGGCCAGATAACTTGACTTGAAAACAGACTCCACCACTATAGTGGCCTCCATCCTATCCTCTGCAAGATAACGTTATGACTATTAAAAATGCCCTGTTTTGTGCACTGGCTGGCGTGAGCATGTTGGCTGCCCCGGTACATGCAAGCGAACTGACCAAGAGCGATGTCGAGCAAATTGTCCGTGACTATCTGGTAAAGAATCCGGAGATCCTGGTCGAAATGTCCAATGCCCTGCGTGCCAAGCAGGAGAGTCAGCAGGCTGCGAGTGATAAGGCGTTGATCAAGGCTCACGCCAAGCAGCTCTATGCAAATAATGATCCCGAGATGGGAAATCCGAAGGCATCGCTCACGGTTGTGGAGTTCTTTGATTACAACTGTGGTTACTGCAAGCGTGCTCATCCGCTGGTCAAGCAGTTGATGGCGGAAGATAAAGACATCCGTTACATCTACAAGCAGTTCCCCATTCTGAGCGAATCCTCCTACTTCGCTGCCCGTGCCGCTCTGGCGGTTCAGTTGGGCCAGCCTGACAAGTATCAGGCGTTCCACGAGAAGCTCTATACCCATCAGGGCCCGCTCTCTGATGAGGCTCAGGTCAAGCAGGTTGCCAAGGCCGCTGGCGTTGACTGGAGCAAGGTCGAAGCCAAGCTGAAGGATGGCAGCATTGACCAGAACCTCGGTACCAACCGTGCCCTGGCCGAAGCGCTCGGTATTTCCGGTACCCCCGCATTTATTATCGGTGATCAGATCCTGCGCGGAGCACCGCGTGATCTGGCTAGCCTGAAAGGCTTTATCAAGGATGTTCGTGCTGGCAAGAGCATTCAATAAGCGGCTGTCATGGCAAGCGGGACTGTGTGTCCCTGACCAGATACAGAAAGAGGGTCGGTATTAATACCGGCCCTCTTTTTCATTACGTCCATCAGTGCAGGTGGTCGTCGCGAAATGACCATAACAACGACCGATGGCGCAGGCCTGGTGGCCTTCAGTAACAAGTATTAGCAGAGTCGTTCGAGTTCACACTGTTATCTGTTAACTCTTTTGTCACCCCATTTGGCGATTGCTTAATTCTTGCCAGGATTTTTATGTGCTCCTGCCTTAGAATCGCCGCCCGGTGCAGGAGAAACCCATATGTTAGTTGAAGTTTTGCGGATTATTTTTATAAGTGGTGCTCTGGTGTTCATCTTTATGCTGGTACAAGCCTGCTGGCGGAAGCGGTGCGCAGGGACTTTCGAAACAACGCCCTTCTGGCCGGTCGCACTGATCGGGGGCGTGGCCAATTTCCTCGATACCTTGGGGGTGGGCAGCTTTGCAGTGAAGACCGCTTGCTACAAACAGTTCAAACTGATCGATGATCGCGTATTGCCCGGTACCCTCAATGGTCAGTGTGTGTTGCCTACGGTAACCCAGTCGCTCATCTTTATTGGCTCAGTTGCAGTGGAACCCGCGACGCTGATCAGCATGATGTTTGCCGCGGCTGCTGGCGCTGTGTGGGGTGCTCGCCATGTTGCTTCGTTTGACCGCCAGACTATCCGGTTGGTGATGGCCGCTTCTCTCTTGGTCGTGGCTGGGCTGATTTTCGCCGGTCTGTTCGGATTGTTCCCGGTCGGTGGGGAGGCGATGGGGCTCAGTGGCTACAAGTTGGCGATCGCCCTGCTCGGTAACTTTATCTTCGGGGTGCTGATGAATGTCGGTATCGGCCTGTTTGCCCCCTGCATGACGCTGGTCTATCTGCTGGGGATGAACCCGCTGGCGGCGTTCCCCATTATGATGGGCTCGGCTGCCGTACTCAGCGTCTTCTCCGCAGGTACTTTTATCCGCAAAGGGGCGTTTGATGCCAAGGCGGTGCTGGCGGTGGCCATCTTTGGCCCCATCGGCGTGCTACTGGCTGCCATGCTGGTGCAATCCATGGATATGGAGATGCTGAAGTGGCTGGTCGCCTTTATTGTCATCTATACCTCCTGGACCATGTACGCCTCCTGGCGGACTGCACGTCGCTCCTCTGTGCAACTGGCGGTGGAGTGCGCAGGTTAGCCTGTACCAGTGACGCCTCGGCTTTGGCCCCCAGAAAGACATAGAGTCCCAGCGCCAGCAGTAATCCCACGGCACATCCCATTACACCAACTGCAGGCCAGAGCAGCTCGCTCTGGCCGAGTGACCCTTTGAACAGCAGCAACAACCCCTCTATGGAGACTGCGATCAGGATGGCGGCGATAAAGCGGGTGATGGTGCGGCGAATGGCGCTGTGGCGGAAGATGTCCTTATGCAGCAAAACCTCCTCTTCCAGAATGGTCTTGCCTAGATCGAACACCGCCAGCGCCAGCGTCAGGAAGATGATGGCGCTAAAGGCGCCGAGCCGGTTCTGCTGCTCGCCGCACAACAACTGGTAGAGCTGCTCCAGCCCGTGCCAGATCAGGGTGGCGACGATGAGAAACAGCGCCATGCTGAGCACCACATAGACCCCCTTGAACCAAGGCATAGCGCGGCGGCGCTCCCTGTCCCCCATTAACCAGCCAATCAGCTGATTCAGACAGACGGTGATCTCCCGCCCCTGCCCCTGCACGATAAGGTGCAACCGATTATGGGCCGCCGGTGCCGCAGGCTGGATGCACACTGGCCCCTGATAGCGGTCAATGCTGACAACAAAGGGATACCTCTTGAGCGAGGCAAGGGGGGCGCTGAGCAGTCCTTGCAGTAGCGGGGTCAGCTCCTCCTGATACTCCTGATAGCGCCGCAGCACATCAATGGGGCTCATCTCTGCCATATAGACCTCGGTGACGTGGGCTCTGTAGCGGATGTGCAAATAGTGGGCCTGCTTTATGACAGGGATGGCGGGGCAAGTTGCACCAGAGGATGACAACACGACGGATGACGAGGAAGTCATGCACCAGAAATGGGCGTATTGCTGCCCTGTGTGATTATGGGTGCACTGCAATAGAAAAGGGCCCATGACGGGCCCTTTGCGACAACCTGCGGCGATTTAGCCAGCCAGCTTGGCGAAGCTGCGTTCGGCGGCTGCCAGAGTGTGCTCAATCTCCTTGTCGCCGTGAGCCAACGACAGGAAGCCCGCCTCGTAGGCGCTCGGTGCCAGATAGACACCCTCTTCCAGCATCAGATGATAGAAGCGTTTGAAGCGTTCCATATCGCAGCGGGTGACCTGCTCGTAGCGGGTGATTTCGGGCTCGTCGGTAAAGAAGAAGCCGAACATGCCACCCACATAGTTGATGGCGAGCGGGATACCGTGCTTGGCGGCGGCGGCTTTCAGGCCTTCTGCAACACGCGCAGTTTTGTCGCTCAGCTGCTCATAGAGGCCCGGAGCCAGCAGCAGGTCCAGCATGGTGAGGCCAGCAGCCATGGCTACCGGGTTGCCGGAGAGGGTACCAGCCTGATAGACCGGGCCGGTCGGGGCGATGTGCTGCATCACCTTCTTCTTGCCGCCGAAGGCGCCGACCGGCATGCCAGCACCGATGATCTTGCCGAGGGTGGTGAGATCCGGGTCGATGTTGTAGTAGCCCTGAGCACCGCGCAGGGAGACGCGGAAACCGGTCATCACCTCGTCCAGGATCAGCAGGGCGCCGAACTCGTCACAGATGGTGCGCAGCCCCTCTAGGAAGCCGGGTACCGGCGGGATGCAGTTCATGTTGCCAGCCACCGGCTCGACGATGATACAGGCGATCTCGCTGCCGTACTGGGTGAAGGCTTCGCGCACCGACGCCAGATCGTTGAAGACGCAGGTCAGGGTGTGCTTGGCGAAATCGGCCGGGACGCCCGGGCTGTTGGGCTGACCCAGGGTCAGGGCGCCGGAACCGGCTTTGACCAGCAGGGAGTCGGCGTGGCCGTGGTAGCAGCCCTCGAATTTGACGATCTTGTCGCGGCCGGTGTAGCCACGGGCCAGCCGGATGGCGCTCATGGTCGCCTCGGTGCCGGAGTTGACCATCCGTACCTGCTCCATGGAGGGGACGATCTGGCGGACTTTCTCTGCCATCAGCACTTCGATCTCGGTCGGTGCGCCGTAGCTCAGCCCTTTTTCCACCGCTTTGATAACGGCAGCCTTGATGGCCGGGTGGTTGTGACCGAGCAGCATGGGGCCCCAGGAGCCGATGTAATCCACGTAGGATTGACCATCCACATCATAGAGATAGGCGCCATTGGCGTGGTCGATGAAGCGGGGTGTGCCACCGACCCCATTGAAGGCGCGGACCGGAGAGTTGACGCCACCCGGAATGGTCTGGCGGGCCTGTTCAAACAGCTGATCTGATTTTGACATGGATCATCCTTAATGGGATTTTGGTCGTCACACAGGGGATTGCAGCCGATTGAGACTCGGCAGGTCGGGGCATCAGGAGTATGCTTTGCGCTCTCGCCACCCGGACTCTCGGTCTGCTCCCGTGACAAAATTAACGGGCCGACTATAGCAGAAAGCCCCAGCCCTGGGCAGCCGAGCAACGCGCCGGGTGATCCTGATCTCAGCTAGCTGACGATATGGCGTTTCCAAGTTGGTGTAACAAGATGGCGCAACAAGCTCTCTCCTCATCTGAACCGTCCGCCTCGCCGCGCGGGTCGGTTTCCCGAATCATTCGGCAAGACAAGATGCCCTTGCTGGTTCTGCTGCTGGCAGCGTTGGTCGGCACTCTGGCCGGGCTGGTCTGCGGCCTGTTCGAATCGGGTGTCCACTGGTTGGCAGAACAACGTATCGCGTTGCTGGCCGACCGTCCCTGGTGGCAGCTCGGTCTGTTCGGCTTCGGTTTCAGCGCCTTGCTGGGGTTTATCGGCTACTTCCTCACTCATGCCTTTGCCCCGGAAGCGGGGGGCTCCGGCATTCCCGAAATCGAAGGGGCGATGGACGATCTGCGTCCTGTTCGGTGGTGGCGGGTGTTGCCGGTCAAGTTCTTCGGGGGCATCTGTACCCTGAGCTCCGGCATGGTGTTGGGGCGGGAGGGGCCCTCGGTGCAGATCGGTGGCAACCTCGGCAAGATGGTGGCGGATATCTTCAGACTGCCCAAGGAGCATGGTCACGCCCTGCTGGCCGCCGGTGCGGCGGGTGGTCTGGCGGCGGCCTTCAATGCGCCGCTGGCGGGCATCCTGTTTGTGATGGAGGAGATGCGGCCGCAGTTTCGTTACTCCTTTCTGGCCATCAAGGCGGTGGGGATCTCCGCCATCATGGCGACCCTGATGCTGCAGAACATGAAAGGGCAGGGGGCGGTGATCACCTTGCCCCACTACGATGCGCCAGCCCTCAAGGCGCTCTGGCTGTTCCTCTTTATGGGGGCCACCTTCGGGGTGTTGGGTTTTGTCTTCAACAAGCTGGTGCTTGCCTGTCAGGATGGTTATCTGGCGCTGCATCAGAACAAGCGCCACCGTTTCGTGGCCATCGGCATGCTGGTCGCAGGTACCTTTGGCGTGTTGTCGCTGTTTGCCCCGTCAGTGACGGGCGGTGGCACTGAGCTCATTCCCCACCTGATGAGCGGTGAGTATGCAATGGCGACCCTGTTTCTCATCTTCTCGGTGCGGCTGGTTGCGACCCTCATCTGCTTCTGCTCTGGTGCCCCTGGCGGGGTATTTGCGCCGACCTTGGCCCTCGGCACCCTGTTTGGCGTGGTGTTCGGCCATCTGTTTCATGCGGCGTTTCCCGAGCTGGGCATCGAGCCCGGTGCCTTTGCCATCGCTGGTATGGGAGCGCTGTTTGCCGCCACAGTGCGTGCCCCCATCACCGGCATCGTGCTGGTTACCGAGATGACCGACAACTATCAGCTGATCCTGCCAATGATGATCACCACGGTTGGGGCGACAGTCGTTGCCCAGTGGTTGGGTGGTCGCCCCATCTATTCCCAGATCCTGGAGCGAACTTTACGGCTTGCTGCGCGTCAAAAGCGGGGTGATGGCAGCGCCACGGCCAGTTAATTTTTGCCTTTATCGCGTTTGACCCCGGTCCGGGCGGTATAGTGAAGGGAGAGGCGTTGCCGTAAAAATAGCGTGATAACGGGATGAGGGGCTATGTCCAATCTATTGAAGTTATTGGTCGTGTTAGCCGTTGGCGGGCTTATCGGTTACTTTGCCGGTAACCGTCAGGAGCTGGCCCAGAGCAGTCTGTTGGTGGTGCAGCAGGAGACGCTGGATCGCCAGGGCAAGGCCATCGGCCAACTCAAGACCGAGCTGGGGGTGAAAGATACCCAGCTGGCAACTCAGAAAGCGGCCTTTGAGCAGTTGCAGACCACCCTGAAAAGTCAGGAGGCGCAGGTACAGGAGCTCAAGCGCCAGCTGGCCTTTTTTGAACGGATCATGCGCCCCACCGGTGAACAGGTGGGGGTAGTGATCGACAACCTGACTTTGCAGGAGACCAGCATTCCCGGTCGTTACCACTACCGTCTCGCCCTGACCCAGCCCGCCAAGAAGCGGGAGCTGTTTCGTGGTCAGGTGCAGATCCGGGTTGAGGGGAGCCTGGCTGACAAGCCGAAGACCCTGACGGGGCGGGAACTTGGGATGAAGGTGAGCGAGTGGCGCTACTCCCTGCGCTATTTCCAGCTGCTGGAAGGGAATTGGCAGTTGCCGGAAGGCTTTGTGCCGGATCGGATCCGTGTCACCATCAACAAGGACGGCAGGCAACCGGCGCAAGAGTTGCTGGTTGAGTGGGGGGAGGTGATCAAGCCGCTGGTCGCTGCGCCACCCGCGCCGGTGCCCGCGGCCGGTTAAACGTGGTGAATACTTGAACTGAATGGTCGGGTATTGGATAATTTCGCGGTTTCCATGTTTGTGGATCTAATGGTTGTGAGGTCAGTAATGAGTGCAGTAGCAGAAGCCCCGCTGCCCATCCAGATGACGGATGCGGCGGCCAACAAGGTGAAGAAGCTGATCACCGAGGAAGAGAATCCACAGCTCAAGCTGCGGGTGTATATCACGGGTGGGGGCTGCTCCGGTTTCCAGTATGGCTTTACCTTTGATGAGAAGATCAACGACGGTGATACTGTGGTCGAGAAGAACGGTGTCACCATGGTGATCGACCCTATGAGCCTGCAATATCTGGTAGGCGGTAGTGTGGATTACACCGAGGGTCTGGAAGGTTCACGCTTCACCGTGACCAACCCCAATGCGACCACTACCTGTGGTTGTGGTTCCAGCTTCTCCATCTGATCGGCATTATCGGTTTGATGAAACAGCTCTCGGCGACGAGGGCTGTTTTTGTTTGGGGTAGTCAGCGAGTGTCTGCAAACAGCATTCCCCTGAAACAACAAAGGCGCCTTGATGGCGCCTTTGTTGTTTACGGAATGAATTTAACGAGAGCTTGCGGCCGCGACCAGCGGGACCCTGTTTACTGCCTTGCCCATATAAGAGAGGGCGATAGTCACAATGATGCAGGTGAAGCTCAGCCACATGTAGGGCAGGTAGTCGAGGGTCGCCACCCCCAGCACCCCGGCCATGAAGATGCCGTTGTCGCTCCAGGGCACCATGCCGCAGGTGAGGGTGCCGCCAAATTCGGCGTTGCGAGAGAGGTTTTTGCGTGCCAGCCCCAGCCGGTCGTAGTTCTTGGCCATGATCTTGGGGGTCAGGATCAGCGACACATACATGGCCGAGCCGAACACGTTGGCCAGAAACGCAGTGCCTATAGTGTGGGTGGTCAGGCTGCCAGCGCTGTTGATGCGCTTCTCGAAGGCGCTGGCGATTACTTCCAGAATACCGACCTTCTCCAGCAGGCCGCCAAACCCGAGACCGAAGATGATGACCGCAACCGAGCCCAGCATGGACTCCATGCCGCCGCGACCGAGAATATTGTCGATAAAGCCGATGCCGGAGGTGATGGCAAACGGGCTGTAGGCGGAGTGCATTGCCTTGACCGGATCCATGCCCTGGAAAGCGATAGCCCAGATCAGGCCCAGCAGGGCGCCGAAGCTGATCACCGGGAAGGCGGGCTTGCGGTTAGCCAACAGGCCCAGCACCAGTACCACCGGCACGATGGCCAACGGGGTGATGTTGAACTGGCTGTCGAGGGCCTCCATCACCAGATTGACCTGCTCCAGACTGACGTTGCCCGAATACTGCATGCCCACCACGGTGAACAGCACGGCGGTGATGACATAGGAGAGCAAACTGATGGGCAGCATCCCCTTGATATGCTCCACCACATCGACGTTGGACATGGTCGAGGCCAGTACCACGGAGTCGGAGAGCGGAGAGAGCTTGTCACCGAAGTAGACGCCGGAGAGCACGGCACCGGCTACCAGCGGCGCAGGCACGCCGAGGCTGTGGCCGATCCCCATCATGGCGATACCCGCGGTAGCGGCAGAGCCCCAAGAGGTGCCGGTGGCCAGCGAGGTCAGGGAGCAGATGATCAGGGTCGCCAACAGGAAGATGGACGGGTGGATCACCTTGAGGCCGAAGTAGATGATGCTGGGGACAATGCCGCCAGCAATCCAGGTGCCGACCAGGGCACCTACGGAGACCAGGATCAGGATGGCCCCCATCCCCTTGGCAACGCCGTCAACGGCAGCCTGCTCCAGAGATTTGTAATCGTGGCCCAGCTTGATGCCGAGCCCCATGATGACGAACCAGGCGATGAACAGTGCCAGCTGGATTGGCAAGTCGAGCACGCTGGTGAACGAAAATGCCAGTGCCAGAAAAATGGCCAGACAGGCAAACACCTGTGCCATGCCCGGTAGTCGGATGTGGTTTTGTTGGTTTTGCATAGATACTTCCTAAACTCTTGCTCGCCAAGGTCAGTCCCTCTCGTCCTGTGGATACACGTATCCCGAGGGGCCAACCCAAAAAGAGGCCGCAATCTACCACAAACCTGGCGGGTTAAAGCCCCACCAAATTGGTAAAAATGCACATTTGATTGAAGAAATTACAAATTAGTTGATCTCATAACCCGTTTTTGAGCGCCATGTTGACATGATTGGTCACATTCGAAGCTTACTCACAACGCAATTTGCACCTTCATGGCGGGGAAAAAACATTGCGCTGGATATTGCGGGGATGATGTTGCTGGTAGCGGTGGTTGTACTCACATGGGGTCTGGATAAAGAGTACGGCACCTGGAGTAGCGGTTTCCTGCTGGCAGCCTGGGTTATGCCGGAGCCCGGATTGCGCCCCGCCTTGATCTTGCTGCCAGTGGCCGGGTTGAGCGGTATCGCCTCCTGCTCTGGCAGCAATCCTGGTTATGAGGTTTTGGCGGGAGCCTGCTTGATTTTCTGCTGCGCCAGCTTGAGTGACTCGACGACCAGCTTCTCCATCTCGGTGCGTTTGGCATCGGTCAGGAAGTAGATCATGTCAACATCGTGGCGAATATAGTGGGAAGGGAGCTGGTTAAGGGTGAGGCAGCAGAGGTCGGCCATCTGGTCGCTAGTGAGCTTCTGCTGCAGCCCCTGCTTCTCAATCTCCTTGAGCACCAGATGTTCGTAAAAGTTGTGAATGTCGGTATCCAGTATCATATGCGTTCCTTGGCATGACGATGAGCGGGGAGTCGTCAAAAGCATAGCCATAACAAGGAGTAAAAACAAAAGGCCCATCACTTTCGTGATGGGCCTTTTGCGTAATGAATGGTGCGAAGAGAGGGACTCGAACCCTCACATCCGTGGGACACTAACACCTGAAGCTAGCGCGTCTACCAATTCCGCCACCTTCGCACACTGATTTTCTCCAGCTGGTTTTTAAATGCGGTTGGAGCGCATTGCTCTGTTTTTACATGTCAGAATCATGGTGCGAAGAGAGGGACTCGAACCCTCACACCCGGGGGGCACTAACACCTGAAGCTAGCGCGTCTACCAATTCCGCCACCTTCGCACATTCGGGTTTCCAGTCTGGATTTACATGCTGTCTGGATAAAGCATGGTGCGAAGAGAGGGACTCGAACCCTCACATCCGTGGGACACTAACACCTGAAGCTAGCGCGTCTACCAATTCCGCCACCTTCGCACATTGTGTTACCAGTTTTGATTTACATGCTGTCTGGAGAAGCATGGTGCGAAGAGAGGGACTCGAACCCTCACACCCGGGGGGCACTAACACCTGAAGCTAGCGCGTCTACCAATTCCGCCACCTTCGCACATTCGGGTTTTCTAGTTGGATTTACATGCTGCTGAATCAGCATGGCAGTATTGGTGCGAAGAGAGGGACTCGAACCCTCACATCCGTGGGACACTAACACCTGAAGCTAGCGCGTCTACCAATTCCGCCACCTTCGCATCACTGCGGAGGGGGATTCTATAGAGTTTTGGGGGAGCGTCAACAGCCAAAGGGGACTTTTTTCGCTGTTGACGCTTAAAGTTGAACCAAGGGTACAAATCTTCAGCAATTAGCTGATGTTTGCAGCTCAGTAACGGCCCAATGCACTCTGATACATCTGCTCATACTGGGTAACCGAGTCGGGCCAGTTGAAGCGGGTGTTCATGGCGTTGTGCTGTACCTTGGCAAATTGCTCCTTGTCCTGCAGGAAGTAGAGCAAGCTGCGACGCATGGTATCAAGCAGAATGGTTGCCGTCGGATCATTGAAGCAGAAGCCGGTGGCATTTTCAGGATCGGCATCCCAATCCACTACTGTGTCTTTCAGGCCACCAACGGCCCGTACCAGGGGCAGAGTGCCGTAGGCGAGGCTGTACATCTGGTTGAGTCCGCAAGGTTCGAACAGCGATGGCATCAGGAAGAAGTCGGCACCGGCTTCGACCAGATGAGCCAGCCGGTCATCATAGGCATTGATGAAGGCCAGCTTGCCCGGATACTGCTGTGCCATGGTTTGCAGCTGAGTGGCGAGCGCAGGATCGCCAGAGCCGACGATCACCACTTGCACCTGATGGTGAAGGAATTTCTCCAGTGCAGGGAGCAGCAAGGGCACGCCCTTCTGCTCGGTCAGGCGGCAAACCATGCCATAGATCGGGAGATCCGCAACGGCAAGTCCCGCTTCCTGTTGCAGGCTCTGCTTGCAGACCTGTTTGCCTGCCATGTTGCCGATGCTATAGGTCGCAGGCAGGAATTCGTCGAACTCCGGATCCCAGTCCTTGTAATCACAGCCGTTGAGAATGCCGCAAAGATCGGCTGCCCGCTGCTGGAAAATGTTGGCCATGCCGTGGGCACCGAGGTGAGTCAGCAACTCCTGAGCATAGTTGGGGCTGACCGCATTGATCTTGTCGGCGTAGAGTACCCCGCATTTGAGCAGGTTGACGTGGCCGTAGTCGTAGTTGATGCGGCGTTCGTAGTCAGCGATTTCCGGCATGGCCCAGAACTGCTCACGACCAAACACCCCCTGAAACGCCGCGTTGTGAATGCTGATCACACTGCGGGTCTGCTGGAAGAAGGGGTTGTGAGCATGGCGGGTCTTCAGCAGCAGTGGCAGCAAGCCGGTATGCCAGTCATTGCAGTGAGCAATGTCAGGGGCAAAACCGAGTTGTTCGCAGGCATGGAGCGCAGCTGCCGAGAAGAAGGCAAAACGCTCGCCGTTGTCCGGATAGGCCTGATTATTCTCGGCATAGAGCTGGGGACGATCAAAATATTGCGGGCAGTCGAGCAGATAGACACAGACGCCGTCCAACTCCATCTGGTAGATGCGATAACCGATGTCCGGCAGGCCCGGATGGGTTGGCAGCCAGCGTGAAGCGACCAGCTTGGCCTCATCCCGTCGCTTTATCGTCTTGTAGAAGGGGAGCATGATCCTGACATCATGCCCCTTCTGGGCAAGGTACATAGGCAGGGCTCTGGCGACGTCTGCCAAGCCCCCGGTTTTGACCAGCCCCTCAACTTCCGAGGCAACAAACAGGATTTTCAGTGGGTTAATAGCCAACTCTTGCTCCCTTAGGTACCACAACGATACCGCCTTCGGACACGGTAAATCGCTCTCTATCGTGGTCGAGATTTTCACCGATAACGGTGCCGGGCGCAATTTCAACATTTTTATCTATGATCGCACGTCGGATAGAGCACCCTTCACCAATCTTCACATCCCCTAGCAGCACAGATTCGCTGATGTGGCTGCAGGGCCCGATATTACAACGAAATCCAAGGATCGAGCGCTGGATTTGGCTGCCCTGAATAAAGCAACCGGCGGAAATGAGGGAGTTGGCGATCTTTACCTTGCACTCGTCACTGTCGATGAAAGTGGCAGGCGGCAGTGCCGGATAGTGGGTGTGCAGCGGCCACTTGCGGTTATAGAGGGAGAAGGGGGGATTGTCTGCCACCAAATCCATGTGTGCTTGCCAGTAGGAGTCCAGGGTGCCCACATCTCGCCAGTAGACGCTCGGTCTTTCGCCCGGGATGACGTTGGTGCTGTAGTCGTAGACATAGACAGGGGCGCGTGGATAGAGGCTCGGGATCACATCTTTGCCGAAATCGTGGCTGGAGTTCTCCTCGGCAGCATCTCGCTTCAGCTCGCGGCAGAGCGCCTCGGTCTCGAAGATGTAGTTGCCCATGGAGACCAGCGCCTGAGTGGGATCGCCGGGAATATGCTTGGGATGTTTGGGTTTTTCCTGGAAGCCGATCATCCGGCCTTCGGTATCGACCTCGATGACGCCGAATGAGCTCGCCTCTGCGATGGGCATGCGCAGGGCCGCGACTGTCATGGCCGCATTTTTCTGCTTGTGGAAGGTGACCATCTGGCTCACATCCATCTTGTAGATGTGGTCTGAGCCAAAAATACAGACATGATCCGGTTCGGCTCGTTCGATAAAGCCGAGGTTTTGGTAGATGGCATCGGCGGTGCCGTCATACCAGCGTTTGCCCATCCGCATCTGGGCCGGGATGGGGTCAATAAAGCGGTCAGTGATGCCGACGATATTCCAGCCCTTCTTCATGTGTAGATAGAGAGACTGGGATTTGAACTGGGTCAGAACATAGATGCGCAGAAAGTCTGCGTTGACGAAGTTGTTGAGGACAAAGTCGATGAGCCGGTAGCTGCCACCAAAGGGAACCGACGGCTTGCTGCGGGTAGTCGTAAGAGGCTGCAGACGAGTGCCTTCGCCACCAGCCAGGATCATGGTCAAAATGCCTGCCATCGTGTTTCTCTCCCTGAATGAACAATATGAAAAGGTTTTCAATGTTCGGTATAAAAACACCCCTTTAGGGGTGTTTTTATAATGCTCTGAGTACCTTATCAGATCCCAGATGGCGCTCTCTAGCGGTTTTATTGTACTACTTACAATTATTTACACTCTACTCATATAAACCTTGAATTTGGCATCACTGCTGATCACTTCTGTCCGTTTGAAGTGTGTCTCCAGTATAGGCTGATAGCGCAGGAAGGCGTTGGCAACAATGGTTAGTGAGCCTTGTGACCGCAAAAATTCCGGCGCTTTGGCGAGGAAGGTTTCAGTCGCTGCGTAGAAGGTCTTGAGACCAGCATGAAAAGGAGGGTTGGAGACAATCTGGTCAAACGTTCCCGAGATATCGGAGTAGACATCGGAGGCATGTACCTCCCCTTGCAAACCGTTGATGGCCAGGGTGCGGCGGCTCGACTCCAGCGCCAGTGCGTTGATGTCGACCATGGTGACCTTGAGATCAGGGTTGCGTTTGGCCAGCACTGAGCCAATCACGCCAGCGCCACAGCCGAAATCGAGCAGGGTGCCCCGCATCGGTGGCGCCGACGCCAGCAGCATCTGGGTGCCGAGATCCAGTTCGGCGGCGCTGAAGACGCCGGGCAACGCCTGCACGGTCAGCTCGGTGTTGCCAGCTTTGCACTGATAGCTGCCGAACCAGCTATCCAGATCGAACGGGGTGACCGGTTTGCTGAGCTCGCCGTGATAGAGGGAGCAGCGGCGGGCCGAGTCACGTTTGACTGGCTTCTCGCCATAGGGGGCCAGCAGCTTGTCTGCGCCATTGATGCCGCCACGGTTTTCACCGGCTAGGAACAGGTCGGCACCCGCCTCCAGCAAGGGGGTCATCATGGCCAGCAGATACTGTGCCTCGGCCTTGGCCTTGGGCATCAGCAGCAGCAGGGCATCGAAGCGGGGAGTACCACCGAGCTGGTGGTCGAACAGGATGGCCTCGCCGAGAGCCGCCTGCTGGCTGCGGTAGTAGCAGTAATCGGTGGTAAAGATGGTCAGGGTCTGGGCCAGGGTCGCCAGCTGGCGGGGGTAGTCATCCTCCAGCGCGCCGCAGACAAGTAGCCGCTTGCCGACAAAGAGGGCTTGGTTACGTTCCAGCATCTGGCTGACGGCACTGATAGGGCTGCTCATCGGGTCTCTCCACTCAATTTTGGGCGGCCATTATACATAGCCCCTTTCGCCTTGACATTTATGCTGCGTTCCCGAAATATGCCCAGACACCATTTTTTGACCAGAGATGACGAAATGCGGTTCAACGGGTTGAAACGAAAGCACAAAAAAAGCCTGACATTCGGGCCTGCCGACGTTCGCGCGTAACCTCTCATCCCTGAGAAAATTCAAACCCCGGTTGCGCACATCGTACCGGGGTTTTTTATTGCCATATGCACGTCACTTAGGAGAAGGAGATCCCATGTTTCAAGGTTCAATCGTTGCGTTGATTACCCCGTTTCGACAGGGAAAGCTGGATGAAGAGGCGCTGCTGCGCCTGGTTGAGTGGCATATCGAGCAGGGTACTCACGGCATTGTGCCGGTAGGTACCACAGGTGAGAGCCCGACCCTGACCCATGACGAACACTGCCGGGTGGTGGAGCTGGTGGTCAAGCAGGTGGCGGGGCGCGTTCCGGTGATTGCCGGGGCCGGTTCCAACAATCCGGTCGAGGCGATCGAATACACCCTCCATGCCGAGCGGGTCGGCGCCGATGCCACCCTGCATGTGGCAGGCTACTACAACCGTCCCAATCAGGAGGGTCTCTACCACCACTTCAAGGCAGTGCACGACGCCACCGCCAAGCCGATCATTGTCTACAACATTCCGCCGCGTGCCATCGTCGACGTGCAGCCCGCCACTCTGGCCCGTCTGGCCGAACTGCCGCGCATTGCCGGGGTGAAGGATGCCACCGGCGATTTGGCCCGCCCCTGGACCGAGCGTCAGCTGATCAAAAAGCCTTTTGCCTGGCTCTCCGGTGAAGATGCCACGGCCGTGGCCTACAACATCGGCGGTGGTCAGGGCTGTATCTCGGTGACCGCCAACGTGGCCCCCAAGCTGGTGGCCGAGGTGCAGAACCTCACGCTGGCTGGCAAGTGGCAAGCCGCGCGTGAACTGCAAGACAAGCTGATTCCGCTCCATCAGGCGATGTTTGCCGAACCGAGCCCGGCCGGTGCCAAGTATGCCGCTTCCCTACTCGGTTTCTGCAGCGAGGAGTGCCGCTTGCCGGTGATGCCGCTGTCGGAAGCAACTCGCGAGCGCATTCGCAGCGCCATGCAGCAGCTTAATCTGCTGTAATGCAAAACGGGTGAGCCAAGGCTCACCCGTTTTGTTTTCGACTTTTTTGTCCGGTCTTTATTTCCGACCGACATAGCCTCGCTCAGGCAGCGTGATGCAGCCAGGCGGCGATGGTCAGCTGTAATTCGACATAATCCGGGCAGAGGAAGAGGTCTTCCGGTTCGATGGGCCACTGGCGATCAGAGTTCGCGTCTGCTTGCAGATGTAGCTGCAGGCTTGCCAGCTCAGAGTGCCAAGGGGTCGGCTGTGCCAGTTCGTTGGCTCGACGTTTGATCAGCGCAATTCCTTCGCACAAGGCGGCGAATGCCTGCTGCCGAAGCGTTTTGTCCTGCGGATTTTCCAGCCAGAGCTGCTCGTGATGCTGCCAGTGACTCAGTCCGGCTGCGATGGCAGCTGCCACATCTATCACTTCGCTGGTGACCAGCGATTGCAGGGCCAGCGGTTTGCCAAGGCCTGCCAGTCGATAGCCGCGCTGCGCCTTGGATTGGGCACCGAGGCGCAGCCCGCCGATCTTGGCGAGGCGCCGGGCCAGTGCAAATAGCGCCGCGGTGTCGCCGGATTTGAGCTCCAGTTCCAGCTCGTTGATGGTGGTACTGCCCTGACTGCCGACTATCTCCCCCTGATCCCAGGCCAGTTCAATCTCGGCGTTCTCGACGGCGATCAGCCAGTGGCGCCGCAGGAAGTCGGTACGAAACTGGGCGACCAGCTGCAGCTGGATGCAGTCGCGCTCGGTCAGGGTCGGCCAGATTTCATCGGGAAAGGCCGAGAGGGTCGGCAGAGCGCCGCTGACGGGGGCGTTGTACTCGGGTCTGGCGTGCAAGCCGCCCACCACCTGGCCACGGCATTTGATGGTCTGTTCGGCGAAGGCATCGCAGCGGCGGATCCGTAAACCCATCTCCAGCTGGCGCAGGGCAAGGGTCGGCGTATCGAAATAGATGTTGCCGAGCTGCTGTTGGGAGCAATCATTAATTTCAAGTGAATTCAGCAGGTTGGATAACGCGGTTTGAATGTCGCTGGCGACAAAAAACTTTATCTCGATCTCAGTTTGCATAGTCATTCCGGGCTGGCAGGCAACTTTGGGGGGCAGGATTCGGGTCGCGGGGATATAATGCCCCCGAGACGACTAGGTTAATTCGCGGTTTTATTGATGGCGCAGTTCGGTTACCATGCGCGCCTCATAAAATCGTATCGAGTGTTTTTTCACCGACACAGGTTTGACCATGCCAGTAAATACTATTTTGGGGCTTTTTGCCAAGTCCCCCATCAAGCCACTGCAGAAGCATATCGTTAAGGTTCACCAATGTTCCCAGCAGCTGGTTCCCTTCTTTGATGCCGTTGCTGAAGACCGTTGGGAAGATGCCGAGAAGATCCGGCAGCAGATAGCCCAGTTGGAAAAAGAGGCGGATATCCTCAAGCGTGAAATCCGTCTGAAACTGCCTCGTGGTCTGTTCCTGCCGGTTGCGCGTACCGACCTGCTGGAGCTGTTGACCCAGCAAGACAAGATTGCCAATCGTGCCAAGGATATTTCCGGCCGCATGCTTGGTCGTCGCATGGAATTCCCCTCCGAAATGCGGGTGGATTTCATGGCTTATCTCAAACGTTGTATTGATGCGACCGCTCAGGCCGAGAAAGCGATCGGGGAGCTCGACGAGCTGCTCGAAACCGGCTTCAAGGGACGGGAAGTGGAAATGGTTGCCGAGATGATCCACCAGCTGGATCTGATCGAGGACGATACAGACACCATGCAGATCGGACTGCGCCAACAGCTGCAAGCGGTTGAGCAGAAGTACAATCCGATCGATATGATGTTCCTTTACAAGATCCTCGAATGGGTAGGTGACCTGGCAGATCAGGCCGAGCGTGTAGGCGCCCGTCTGGAACTGATGCTGGCTCGTTCGTAATCGACTGACTGGGTAAACACTATTAATGGACATTATCGCGAATTACGGCACCACTCTGGTGCTCGTGGCGGCCTTGTTCGGCTTTTTGATGGCTTGGGGTATTGGCGCGAACGACGTAGCTAACGCCATGGGCACATCGGTCGGCACCAAATCCCTGACCATTCGTCAGGCGATCATCATTGCCATGATCTTCGAATTTGCCGGTGCCTATCTGGCTGGCGGCGAAGTGACGGCCACCATCCGTAACGGCATCATCGACAGCAATGCCTTTGCCGATCGCCCGGATCTACTGGTGCTTGGCATGATCGCCTCCCTGCTGGCGGCAGGAGCTTGGTTGATCCTCGCCTCCTACTTCGGTTGGCCGGTCTCCACCACTCACTCCATTATCGGCGCCATCGTCGGTTTTGCGGTGGTGAGCATTGGCCCGGAAGCGGTACAGTGGAGCAAGTTTGGCGGTATCGTCGGCTCCTGGGTCATTACCCCGGCCATCTCCGGTGTCATCGCCTACTTCATGTTCATCAGTGTGCAGAAGCTCATCTTCAACACCGATGATCCGCTGAACAATGCCAAGCGCTATGTGCCGTTCTACATGTTCCTGACCGCGCTGGTGATCTGCCTGGTAACCATCAAGAAGGGGCTGACTCACGTTGGTCTGCACCTGACCGATGGCGAAGGTGTCATGCTCTCCGTGGCCATCTCTATTGCTGTGGCATTTGCTGGCTGGATCTACATTCGCGGTCAGAAATACAACCCGCAGGATGACAGCAAGATGCACTTCGCCAACGTGGAGAAGGTGTTCGGCATCCTGATGGTGATCACCGCCTGTGCCATGGCTTTTGCCCACGGCTCCAACGACGTGGCCAACGCCATTGGCCCGCTCTCTGCCGTGGCCTCAATCGTTGCGTCTGGTGGCGAGATTTCCGGTCAGGCTGCCATTGCCTGGTGGATTCTGCCGCTGGGCGGTATCGGTATCGTGATCGGTCTGGCCACCATGGGCGAGAAGGTGATGGCGACTGTCGGTACCGGCATCACTCACCTGACTCCGAGCCGTGGTTTTGCCGCCCAGCTGGCGACTGCCGCCACCGTAGTGATTGCCTCCGGTACCGGTCTGCCTATCTCCACCACCCAGACCCTGGTCGGTGCGGTGATGGGGGTTGGTTTGGCGCGCGGCATTGCGGCGCTGAATCTGGGGGTACTGCGCAACATCGTGGTCTCCTGGATCATCACCCTGCCTGCCGGTGCCATTCTGGCCATCGCCATCTTCTACGTGCTGCAGGCCTGCTTCTCCTAATCGAAGCGGCATTCAGCAAAAAGCCCGAGTCACTGACTCGGGCTTTTTTTATGTACGCGGGAGCTGAGAGCAGCTCCCTTTGCATTATCTGGCTTAGAGGCCGACGCAGACCTGCCAGAGATCGCACAGGGCATGACGGCGGCCTTCTCCTGCCTCTGAAAGATCAGAGGTTGGCGCAGATCTGCCAGAGATCGTACTGGATGGCGGCAGCCGTCACTTCGCGACCCGCCCCCGGCCCCTGAATCACCAGCGGGTTGGTGCGGTAGCTGTCGCTCTCGATGGCGAAGATGTTGTCGCACGGCAGCAGGTTGGCGAACGGGTGGTGCGGTTCCAGCGCCTCCAGACCTACTCGAGCCTTGCCATCGTGCTCGAAGCGAGCGACGTAGCGCAGCACCTTGCCGAGGCGCTTGGCCCCTTCGAAGGCGGTCAGGATTGGGCCATCCAGCTCTTTCAGGCGATCCATAAACTGATCGGTTGTCACCTTGCGCAGCGGGACGGGCACCAGGTTTTCCAGCTCGATATCGGCGGAGTCGAGCTCGAAGCCTGCCTCCCGTGCCAGAATGAGCAGCTTGCGGCGCACATCCTGACCGGAGAGATCTTCGCGGGGATCCGGCTCGGTCAGGCCGTGTTGCCACGCCTCGTCCACCAGCTCGGAGAAGGGGCGACTGCCGTCATACTGCTGGAACAGCCAGGAGAGGGTGCCGGAGAAGATGCCGGAGACCCCCTGAATGCGGTCGCCGCTCTGGCGCAGCATCTGGATGCTGGACTGGATTGGCAGGCCAGCGCCAACGGTGGCGTTGTAGCGCCACTGCACCTGATGGTCGCGGCAGGTCTGCTTGATGCGCTGGTAGAACTCGCTGTCGGCGGCACCGGCAAACTTGTTGGCGGCGATGATGTGAATGCCGAGCTGGGCAAAGTCCGGATAGTAGCGGCTCACCGTCTCGCTGGCGGTCAAATCGATGGCGATCAGGGTGTCGAAGCTGTGCTGTTCCAACTGGGCCAGCAGTTCGGGCCAGATCAGCGCTTTGGGATTGAAGTTGTCCTGCACCTTGAGGGGGTTGAGTCCCTCTTCATCCAGCAAGCCCCCTTCCGAGCTGAATACCCCGTAGAGGGTGAGCGCCAGATTGAGTTCATGTTCGAGCCGTGCCTTTTCACGGGCATAGAGACTCAGCCAGTGGCCGCCGATATTGCCCTTGCCGAACACCACCAGTCCGACCCGGGTCGGGCGGCTGAACAGGGCGCTATGCAGGGCGATCAGCAGCGGCTCCAGCACCACCTGACGCAGTACGGCTACCAGGCTCAGGCCATCCCGAGCCACCTGGACAAACTCCAGCGGCTGATCTGCCAGCAGCTGATAGAAGCGGTGACACTGCTCGGCGTTGTCGGTGACACCAGCACCCACCAACGCCACCAGACTGAACCCCTCTTTCTGGATGAGGCCGGTGAAGCTCCCTTGCAGCTGGAAGTCCCGCAGCAGCTCGAACGCCCCCTGTGCCACCTCGAGGGTGTAGGCGAGTCGCAGGATCCGGCGATCCGGCTGGCGCTGCAGGGTGAGCGGGTTGAGACGGTGGCGGGCGAGATAAGCCTCGATGGTGGCCACCGTTTGATCAAAGTTGGTCTGCGGCAGCACTTTCAGCTCGATCAGGGCGATCTGATCCACCGAAGAGACGATGCGGGCGCCGCCGGAGCGGGGGGCACGGCGCAGAATATGGGTACAGCCTTCATCCGGATTGTAACTGCAACGCAGGGTGAGGCGCTGGCGGCTGTCGGCCACCGGTTGCAGGGTGCGCGAGTGGAGTACCGAGGAGCCGAGGCGGGCCAGCTCGTTCGCTTCGGCGAGGCTTAGACGCTCCAGCAAGCGAGCTTCTTTCACCCGGCGCGGGTCGGCGCTGTAGACACCGGCCACGTCGCTCCAGATGGTGGTGGATTCGCCGTCCGCCAGCAGGGCCAACAGGCTGGCGCTGTAATCGGAGCCGTTGCGGCCGAGCAGCAGGGATCGTCCCTCCATGTCGGCGGCGATAAAACCGGTCACCACGATGCGTCCGGCATGTTCGGCCAGCCGCGCCTTGAGCAGCTCGCTGGAGAGGGCTGTATCCACCTTGACTAGGGCGCCATCCTCGGCGCGCAGGAAGCTGCGGGCATCGAGCCAGATGGCCTTGTCGCCGCGGCTGGTGAGCAGGGCTGCCAGCAGGCGCGCCGACCACACTTCGCCAAACGCGAGCAGGCCGTTGCGGGCGAAGCGGTCAAACTGCCCTTCCAGGGTTTTGGCGATGAGTTGCATGTCATCGGCCAGCTGCTTGCTCAGATCGAGCTGCAGTTCCCCCTCCAGCAGGCCGTCGATCAGGCTCTGTTGATAGGCCTGCAGGGCCGAGATGGCTTCACCGGCCGCTTCATCCCCAGCTTCGGCCAGCTCCACCAGCTGGATCAGTCGGTTGGTGGTCTTGCCCGCGGCGGAGACCACGATCAGCTCATCTCCGCCTACCTGTTGTTCGACGATAGTGGCAACCCGGCGATAACAGACCGGATCCGCCAGACTGCTGCCACCAAACTTGTGGACGTGACGTCGCTTCAATCCTGCTTCTGTGGCCACCGCGATCTCTCCTTGTTGCTGCTGTTCCATTACTTCGCTACCTGTTCTGCCTGCTGTGCCTGTGCAAAAGCCTGTGCCAGATCGGCCACCAGGTCTTCACCATGTTCAATACCGACCGAAAGCCGCAGCAGCTGGTTACTGATGCCTGCTGCTTGTTGCGCGGCCGGGGTCATTGCCCTGTGGGTCATGCTGGCCGGATGGGCCACCAGACTCTCCACCCCGCCGAGGGATTCGGCCACCGAGAAGAGGGTGAGGGCCGCGAGGAAGGTGCGAATACCCGCCTCGCTGCAATCGAGTTCAAAACTTAGCATGGCGCCGAAACCGGACTGTTGACGGCGCGCAATGTCGTGACCAGGATGGCTCGGCAGGCTGGGGTGATAGATGCGTTTCACCAGCGGCTGTTGCTGCAGGAAGGCGAGGATGCGATCGGTGTTCTCCTGATGGGCGCGCAATCTGGGGGCCAGAGTGCGCAGGCCACGCAGGGTGAGGTAGGAGTCGAACGCCCCGGAGGTGAGCCCCAGACAGTTGGCCCACCACACCAGCGATTCGGCCAGTGCGGCCTCCTTGGCAATCGCCACTCCGCCCACCACGTCTGAGTGACCGTTGATGTACTTGGTGGTGGAGTGCACCACCACATCGGCACCAAGCGCCAGTGGCTGTTGCAGCAGGGGGGAGAGGAAGGTGTTGTCCACCACTACCTGTGCACCCACCTCATGAGCGGCGCTGGCAATGGCGCTGATATCCACCACCCGCAGCAGCGGGTTGGAGGGGGTCTCGACCCATACCAGCGCAGGCTTCTGGGCCAGCGATGCGGCCAGTGCGGCCTCATCCCCCTGATCGACAAACTGCACACGGTAGTGGCCCTTGGCCGCCAGATACTCGAACAGGCGCCAGGTGCCGCCGTAGCAGTCGTGGGGGGCGATCAGCAGATCCCCCGCCTTGAGCAGGGCGGTGGTAACCAGATGGACTGCCCCCATGCCAGTGCTGGTGACCACGGCACCGGCACCCCCTTCCAGTGCCGCCAGCGCGTCCGCCAGATTGGTACGGGTCGGGTTGCCGGAGCGGGCATAATCGTATTGACGGGGTTCGCCAAAGTCGGCAAAGGTGTAGTTGCTGGAGAGGTAGATAGGCGGCACCACGGCACCGTGTTGCTGGTCTGTCTCAATCCCGGTGCGAACCGCCAGGGTGGCCTTGTGGGTCATGTTTCTCTCCTTGATCTCTCTGGACGGTGGCTACTCTTCCTGCCACGCGGTTTTTGCCACACGCTATCGTGCCAATGCTGGCATCATGATGAATCACACTACGCCAGCTTAAAAAGGCCGTCAACACTTCCAGACGTCTAAATGGCTTTGCTGTTGGATTGCCATTAATTTCCTTAAGGGTTAAAATCCGTGCTCACGGCTAAATGAGAACAGGTGAGTCATGGGAACAGAGTGGAACGGCGACTACGTCAGCCCCTACGCGGAACACGGTAAGAAGAGCGAACAGGTCAAGAAGATTACCGTCTCGATCCCGCTCAAGGTGTTGAAGGTGTTGACCGATGAGCGCACCCGTCGTCAGGTGAACAACCTGCGTCATGCGACCAACAGCGAGCTGCTCTGTGAAGCCTTCCTGCATGCCTTCACTGGTCAGCCGCTTCCTTGCGATGAAGATTTGCGCAAGGATCAGCCGGACAGCGTCCCTGCCGAGGCGCGCGCCATCATGGAAGCGCTGGGCAAAGAGATCGAAGATTTCGACAAAGAGTAAGCGATTTGCAATGAACAAGAGGCGACCCACGGGTCGCCTCTTGTCGTTTCAACGGCCCCGTTTACGGGGCCGTTGTTATTTCAGCAGGCTGAAGATCAGCGCCGATACCGCCAGCGAACCGGTCAGCAGGATAAAGCCGTTGGTCCAGCCATGACGGAAGCGGGCCAGCGCCTCCACCTTATAGATCGCAATGACCGGCATGATGAACAGGATCATGGCGATGACCGGGCCGGAGAGGGTCTCCATCAGCCCCAGAATGCC
Source organism: Aeromonas sp. MdU4 (assembly GCF_041929505.1). Lineage (NCBI taxonomy): Bacteria > Pseudomonadati > Pseudomonadota > Gammaproteobacteria > Aeromonadales > Aeromonadaceae > Aeromonas > Aeromonas sp. MdU4. The sequence continues at coordinate 199,477 of NZ_JBHFMW010000006.1, read as the reverse complement.
GGGGTTGATGACGGCGGCACCCCAGATGGAGAAGAACATCAGGGCGATCCCGACCTTGTCCGCCTTCGCCAGCGGCAGGCCGGTGGGCTTGGCGATCAGGCTTTTCAGGCTTTCTCGGGCTCCGAGGAAGTGGCCGAGGAATGACGAGCTGATGGCGATAAAGGCGATCAGCGGTCCCAAGGTCACGATCACCGGGTTATCGGTGATGTTGGCCAGATAAGAGAGCACCGAGACGTTCTGGGCCTTGGCTTCGGCCAACTGGGCGGGCGAGAGACTCAGCACGCAGGAGAAGACAAAGAACAGCACGAAACCCACTAGCATCACTGTGGTGTTGCGCAGGATCAGGCTGCTCTTGGCTTCGGCCAGCTCGCCATATTCCCGGCGCTGCACGTTGGCAAAACCTGAGATGGCGGCGGCGTGGCTGAAGGCGAACACGGTGACCGGCAGTGCCAGCCAAACGGTATTGAGGAAACTGCCCCATTCAAACGCAGTCACTTCCGGCCACTGCCACTGGGGAATCAGGTAGCAGGAGAGGGCCAGCAGAATGGCGGCCAGCGGATAGACCATGACGGCGAAGGCGCGCAGCATCGCTTTTTCCCCCGCCAGCATCACGGCGATCATGGCGAACACCAGCACGCCGGAGAGCATCACCCGATCCGGGGTTGCCATGCCAAGCTGGTTGATCATGAAACTCTCCACCGTGTTGGTCAGCCCGACTCCGTAGATAAGCAGGATCGGGAAGATGGAGAGGAAGTAGAGCGCCGAAATGAGGCGACCAGCCATCTTGCCGAAGTGCTCCTCCGCCACTTCGGTAAAGTCGGCGTGGGGGCGGGCAGAGGAGAGGACGAAGCGTGCCAGCCCGCGGTGGGCGAGGAAGGTCATGGGACCCGCCAGCACGGCGACGATGGCCAGAGGCCAGATGCCGCCCAGACCCAGGTTGATGGGTAGGAACAGGATGCCAGCGCCAACGGCGGTGCCAAACAGGCTGATGACCCAGTGGGTGTCATGACGGCGCCAGCGGGTGGTGCTGGCGGTGGTGGAGTGGGAACCGGATAGCTCCCCGGTAACGTCTGCAGATAAACTCATTGCTGATTCACTTTTTGCCAGTGTTTTAATCTGAGCTTATTGTGATTTATTGGGATTTAATTCTCAAAAAGAGGGCCTGAAACATATCACTACCATAACGGGTTTTAGCCAGTGAGATTGGGAATGGAATCTGGATCACAGAATTGTGTAAAGCTGACAAGTGTCGAAATTGCGAAATTTAAATCCGAAATTTAACTGTATGTCGATTTTTTATTTTGACCAGATGTTACTTTGTAGAATTACATGAAAATTCATGCCGGTTATCTGACGGTGATTGTGATGATCCACTGTCATTATGCGGCTTTCCTAGTGAATATCCCTGCTCATTGCCGACATTGGCAGCAAATATCACCATGAAAAAGGCGACCATGCGGCCGCCTCTTATTCATCAAAACGCGTTGTGTTCGCGCTCAGCTCAATGAGTCAGGATCTTGCCCCAGGCGAGATCCGGATCCCCCATCACGATAAAGTCAGGGTTCTCCAGTGACTCGGTTTCGTTGTAACTGAGCGGCTGCAGCGTCAGACTGAGGATGCGACCACCGGCCGCCTCGACGATGCACTGAGCGGCGGCGGTATCCCACTCGCCGGTGGGGCCGAGCCGCACGTAGCAGTCGGCCGCCCCTTCCGCCACCAGACAGGATTTGAGGGAGCTGGAGCCGAGCGGGATCAGCTCGTAGTTGATGGCCGGATTGAGGCGGCTCGTCAGCTTCTCCAGCTTCTGGCGACGGCTGATGGCGACTACCAGCGAGTCGGGCTGGTTGTGCTCGTGGTGCATGGCGCTGATGGGCAGGGTCTCGCCATTGACCTCTTTGAAGGCACCATAGTCACGTATTGCCCAGTAGAGTACATCTGACTCGGGAGCATAGATGACCCCGAGCACCGGCACATTGTCCCGTACCAGAGCGATCAGGGTGGCGAAGTCGCCGCTGCCAGCGATAAATTCACCGGTGCCGTCGAGAGGGTCCACCAGCCAGTACTGGCGCCAGTTGGCGCGTTGACTGAAGGGGATGTCGGCCGCCTCTTCGGTCAATACCGGCACGTGGGGGGTGAGCGCCGAGAGCGCCTGCTTGAGGTAGGCATCGGCAGCAAGATCGGCACTGGTGACCGGGGTCGCATCCTCCTTCAGCTGACGCTCGAACTGACCGCCGTGATAGATGTCGTGAAGGATCCTTCCGGCTTCGCGGGCAATCTCCTTGACCCCCGGCACCCAGGCCAACAACTCCTGCATCTCGTTATCCTCTGTGTTAACTGCCCGTGTGCGGGCTACTCTGCCTGCTCCGCCAGCCACTTCCGGGCCAGTAGCAGGGCACTGATGCTGCGCGACTCGGTGAAGTCGGGCCGAGCCAGCAATTCGTCTATTCGGTTGAGGGGCCAGGGGATCACCTCGAGCGGCTCCGGTTCGTCGCCGATCCGCTGCTCGGGAAAGAGATCCCAAGCCAGCAGGATATCCATCCGGCTGGAGAAGTAGCCAGGCGCCAGCGACACCTGCTTGAGCAGGGTCAGGCTGTTGGCGCCAAAGCCTGCCTCCTCCATCAGCTCCCGGTTGCCTGCCTTGAAGGCATCCTCGCCCGGGTCGATCAGCCCCTTGGGAAAGCCCAGCTCGTAAGAGTGAGTGCCCGCGGCGTACTCGCGCACCAGCAGCAGGGTATGCTCATCGAACAGCGGCACCACCATGACGGCGCCCCGATTGCCACCGCGCATCCGCTCGTAGACCCGCTCTTCGCCGTTGGAGAACTTGAGGTGGAGGGACTCCACACAGAACAGCCGACTCTCGGCTACGATGTCGGCCTTGAGGATCTCCGGTTTGCTCTTCTCCAGCTTCAGCTGGGCAATAGAAATCTGTTCGGGGGCGCTTTTGTGGTGCTCACTCATCAGGGGGGATTGCTCGTTAAAAAATCGTGCTTCAAGAGTAAACGACTCCCACACCGAACACCACGGGGCAGAGAGGGGAAAGGGGGCGGAAAAATCCGCTATACTGCCGCTCCGTTTTCCCGCGACACCGAGATTCAAGAGGCTGCATGTCCAACTCGTTACCCTGGCACCAGATTGATACCGTTTTGCTCGATATGGATGGCACCCTGATCGATCTCCATTTTGACAACCACCTCTGGCAGCAGCTGGTACCGGAGCGTTACGCCGAGCGGCTCGGTTTGCCGCTGGATGAGGCAAAGGCGCAGATCGAGGTGCACTATCAGGCGGTCAACGGCACCCTCAACTGGTACTGCGTGGATTATTGGAGCGAGACTCTGGGGCTCGATATTCGTGCCCTCAAGCAGGAGCTGCTGGCCAAGATCCAGTGGCGCCCCCACGCCATCCCCTTTCTGGCAGCGCTGCGGGCTGCGGGCAAGCAACTGGTGCTCTTTACCAATGCTCACCCCGCCAGCCTTTCGGTGAAGGATGCAAAGCTGGGTTTGGCTGGCCATCTTGATCTGATGGTAAGCACCCATGAGCTGGGCTGGTCGAAGGAGAGTCAGCACTGTTGGCAGGCGTTGGCACAGCGGCTGGCATTCGATCCGGCCCGCACCCTGTTTGTGGATGATAGCGAGCGGATCCTGCGTGCCGCTGCTGACTATGGCATTGGCTATCAGTTGGCGATCCAGAATCCGGATAGCTGCAAGCCGGAGCAGAACATCACCGATTTCCCGGCGATCCGCGACTATGCCGAACTGCTGCCGCTGGCCATCTGAATCTGTTCAAACGAGAGAGGGCTGCATGATGCAGCCCTTTCCTTATCTGAAACCTGGCGGTGAAAAATCACAGCTCCCGGAACGGGCGCCGCTTCTCCTCTTCGATGACGATCGCCTCCAGATTGGCGACCCGCTCCTGCAGCTCCTTGATGATCAGATCCTGCTTGCCGAGGCGGTCGGTGATGCGGGCATCCCCCATCTGGTAGCGGGCCCGTTTGCCGAGATATCCGAACAATACGCTGATAAATACGATCAGGACTATGCCTGTCCACATGGTCATGTCACGACTCCTTGTCGTTATCAATATGGTCGTCATAAACGGCGAAAACGCTGATGGATCAGCTCTGTTTTCTCATAGCCGCCAATTGGCCGCAATGGGGCTCGTTGCGCCTTTGTGATGCGGTTGGCTATTGCTGCCAGAGTGGTCGTCCGACCCAGAGCGCCCACAGGGTCAAGTGCAGCAGCACGATAAACCAGAAGACCAGCCGGTAGCTGCGCTTCTGGGTCTTGTGGCGCAGCCACTGGCGGGCCACCAGAGCGCCCGGCCAGCCACCGCACAGCTCCAGCAGATGAAGGCGGGATTCGGGGATGCGCCACTGCCCGCGCACCGCCTGCCGCTTGTCCCAGGCGTAGGCGGCCACCGTGAGCAGGCTCATAGTTAGCAACATGGCCAGCGGCCACCACTGCTGGCCGTCGAGCCCGAGCCAGAGGGCTGCACCCAGTGGCAGCAGTGCCAGCGCCATCATTGGGCCAGCTCCCAGCAGCGCTCCTCATCCTGCTTGAGAGTGCGGATCACCTTGGCCGGATTACCCACCGCCACCGAGTCGGCCGGGATATTTCGGGTCACCACGGCGCCTGCGCCGATGATGGATCGCGGCCCTATGGTGACGCCGGGACAGATGATGGCACCGCCACCAATCCAGCAGTCGTCACCGATCCGTACCGGTTTGTTGTAGGCAGTCCAGTTGCGCCGATCCAGATAGTTCATGGTGTGGGTGGCGGTGTAGATCTGCACGTTGGGGGCCAGCAGCACATGGCTGCCGATATGTACTTCGCCCACATCGAGAATGGTGACGTTAAAGTTGAAGAAGGTCTTCTCGCCGATATGGATGTTGCGGCCAAACTCGCAGGTGAACGGTGTGCTGATCCAGCAGGAGTCGGGGCAGTGGCCAAAGAGTTCGCGGCAGATCTGCTGGCGTAGCGGCGTATCGCCAGCCGGTGAACCATTGAGCCGGGCCAGCAGCGCCTGACCGCGGATCCGGTCGTTGGCTATCTCCTCGCTCTGGCTGTCCAGTGCCCCGCCAGCCAGTACCTTGTCCCAGTCGCTCGCCATTGCTACCTCCTCATGCTGCAAGAGAGGGCAGTATACGTGACTGTCAGGGTCGTCGTCAGTCTGTCACTTTTTGCAGGTGCACCCGGTCAACCCGCAGGCCAGATGAGGGGCAGGATCAGCAGGGCCGAGACGAAGTAGGGCAACAATACCCGCAGCCCCAGACTACGGCCGCCTATCACCAGCGCCAGTACTCCTTTCACCAGCGAGTTGACCAGCCCGGCCAGCAGGATGCCGCGAGCCGCCACCTCCAGCGCCAGCTCCTTGTGGGAGAGCTGGGAGAGTGACAAGGTAATGGCGTCCACGTCGGTGATGCCCGACACCAGCGCCAGCAGATAGACCCCGGAGTTGCCCACCTTGCTCTGCAGCAGAGTGGCCATGAAGCCGATCAGCGCCAGCAGCAGGCCGAACTTGATGGCGGTGGCCAGATCGAGGGGGTTGCTGGTCTCCGGTTGCACCGGACCGTCGGTCAGCTCCTCGCGCTGGCGCCAGAACCAGAAGGCGCAGCCGTAGACGGTAGCGGCCAGTAGCAACAGGGGGGCGGCGAGGCGCATCGCCAGCTCGCTGTGGATGAGCAGTACCAGCACCAGCAGGCGTAGCCACATGGTAGCTCCCGCCAGCAGGATGCCGGTGGCCAGCAGCCGTTCAAGCCCTCCCTGCTCCTTGTTGAGGCGGGCAAACTGCAGGGTGAGGGCGGTGGAGGAGGCCAGTCCCGCCAGTATGCTGGTGAGCACCAGCCCGGCGCGGGTACCGAGTAGCCGCACTGCGAAGTGGCCACAGAACGAGATACCGGCGATCACCACCACCATCAGCCAGATTTTGAAGGGGTTGAAGGCATCAAGCGGGCCCATCTCTTCGTTGGGCAGTACCGGCAGCAGCACCAGCGAGATGAGCAGAAACCGCAGGGTGGCGTGAAACTCGGTTTCGCTCAGAAACAGCATCCCCTGCTGGATCTGCCCTTTCAGTCCCATCAGGAGTGCTGCCAGCACGGCGCAGGCCACCGCCTCGCTCGGGCTCAGCAGTACCGACATCAGGCCGAGCAGGTAGGTAAGCAGCATGGCCACCGAGCTGGTGAGGCCGAACTCCCCCTGCCAGTGCTGGGCCAGCCAGACCGAGAGGCCACAGCCCGTCACCACCGCCAGCAGGCCGAGCAGCGGCAGCCAGGGGCCAAGGCTCGGCAGCAGCAGGGCGCAGACTCCGCCGAGCAGGCCGATAAGGCCGTAGGTACGCATCCCGGCGATACGCTGGTTATCCCCCAACTGGCGTACCTGCCAGCCCCGCTCCAGTCCGATGATAAGGCCGATGGCCAGTGAGACCAGGGCGCCATTGACCGGTTCAGCATTGATCCACATAGCGTCTTCCTTTTCGCTCTGTTGCTGCTTGCTTCCATGATGGCACAGCCAGTCAGGTGTCAGAGGGGCATTGCTCACAGAGTCGCAGCTTGGCCCCTTGTGGGGCGAGAGATCGGCTTGATATGAGCAAAAGAGATAAGCAAAGAGCTATTTCTTTCTTCTCGGCATAACAACTCCACGGCATGCTGCTCTCAACCCAACGATATGGAGATTCACCATGAAACTGCGAATGACCGCCCTGACTTTGCTCTCCCTGCTGGCCTTGGGCCAGGCCAATGCTGCAGAGATCCGTTTGCTCAATGTCTCCTACGATCCGACTCGCGAGCTGTTCCAGGAGTACAACAGCGCTTTTGCCAAGGAGTGGAAGACAAAAACGGGTGACGATGTGGTAGTGAGCCAGTCTCATGGTGGCTCCGGCAAGCAGGCTCGCGCCGTAGTGGACGGGCTGGAGGCTGACGTGGTGTCGCTGGCGCTTGCTTATGACGTCAATGCCGTCGCCAAGCAAGGACTCATCGCTGCGGACTGGCAGAGCCGTCTCGCCAACAACGCGGCGCCCTATACCTCCACCATCGTCTTCCTGGTGCGCAAGGGTAATCCCAAGCAGATCAAGGATTGGGACGATCTGGTGCGCAAGGATGTCGCCATCGTCACCCCCAACCCCAAGACCTCCGGTGGGGCGCGCTGGAACTATCTGGCAGCCTGGGGTTATGCCCTTAAGAAGAGCGGCAGTGAAGAGGGGGCCAGGCAGTTTGTCGGCGATCTCTACAAGAATGTGAAGGTGCTCGACTCGGGGGCCCGTGGTGCCACTACCAGCTTTATCGAGCGCGGTCTCGGTGATGTGTTGTTGGCGTGGGAGAACGAAGCGCTGCTGGTGCTTGGTCAGGCTGGTGCCAGTGACAAGTTCGAGCTGGTGGTGCCGTCGGTCTCCATTCTGGCAGAACCGCCGGTCGCCGTGGTGGACAAGGTGGCCAAGAAGCATGGCACCGAAGCGGTGGCCAAGGCTTACCTCGACTACCTCTACTCCGACGAGGGACAGCGTATCGTCGCCAAGTATCACTATCGTCCAAGCAATCCGGCGATCCTGAAAGAGACTGCCGCCCAGTTCCCGCAGCTGGCCCTCTTTACCGTCAAGGATCTGGAGGGGGATTGGGACAAGGCCCAGAAGAAACACTTCGCCCAGGGCGGCCTGTTTGACCTGATTTATCAACCGGGTGGCTGAGGCTGACAAGCGCTTACCCCATCTTTGAACTGGCCCCTGTGCCAGCCGATAGGAGCACCAAGATGAACAAGATCCTCCTGGTTCCCGGTCTGCACAACAGTGGGCCGGATCACTGGCAGAGCCGCTGGCACGATCACTTTCCCCAATGGCAGCGGATGGCGGGTCTGCCATGGGACAAACCCGACCTCACAGTCTGGAGTGCCAAGCTGGCGAGCAAGTTGAGAAGCCGTCGTAGCCGGGTCCATCTGGTGGCCCACTCCTTCGGCGCACTGACTGCCATCGCGGCGGCCAGATTGCAGCCGGATAAGGTCGCCTCAATCTTTCTGGTGGCACCTGCCGATCCTGCCCGCTTTGGCATTGCCGATGAGGCATTGGCCGGGCCGCTGCAGGTATCGGCTCAGCTGGTGGCCAGTCGCAATGATCCATGGATGAGCTTTGAGCGGGCCGAATATTGGAGTCGCCAGTGGCAGGTGCCACTGTTCGATGCCGGTGACGCTGGCCATATCAATGCCCAGTCTGGTCATGGAGACTGGCATCAGGGCCTGAACCTGCTGGGCGCGCTTTATCGCCGTGGCGAGCTGGTGGTGGCTCCACTGGCTGCAGCATTGTCCCGGCAAGTCGCGATAGGTTTTTGCTAGTGATTTATGACGTGGTTGGAGCATGCGTGTTTCGTTTATTGCTCCATGCCCTGCTCTTTGAATGTTGCGCTCCGCATTGCTCCATTTCTTAGGTCTTTTATTTATATAAAAGACCTTTTTTTATTTGGAACGCTCTAAAAGCCTTATCCCACCGTTGTTAGACAAAAAAGTAATTAGCAAAGTCGCAATTGATGTTTGTTGCTTAAAAGGAGAGTGAGCAGAATCGCTACATCCGATGTTTTTCATAACAAATGGAATCGTTATGCGATTTGGTTCTTACTCAGTTCTGCCGGGATTTGGCCCGACCCTCGGCTTCACACTGCTCTATCTGGGCGTGCTGGTGTTGCTGCCGCTCTCGGCGCTGGTGCTGTTCGCCGTGAACAACCTGAGTGCCGCCGAGTTCTGGCAGGTGATCGGCTCGCCGCGGGTACTCGCCTCCTTTCGCCTGAGCTTCGGTGCGGCCTTTGTCGCGGCGCTGCTCAACAGCCTGTTTGGCCTGATCCTGGCTTGGATCCTGGTGCGCTACAGCTTCCCCGGTCGCCGATTGGTGGATGCCCTCATCGACCTGCCGTTTGCCATGCCGACAGCTGTTTCTGGCATCGCCCTGTGCGCCATATTTGCTCCCAACGGCTGGATCGGTCAGCTGCTGGCACCGCTCGGCATCCAGCTCGCCTACAACCCCATCGGCGTGGTGATTGCGCTCACCTTTATCGGATTGCCCTTTGTGGTGCGTACCCTGCAGCCGGTGCTGCGGGAAGCGGAGAGCGAGCAGGAAGAGGCCGCCGCCAGCCTCGGCGCCGATCGCTGGCAGACCTTCCTGCGGGTGCTGTGGCCAACTCTGGTGCCTGCCCTGCTCACCGGGTTTGCCCTGGCATTTGCCCGAGCGGTGGGGGAGTACGGTTCGGTCATCTTCATTGCAGGCAACCTGCCGATGGTCTCGGAAATCGCGCCGCTGATGATCATGAGCCACCTGGAGGAGTACGACTACGCCGGCGCTTCCGCCATCGCCGTGGTGATGCTGCTGATTTCATTCATTTTGTTACTGCTAATCAACAAGTTGCAGGCCTGGAGCTGGTCTCGTATCGGAGGGAGCCGGATATGAACGCATCGACACTCGCCCTGGAAGTCGCCCCTGTGGAGGCGGCCCCCGTTCGCAAGGCTCCGGTCGTGATCCGCGAGCCCCAGTGGGTCAAGTGGCTGCTCATCACGGTCGGGTTGGGCTGGTTTGCTGCCCTGCTGCTGCTGCCGTTGGCCACCGTCTTTATTCAGGCGCTGACCCCGGGTCTCGCCTTTTTCTGGCACGCCATCAGCGAGCCGGATGCCCTGAGTGCCCTCGGTCTTACCGCACTGGTTACGCTCTGCGCCGTTCCCCTCAACCTGCTGTTCGGGATTGCAGCGGCCTGGGCCATCGCCCGTTTCCGCTTCCCCGGTCGGCAGCTGCTTATCACCGTCATCGATCTGCCGTTTTCGGTGTCGCCGGTGATCGCAGGTTTGATGCTGGTGCTGCTGTTTGGCAGTCGCGGCTGGTTTGGTGACTGGCTGAGCGAACACGACATCAAGATCATCTTCGCCACCCCGGGGATCATTCTGGCCACCACCTTCATTACCGTGCCCTTCGTGGTGCGCGAGCTGCTGCCCCAGATGGAGGCGCGCGGCCCGGAAGAGGAGGAGGCGGCCATCATGCTGGGGGCGAGCGGCCTGCAGATGTTCTGGCGCGTCACCCTGCCCGGCATCCGCTGGAGCCTGATGTATGGCCTGTTGCTCTGTACCGCCCGCGCGGTGGGGGAGTTTGGCGCCGTGTCGGTGGTTTCCGGCCATATTCGCGGCCAGACCAATACCCTGCCGCTGCATATCGAGATCCTCTACAACGAGTACCAGACCGGTGCCGCCTTCGCGGTGGCCAGCCTGCTGGCTCTGTTCGGGATCTTCACCCTGCTGGGTGAAACCCTGTTGGCCCGGCTGCGTGCCCAGCCCACCAAATCTCACTGATCACCGTTTTAAAGAGGCAGCCATGAGCATTCAGGTTCAACAACTCAACAAGCATTTCAATCAGTACGCGGCGCTGGCAGACATCAACCTCGACTTTCACGACGGTGAGCTGGTGGCGCTGCTTGGCCCCTCCGGCTGTGGCAAGACCACGTTGCTGCGGATCATCGCCGGACTGGAGCAGGCCGACAGCGGCAGCGTCATCATTCGTGGTGAGGATGCCTCCGACCTGCATGTGCGCGAGCGCAACGTCGGCTTCGTGTTCCAGCACTACGCCCTGTTTCGCCACATGACGGTGTTCGAAAACGTGGCATTCGGCCTTAGGGTCAAGCCGCGCAGCGAGCGCCCGGCCGAGGCGGCGATCCGCACCCGGGTCAAGGAGCTGCTGGATCTGGTGCAGCTCAGCCACGTGGCCGAGCGCTATCCGACCCAGCTTTCAGGCGGTCAGCGCCAGCGGGTTGCGTTGGCCCGCGCGCTGGCGGTGCAGCCCAAGGTGCTATTGCTGGACGAGCCCTTCGGCGCCCTCGATGCTCAGGTGCGCAAGGAGCTGCGCCGCTGGCTGCGCGAGCTGCACGACGAGCTGCATGTCACCAGCCTGTTCGTCACCCACGATCAGGAGGAGGCGCTGGAGGTGGCGGATCGGGTGGTGCTGATGAATGCCGGACGGGTCGAGCAGATCGGCACCCCGGCCGAAGTCTACGACCAGCCAGCCAGCTCCTTCGTTCACAGTTTCCTCGGCAGCGTGAACCAGTTCCGCGGTCGGGTGGCCGAGCAGGGGTTCGGCATCGGCGAGCAACTGCTCGGTGGCCCGTCGGCTTCCCATCTGGCCCACGGCAGTGCCGCCATTGCCTATGTGCGTCCCCATGAGCTGGAGATCCTGCCAGCCGATGCGACCGGCGGGATCCGTGCCACTATTACCCGCCTGCTGCCCATGGGGCCACGCATCCGGGTGGAGTTGCGTGGCGATGGCGAAACCAAAGGGGCCCACTACGAGGCGGAGCTGACCAAAGAGGCGGCCAAACTGTTTGCTCCGGGGCAGGGGGTGAGGCTAGTGGCCAGACAGGCGCAGTTCTATCCCGATTACCAGATTTGATGGCATTTTGCGGGTGGTATGGCCGCCCGGTTCAGGTTGTCAGCCGGCCATGTCCGGCCATATAACAAAAAAAGAGAGTGGCGACGGAGCCTTGTCGTCACTCTTCGCAGGAGGCGACAAGGTGAATTTTCAGCAGTTACGCATTATCCGCGAGGCGGCGCGGCGGGATTACAACCTGACCGAGGTGGCCAATGCCCTGTTTACCTCCCAGTCCGGAGTCAGCCGCCATATCCGCGAGCTGGAAGAGGAGCTGGGGATAGAGCTGTTCATTCGCTATGGCAAGCGGCTGCTCGGGATGACCGAGCCGGGCAAGGAGCTGCTGGTTATTGCCGAGCGCATCCTGGGCGACGCCAGCAACATCCGCAAGTTGGCGAGCACCTTTGCCAACCGCGATTCGGGTCGTTTGCTGGTGGCGACCACCCATACCCAGGCGCGCTATGCGCTGCCGCGGGTGGTGAAGGCGTTTCGCGAGCAGTTTCCGCTGGTACAGCTGGAGCTGCGTCAGGGCAGTCCGGAGGAGATAGTGCGGCTGGTGCAGAGCGGTGAGGTGGATATCGGCATCAGCAGCGAGCAGCTCGACAAGAGCGAAGGGGTGGTGGCATTTCCCTATTATCGCTGGCACCACAATATCGTGGTGCCCGAGCAGCACCCCCTCGCCAGCGAGAGCGAGCTTACCCTGGCGGCGTTGGCCAACTGGCCCATCATTACCTATCAGGCGGGGTTGACCGGGCGGGCACGGGTCGATGAGGCCTTTGCCGAGGCGGGTATCACCCCCCAGATCCTGTTAACGGCACAGGACTCCGACGTGATCAAAACCTATGTCGAGCTGGAGATGGGGGTCGGCATTCTGGCCGACATGGCGTTCGACTCCCAGCGCGATCAGGGGCTGGTGCAGCTCGATGGCAGCCATCTGTTTGCCCCCCATACCGCCTGGATCGGGCTCAAGCAGGGGCAGTTCCATCACAACTTTGCTTGGCAGTTTATCCAGCTCTGCAACCCCGAGCTGGCGCTGGCGGATATTCAAGCTCGCGCCATGGGCAGTGAGCCTGCCATCGATTTCCAGATTTGAGTCAGTAACGGGTAACAACAAGGGGAGCCATTGGCTCCCCTTGTTGTTACTGGCCGAACGGGTGGTGCTGATCGCAATCAGGTACGCTGGTACGGCTCCATATGAATTTTTTCACTTAACTTTGCCACTTTATTTCGTTTGTTATCTGGCACTTGCGTCACATGATGGAATAAGTGACTGACCAACGTCGATCCATTCAGGATAAAGCATGCCGTATAGCTACCTATCACATCTGAGTTGCAGCAAGAGTGGAGAGATCCATGATGCCGACCAGCCCTGGCAACTGAGTCGGGCCGGTGCGCCCCTCCTGCGCTTGCAGCGTGGCGGGAGGATCCCGGCATGAATCTGGATCTGCCCTTCATCCTCACGACGCTGCCCGCCTTCGGCAAGTCGGTCTGGGTCACCTTGCAACTGGGAACCATCGTGATCCTGACGTCGCTGGCGGTTGCCCTGATCAATGTGGTGCTGCTGAGCCTGCACAAGCCGCCGCTCAGCGCCCTGATCCGGGCGTATGTCGAGCTGGCCCGCAACACGCCGCTGCTGATCCAGCTGTTCTTTCTCTATTTCGGGCTGCCTGCGCTGGGCTTGTCGCTCTCCGGGTTTGCCACCGCGGTGACCGCCATGACCTTCCTCGGTGGTGGTTATCTGACCGAAGCGCTGCGTGCAGGCATTCAGGCCGTGCCTGCCAGTCAGCTGGAGGCTGGCCGGGCCATCGGCCTATCCCGTTGGCAACTGCTGCGCCACGTGCAACTGCCCCAAGCCTGGCTCGCCAGCCTGCCAGCGCTGTTTGCCAATTTTATCTTCCTGCTCAAGGAGACCACGGTGGCCTCGGCAGTGGCGGTGCCCGAACTGCTCTACACCACCAAGAATTACATCGCCCTCTACTACAAGACTTACGAGATGCTGGCGGTACTGACATTGATGTGCGTGCTGATCTTCCTGCCGCTGTCGCTTGCTCTGCGAGTCGTTGAAAGGAGGCTGCAACATGGTCAGTTCGGTCACTGAGTTGCCTGAGCCAGTGTGGCGTCTGATGGCAGTGCAGAGTGCCATGACATCGTCATCACAGACCCCGCGAACCTTGGAAAGGAGGGCGCAGTATGGTCACGCCGGTTACTGAGTTATTGGCACAAGCGTTGCCACTGCTGGCGGTGGGGGCAGGCCAGACCCTCGCCATCTCGCTGCTCGCCATTCTGTTTGCCACTCTCGGTGGTGTCGCTTACGGCGTGTTGGCGCAACAGGGGGGCCGATTGGTGCGGGGGCTGCTGCGTCTCTATCTCGAGCTGTTTCGAGTGGTGCCGGTGCTGGTGTGGCTTTATCTCTTTTTCTTCGGCTTGCCGATCTTTTTCAGCCTCGATATTCCAGCCTTCTGGTGCGCCGTGCTGGTACTTGCCCTGTGGGGCGCCAGTGAGGTGGGGGAGGTGGTGCGCGGTGGTTTGGGGTCGCTGGCTCGTGGTCAGCAGGAAGCAGGGCTGGCGCTCGGGCTCTCGACCTGGCAGCTCTATCGCCACGTGCTGCTGCCCCAGGCACTGCAGCGCCTGACGCCGCCGACCATCAACATCTACACCCGCATCATCAAGACCAGTTCGCTGGCGGTATTGATCGGGGTGGTGGAGGTGATCAAGGTGGGCCAGCAGATCATCGAGCGCACCTATGCCTCGGTGCTTATCTACGGTCTGTTGTTTCTGTTCTTTTTCCTGGTCTGCTATCCGCTCTCGCTTGCCTCGCGCCGGCTGGAGCAAAAATGGGGTAATGCGGTATGACACCTCTGCTTGAACTCAGTTCTGTCAGCAAACAATTCGGCTCAAATCGGGTGCTGGAGCGGGTCAATCTCAACGTCCAGACTGGCGAGGTGATCGTCATTCTGGGGCCGAGTGGCTGCGGCAAGAGCACCTTGCTGCGCACCCTCAACGGGCTCGAGCCCATTCAGGGGGGCGAGATCCGCTTCGACGGCGTGTTGCTGGATGGCGCTACCGACTGGCAACGAGTGCGCCAGCGCATCGGCATGGTGTTCCAGAGCTACCACCTCTTCCCCAACCTGACGGTGCAGGAAAACGTACTGCTTGGTCCCCTGCAGGTGCAAAAGCGGGAGCGGGCAGAGGCGCTGCTGCAAGCCGAGCAGCTGTTGACCCGCATCGGTCTGTGGGAGCGGCGTCACGACTATCCGCGCCAGCTCTCGGGCGGCCAGCAGCAACGCATCGCCATCGTGCGGGCGCTGTGCATGAACCCGCAGGTGATGCTGTTTGACGAAGTGACCGCCGCCCTCGACCCCGAGATGGTGCAGGAGGTGCTGGAGGTGATCCGTGATCTTGCCGGTAGCGGCATGACCCTGCTCATCGTTACCCACGAGCTGGCCTTCGCCCGGGCAGTGGCGGATCGCATCGTCTTCATGGATGGCGGCCACATTCTGGAGCAGGCCGCCCCCCATCAATTCTTCGACAATCCCAGGAGCCAGCGAGCACGTCAGTTCCTCGCCAAGTTTTCTTATATCGATGTCATCAAACGAAAGGAGTCAGCATGAAAAAAATCACCTCGGTTCTGTTTAGTGCCTTATTAGGGCTGGGTCTCGCCAGCGGCGCTGCCCATGCGGCGGATGGTTCCCTGGCCAAGATCAAGGAGCGTGACAAGCTCATCGTCGGCGTTTTCACCGACAAGCCTCCCTTTGGCTACGTCGATGAGAAGGGGCGTTATGTCGGATTCGACACGGATCTCGGCCGCCGTTTTGCCAAGGACCTGCTGGGGGACGAGAACAAGATCGAGTTTGTGGCGGTGGAGCCCGCCAGTCGCATCCCCTTCCTGCAGAGCGACAAGGTGGATCTGATCCTCGCCAATATGACGGTGACTCCGGAGCGGCGCGAGGTGGTGGACTTCACCAACCCGAACCTGCGAGTGGCGGTACAGGTGCTGGTGCCGGAAGGGAGCCCGGCCAAGAAACTCGACGATCTGGCCAGCAAGACCCTGATCGTCACCACCGGTACCACGGCCGATATCTGGCTGACTCGCAATCATCCGGAGTGGAAGGTGCTCAAGTTCGAGAAGAATACCGAATCCCTGCAAGCGCTGGCCCAAGGGCGCGGCGATGCCTATGCCCAAGACAATCTGGTGCTGTTCAGCTGGGCCAAGGAGAACCCGGGCTACCGGGTGCTGCCAGAGAAGCTGGGTTCGGAAGATCCCATAGCCCCGGCGGTGAAGAAGGGCAATATCGAGCTGCGTGACTGGGTCAATGGCCGTCTCGCCAAACTGGGGGAAGAGAAGTACCTGCTCAAGCTCTATGACCAGTATGTGCGCGATCGCTTAAGCGCCGACACCGATCCCAATGACGTGATCGTGGAAGGGGGAAAATGGCAGGGATAAGCCCTGTCGTGAAGAGTGTGCTGTGAGGGAAGAATGAACACCGGACTCCGTTGGTCTGCCAACCGCAAGGTGTGGCTTTGCAAGGCGTCCCCGTTCGGGGGACGCCTTTTTTTATGAACGAGTGACGTGGATCAGTTCAGCTCACTCCAGGCGCTCTGCCAGTGGGAACCGGTGCCCGGTTCATACTGGGTGGCGGTGGTTGTCCATTGCACGCAGTAGCCACTGTAGGGGAAGGGCTTGCACTGATAGATCTTGCCGTTTTTCGGCTGCAGCACTTTGGTTCCCGCAGTGTAGGACTTGATATCGTTCGGGAAGACAAACTGGTAGTCGCCGCCACTGCTCGCCTCCTTGAACATCAGGTCCATGGTCTGCTGAATGGTGTCGCCACCCGCTTTCGGTGCTGCCTTGATCACCAGTTGGTGATGCCCAGCCTGGAGCCCGGCCAGCGCCATGGAGAAGGTGTGGCTGCTGTCCTTGATATCGGCACTGCTCTCTCCCTTGGCGGCGCCGCCATGGTCATACAGGGTGTTGGTGACCGCCAGGTCGCCCTGCGCGGTGACGGTGAAGTCGAGGGTTGCCTTGCCGTTGTCCAGCACATACTCGCTGGCTAGGCCGCTGACTGTGATGCCATCTACCTCGGGCGGCTGCTGCTGTTGCAGGTCAATTTCGACCCGTTCCAGATTGCTGCCGCGCTTCAGATAGACCGGGTTCATGCCATAGACAGGGTTGAACTGGCCATCGGCTCCCTGCTGACCGGCACGGATCTGCGACTGCTCGGCGTTGATCTTGCTGGCGAGGGCGTGGGCCCAGTTGTTCTTTTGGCCCTGTTCGGCATTGGCGATGGTCAGCACGGTCTGCAGTTCCGGGCGTTCGCCGTTGGCATCGAATACTCGGGTCATCGCCTTGTCACCCACCGCGAGGTTGATGGATGGGTAGATGGTGCCAGACTGAGTCCACGTTAGCGGTGGCTGGCTGCCATCTTTGAACTTGGCATCAATGATGTTGTAGAAGCTGTTGGCGGTATCGCCCACTTCCCAGACACCAAGGATCAGCTGATAGCCGGTTCGCTCTGGCAGGGTACAGTTATGGGTCATCTGCTTGGGTGGTTGCACCATGTTGCCGTCGATGACGCAGAACGGTGTCAGATCAAACGAGGCGCGGGTTAGCGGTTGGTTGGGGTTCCACTCCTGCTTGGTGAGGTAGTAGCGCCAGTTGCGGGTGATGTGATTGGCGGTGAAGAGCCAGCTGATGGCGAAGGGACCTGCCTGTACTTCCCGTTTGGTCCAGCGATCGCTGGTCTGGACGTTCAGTTCGCCCCAGCGCGGGTTGCCTGCCGAGGCAATTTGGCCATCTGGCGGACCCGCTTGCGGGAAGCCGGAGGGGCCTTCCACGCTCTGGGGATCCCACTGCACCGCACCACACTGGGTGTTGCCGGTGGTATTGCACAGGTAGTTGCGGCTTTCGGGTTTGCTGATATAGCCGTGTGCCAGTGCGCTGCCGCTGGCCAGTAGTGCCAGTGCTGCAGCGATGTGACTGAGTTGGATTTTTGCTGCCATACATTCCTCTGTTCGATAGATGTGAGCAGTCAGTTGGCCGGAGTGTTCCCCGATGCACACCTGGGGGTGGCAACCCCGCTATCCTGGACACTGCGTCTTTAGACCGGAGGCTTTGCGTCCTGACCTTTCGGTTAGTTTGCCAATTGACTCGATGGGTATTTACAGGCCGAATTCTCGGCCTTGGCCATTGTGTATCAATTTGATTAATTATTTAAAGTTAAATGTTTTAATGTCGGCCGAAACCGTTTAATTTTTAATTAATCATATTGTTTTATAAGTATTTATTTTTTTTTCCTGCAGTCTGCGAGCTGTTGTGTGTGCGTATAAAGTGCATAATTTACGCATGTTTTGTGGTTAAAAAAAACCTGCCAGCATGGCTGGCAGGTTGCAGGGCAAGATGGCACTACCAGAGGTCGTCAGTGGCGAGCTCGCGGTTCGCTGGCGGCATGATGAGAGGGCGGGATCATGGGGGTGGTGATGGACTCCTTGCTTAATTTGAACACCGCGAGCCGTTCATCCAGGCTGCGGGAGAGGCCTGCCAGCAGCTCGCTCTCCTGGGCCAGTTGCGAAGCGGACTGGGACATCTCCAGTGCCGAGTCGTTGATACCGCTGACGTTGCGGTTCATATCCTCGGCCACCATGCTTTGCTGCTCGGCGGCGGTGGCGATCTGGGTCGCCATGTCGCTGACATGCTGGATGTGGTTGACGATCAGGGTGAGATCCTGGCCCGCCTGCTGGGATTGATCGACGCTGCTCTCTGCCAGCTTGCGGCTGGCATCCATGGCATTGGCTGCGCTGACGGCCCGTTGCTGCAGCTGGGCGATGGTGCTCTGGATCTCCTCGGTGGATTGGCGGGTGCGGCTGGCCAGCTGGCGCACCTCGTCGGCCACCACGGCAAAACCGCGGCCCTGTTCGCCAGCACGGGCTGCCTCAATGGCTGCGTTGAGGGCCAGCAGGTTGGTCTGATCCGAGATGGCGCTGATGACAGCGGTCACTTCGCTGATCTGCATGACCCCCTCTTTGAGCTGGTTGACCTGATGGGTGGCTTGCTCTACCTCGGTTGCCAGCGCCTTGATGCCGTGCACGCTGGCGTGAACGTCACGGTTACCGAGTCCGGCTTCACCGGTCGCCTCCTGGGTATCGCGGGCGGTGTTCTCGGCGTGACCGGCCACATCGGAGATGGTGGCACTCATCTCGTTCATGGCAGTGGCGAGCTGGGCCAGCTGATCCCGCTGGCTGGTCACCGCCTGATTGGTCTGCTCGGCAGAGGCGGCGATGCGCAGGGCTGCATCGGCTACGTTGCGGGCCCCCAGGCTAGCTTCCAGCAGGGCGTGACGGATGGCATCGAGACTCTGGTTGGTGCAGCGGGCGACCATGCCCAGCTCATCCTTGCCCTGTACCGGAATGCTCACCACCAGATCCCCCTTGGCGACCCGCTGCATTGCGTGGTTGATCTGGTTGAGCGGGGAGACGATGGAGTGGGTGATGCGCCAGCCCAGCAGCCCCATCAGCAGGATGATGATGCCCGTGGCGCTGCCCATCTTCATGTATTGGGCCCAGATGGTCTGCTGAATATCCTGCAGCAGCATGCCGGAACCGAGGATCCAGCCCCAGGGTTGATAGCCTGACACCATGGAGAGCTTGTCGGCGGTCTCCCCTGACGGGCCGGTCCAGATATATTGCAAAGTGCCCTGCTTGCCACCGCGGGCGATGTCGACCATCTGGTGCCAGAACTGTCCTGCGGTGGCTCCCGTCCCTTCTCCCATGGTCTGGCCGACCAGCTCCGGGCGGATAGGATGCACCAGCATCTTGCGGCTCTCGTCGATGACAAACAGGTAGTTGTTGCCATCAAAACGCATATTGGTCAGCAGCTTGCGTGCTTCCTGCTGGGCCTGCTCTGCTGGCAGTGTGCTGGCCAGAAACTGGATCTGGCTCATGGCCTGACTCAATACCGCATTGAGTCGCGCTTCCCGCTCACTCATCAGATTGCGCTGGAGTGCGTTGGCCGAAATGAGCAGCAGTGCAACGAAACCGACAAACGCCAACGTGAGCAGCAAGATCAATTTGCGGCTCACGGTGATATCACCGAGCTTGAACATGACTAAACCCTCATTATCCCTGTTGATTTTGTATGGCGCGTTACTGCGGCAGCCTGTTGATGAAAAATTAACAACCCATTTACTTTCAGTAAGTTGCCACCTGTTTTTAAATGAGTGTTTTGACATCAGTATAGTCAGCAGACAGCAAGCACCCACTTTGTGGTAGCGTGTTGAGGCGCATCCCAGCGCAATTTTTGCCAAAGAGTGTGAAGGGTTTGGCATTTCATCAAAAAAAGGAGCGGGCCCCGGTTTGGGTGACCCCATAACAAGAGGGAATTTATGAGTTCCATTGCCAGGAATTACTTCAACCAGCTCAACGCCGACTACCTGGAGGTACACAGACGCAAAGAGGATCTCTTTTGGGCCACCTATATGGGCACCAGCGATGATCAGACCGGTTTCACCGCTGCCGAGCAGGCCTATAAGGCGTTCTGTGCCAATCCGGGCCGCTTGCCCGCATTGCGGGAGATGCTGGTGCTGGCCGAACAGGATGATCTCAAGCGTGGTCTGCAAGGCTGGCTGGCTTTCTTCGAGTGCAACGTGATTGAAGAACCGGCTGCCGCGGCCCTGATGGATGAGCTGGTGGCCGCCGAGGCGGATCTGTTCGCCCGGCGCCGCGAGTTGAAGTTGACCCTGCTGGACGAACAGGGCCAGCAGGTGGCCGGTAGTCTGCCTGCCGCCAGCACCTCATTGGCCGCCAGCCCGAACGAGGCGGTGCGCCAGAGTGCGCTCGCCATGTTCCACACCCTGGAGCAGTGGGTGGTCGGCAGTGGTTTTCTCGAGATTGTCGCCCTGCGCAACCGCTTTGCCCGGGCCATGGGTTATCGCGACTACTTCGACTACAAGGTACGCAAGAACGAGCAGATGAGCCCGGATCAGCTGTTCGCCATCCTCGACGACTTCATCGCCCGTACTGACGCCCGGCTGCAGCAGAGTCTCGCCGAACTGAAAGCGGCCAAGGGGGAGGCTGCCTTGTTGCCCCACAACCTGCGCTACTCCATCAGTGGCGATGTGACCCGCCAGCTCGACCCCTATGTGCCCTTCTCACGGGCGCTGCGGGACTGGGTCGAGAGCTTCCGCCGTCTCGGCATCCAGTATCGCGGTGCGACCCTGACCCTGGACTTGCTGACCCGGGAGGGGAAATACGAGAACGGCTTCTGCCATGGCCCGGTACCGAGCTTCTTCCAGCAGGGTGAGTGGATACCGGCGGTGGTCAACTTCACCAGCCTGGCCGATCCGGCGCAGGTGGGCAGCGGCTGGAGTGGCCTCAACACCCTGTTCCACGAGGGCGGTCACGCTGCGCACTTTGCCAATGTCACCGGCAACGCCCCCTGTTTCTCCCAGGAGTTCCCGCCCACGTCGATGGCCTATGCCGAGACCCAGTCGATGTTCTGTGACAGCCTGCTGGACGATGCAGACTGGCTCAAACGCTACGCCAGAAACGCGGCAGGAGAGGCGATCCCCGATGCGCTCATCAAGGCGATGATCGAGGCGCGCCAGCCGTTTCGTGCCTTCAACGAGCGCCAGATCGCGCTGGTGGCCTACTTCGAGCGGGATCTCTACGCCATGGATGAGGCCGAACGCACCCCCGAGGCAGTGCTGGCACTGGCCCGCAAGTGGGAGCGCCAGATCGTCGGGGTAGAGAGCCCGCGCCCGCTGCTGGCTATTCCGCACCTCCTTAATCAGGAGTCGGCCTGCGCCTATCATGGCTACCTGCTGGCGCTGATGGCGGTGGAGCAGACCCGCGCCTACTTCCTGAAACGGGATGGTTACCTCACCGACAACCCGCGCATCGGGCCGGATCTGGCCGACCACTACTGGGGGCCGGGCAACGGCATGAGTCACGATGAGACCCTGTGCAGTCTGACCGGCGAGGGGTTTAGCGCAGTGCCGCTGGCCGAGGCGTGCAACCTGAGCGCTGCCGAATCCTGGCAGCAAGCGCAAGCCTGCATGGCGGCCGCGCAGCAGCGGCCAACTGCCGGTGCGGGCTCGCCCCTCGACGCCCATATCCGGGTGGTGCACGGCGCCGAGCTCATCGCCGACAACCGCGAGTCGGAGAGTCGCATGCTGGCCGACTTCGAGGCGTGGATCCATAACCATTACCCAACCGCATCCATCGGGTAATTCTGTTGGCTCCCGGCGATCAGGCCGGGAGCTCTGCTTTTTATGACCATTGGTTGTCGCAGCCATGACATCAGTGACCTTGCGGGGGATGTGGTGCGACAATTTCTGTCGTTTTGCTGATGTTCTCTGCGATCTTTTCATCAGATATGTATTCGTATGAACACGAAGTGCCGGGCCGCTCCGCAAGGGAGGGGAACCCGCTATCCACGTGCCCTGATGCATTTTGTGAATCCTGTTTCGGTCGTTAGCCGGGTGCATAAGTATCGAACCGGATAGTCCAGTTGATAACCATTCCCATCTCATCAGATTGACTAAATTGTCCACAGCTGCAAAATCGCCCGCCTTGCCACTCCCGATGTGAATCGGGTTCGGAAAGCCTCAGATCTCCGCCCGGAGATGGCTGGGCCGCACATAGGAAAGGTGTCGGCTCATCGCCCGCCTTTCACCCTCAAAATCAGCACACAAGTCAGGACGTTCTCTTGCTTATCGGGCAGGAGCGGACGGGTGTGGATATCCGTATGGCCGTGCAGGGACGATATGACCAGCGTTTGTTATGGGTGGTATGTTGCGAATGAATCGCATCTTTTTGATGTTGGTGCTGTTACCTCTGCTGGTGTGTGCCAGTGAGGTAGACAGGGCGCGCGAAGCCTGGGTGATCAAGGCCCGGGCCGGGGATCTGGATGGGGCGGCGCACGGGCTGGATGCCCTCTATCGGCAGAGTGGTGATGGCAAGGTGCTCGACGATTTGATCGCCGTGCAGCTGTGGCGTGGTGATCGCAAGGGGGCATTGGCCGCCTGCGAGCCGTGCGAGTTCAGCGCCATCAGCAACAGCACGCTGGAAGGGGTGGCCCGTGCCGCCCGCGACGAGAAGCGTTACTCCGAGGCGATCAGCTATTACCGCGTCCTGCAGGGGCGCGATCCCGCCAACCGCAATGGTTGGCTCGGGCTGTTTCTCACCGCCAGCGATCAGGGCAACCGCGAGCTGGCCCGCAGCGCAGCGACTGAATATGAAGCCCGTTTTGGTCGCGATCAGGCGCTCCTCGATGCCCGTATCTATGCCGCCCGTCAGAGTGAAGACCCCATGGGCGAGCTGCTGGCCCGCCAGCAGTGGCTGGAGCTGGCGCCGGACAACCCCGATCAGGTGCTGGCGCTCTATCGGGTGGCGGTGAGTCTGGGGGCTGGCCCAGCGGCCGCAGAGCTGATGGGCCGTTACCCTGAGCTGTTCAAGCCGGTCGATCGGCTCTGGCTCGACTACTACCAGGCGGTCAATTTGTTGCGGATCTCGGCCCAGACCGAGGATCCGGTACTGGCCCGTCGCTCCCTGACCCGCACGCTGGCGCTGCAGGACCGGATCCTGGCCCGTGCGCCACACGATCATGTGCTCTACATCAGTGCCCGCCGCGATGTGGTGGTGACGCTGGTGGCGCTCGGTGACTTTGCCCGGGCCGAGCAGGAGTCCGCCGCGCTGCAGGCCGAGGGGCCGCTACCCGACTATGTACTGGAGGCGCGCGCCGATGCGCTGGCCGGACTGGGGCGGGCGGATGAGGCCTCCGTGATTTACCAGCAACTGGCAACGCTGGCCCGCGCCAAAGACAAGCGGCTGCTGGAGAAGCGCTTCTACGCCTATGCGGATGGCGAGCGCTATGGTGCGGCACAGGGTCTGCTGGCCGGTTGGCAGGAGCCGCCGACGCGCTGGGATTTCACCGGCAATATGCGGATGGCCAACGACGACTACGAGAAGGTGTTGCAGCTGAAAACCCTGCTGCAGGCCTGGCGTGGTGAGGCGGGCGCCGCAGAGAAACAGTTGGAAGGGTGGCTGCAAACCGCGCCAGCCAACCCCTGGCTCTGGCTGCAACTGGGGGATATTCGCCGTTGGCGGGGTCATCCCGATGAAGCCGAGCAGGCGTATCAGCAGGCGGTGCACTGGCTGCCTGCCGGACGCACCGTGCTGGCCGAGCCCGGTCGTCTCAATGCCCGGCTCGACAAGGGCGACTGGCAGGGCACGCCGCAGGCCGTGCGCACCCTTGGCAACCTGACCCGCGATCGTCAGGAGCTGCAACAGCGGCTGACTTTGGAGCAGGCGCCACAATTTGTCACCGAGCTGACCCATGGCCGCAACGAAGGGGGCTCGGTGCAGGCCAGTCGAGACTGGAGCTACGACAGCCGCCTCTACAGCGCTCGCAGCGATGGCGGCGATCGGCTGTTTGTCCGTCGTCAGGGCAGCTTTGGCGAGTTCGACCAGCAGCCCGAGCGCGCCGCCTATACCGGGCTGGGGGCCGAGCTTGCCTTCTATCCGCTGCAATTGACGCTGGAGGGGGGCACGGGTAGCGAGCTCAACCACAAAGGCTATCTGTGGAGTCGCCTTGACTGGCGGCTGGATGATCACTGGACGCTGGGCTCGGCCATCAACCTCAACAGTGCCGATACCCCGCTGCGGGCATTGGCGCGCGGCAACTACGCCGATCAATACCAGCTCGATCTGGGCTGGCGTCAGGATGAGACCCGCGAGGGGGCACTGCGGCTGGAGCGGATGGATATCAGCGATGGCAACCGGCGGCTGACCGCCTCCGGCTGGTTGCGTCAGGATCTCTGGCGTCGGGATCGCTGGTGGTTCGATACCACCTTGCGCGGCGCCACCTCCCGCAACGAGGCGGTGGAGGTCGACTACTTCAACCCCCTGCAGGATCGCAATCTCGAGCTGGAGCTGGCGGGGCGCTATCGACTACCGCTGGCTGGCCGTCGCTCCCTGCTGCAGAGCCTGATCATCAGTGGCAACAACTACTGGCAGCAGGGCTATGGCAGCGATCAGGGTTGGCAGCTCAGCTATCGCCATGACTGGATCCTCTCTCCCGCCCTCAGCCTGGGCTATGGCCTGGGCCGCCGTCAGGCCATCTATGACGGTAACCCCGAGTTCGGAAATTTCATCTTCGCCAATCTGCAATGGAGTTTCATGTGATGAAACGCTGGCTTGCTCCTTTCGTTTTGCTGCTTGCACTGCTGCCTTCGCTGACGCAGGCGGCCCGGCAACCCGATGACTACGTGGTGCTCTGCTACCACGATATCGTCGATCTGAAATTGACCCCCAACCTCAAGCTCTATCCCCAGACCATCCGGCGCGACACCCTGATCCGCCATTTCAACTGGATCAAGCAACAGGGCTATCACCCGGTCAGCTTCCAGCAGATCCTGGATGCCAAAGCGGGCAAGGCACCGCTGCCGGAGAAGGCGATCCTGCTCAGCTTCGACGATGGCTACGAGAGCTTCTACCGGCTGGTCTATCCGCTGCTCAAGCTCTACAACTACCCGGCGGTTTTTGCGCTGGTGGGCAGCTGGCTGGATGTAGCCGATGACAAGATGGTCCCGTACGGCAATGACAAGCTGCCACGCAACTACTTTGTCGGCTGGCCGCAGATCCGCGAGATGCAGGCCTCCGGGCTGGTAGAGCTGGCCTCCCACACCTTCACCTCCCACTACGGGCTGCTCGCCAACCCGCAGGGCAACGTGCAGCCAGCGGTCACCACCGCAGGCTGGAGCCAGCATGGCTACGAGAGCATGGCCGACTATCGGGCCCGGATAAAAGCCGACTTCGACGCCTCGGCCAGCCAGCTCAGGGAGCAGACCGGTCGGGTGCCACGGATCCTGGTCTGGCCCTACGGCGCCTTCAACCAGACGGCGCTGGAACTGGCCCGGGCCGCCGGGATGCCCTACACCTTCACGCTGATCGAAGGGCTCAACAAGCTGGGTGACTCGGGCAGCACGGTGCGCCGCTATCTGCTGGAGGAGGACACCAGCCTCGAAACTCTGGACGAGATCATGGGGGGTAATACCTGGGAGCGGCAGGTGGAGCGTTTGGTGCACGTGGATCTGGACTATGTCTATGACAAGGATCCGCTGCAGATGAACAAGAACATCGACATGCTGCTGGATCGGATCAAGGGCTACGGCATCACCACCGTCTATCTGCAGGCCTATGCCGATGACAATGGCGACGGGGTGGCGGAGGCGCTCTATTTCCCCAACCGTCATATGCCGGTCAAGGCAGATCTCTTCAATCGGGTGGCCTGGCAGCTCAAGACCCGGGCCGGGGTCAAGGTGTTCGCCTGGATGCCGGTGATGGCCTATGACATGGGGCCGAACCACGCCTATGTCACCGACAGCCGTACCGGCGCTCCGGCCAAAGAGCAGTATCTGCGCCTCTCGCCCTGGGATCCTGCCAGTCGTCAGCTGCTGCTGGATATCTACGAGGATCTCGGTTTTTACACCAAGTTTGATGGCCTGTTGTTCCATGACGACGCCTTCCTCAGCGACTACGAGGGGCCGATGCCGCTGGCGCGCACTCCGGATGCGCTGCAGGCGCAAGGGGAGCAGAAGACCGATCTGCTGATCGACTTCACCATGGCGCTGCGCGATGCCGCAGCCCGTTACCGGCAGGGGGGCGCCGACGGCCTTAAGACCGCCCGCAACATCTATGCGGCGCTGGTGACCGAGCCGCAATCCCAGCAGTGGTTTGCCCAGAGCATGGCGGCGTTTGCCAAGGCCTATGACTACACCGCCGTGATGGCCATGCCCTATATGGAGCAGGCGGAAAACCCCGACCAGTGGCTGGCCAGGCTGGCGGAAGATTCGCTGGCCCAGGTGCCGGCCAATCGACTGGTGTTCGAGTTGCAGAGCCGCAACTGGCGTACCGACCAACCCATTCCCGACGCCGAGCTGGCGCGCTGGATGGAGATCATCCAGCGCAAGGGGGTGACCAACTTTGGCTACTACCCGGATGATTTTCACAACAATCAGCCGGATCCGGCGGTGCTCAAGCCGGTCTTCTCGGTGCAGACCCAGCCCCAGCTGCCAACTACGCCGGTCGCTGCCAGTGCTGCCACGGCCACCCGCGTGGAGGCAACACGGTGAAGGAGCTTCTTGAAGGGATCGCCATCTTTACCCTGGCCTATCCCAGTCTGATGGCGATGGTGTGGGTCTGCGGTGGGCTCTATTACTACTTCCAGTGGGAGCGGCGGGATATCGCGCTGGCCAAGCAGGGGCTGACGCTCCCCTATTACCCCAAAGTGACCTTGATGGTGCCCTGCTACAACGAGGGAGCCAACGTCGAGGAGACCATCGGCCACCTGCTGCGTCAGCGTTATCCCGATCTCGAGGTGCTGGCCATCAACGATGGCAGCAAGGATGACACCGGTGCACGGCTGGATCGGCTGGCGCAGCAGGATCCGCGCCTGACCGTGCTCCACCAGCACAATCAGGGCAAGGCGATGGCGCTCAACAACGGACTGGCCGTGGCTAGCGGGGAGATCCTGGTCGGTATCGATGGCGATGCGGTGCTGGACTATGACGCGGTGCGCTGGATGGTGAAGCACTTCATCGAGAGCCCGAGGGTCGGGGCGGTCACCGGCAATCCGCGGGTGCGCACTCGCTCCACCATCATCGGCAAGATCCAGACTGGCGAGTTCAGCTCCATCATCGGCCTCATCAAGCGGGCCCAGCGGATCTACGGCACCGTCTTCACCGTCTCCGGGGTGGTGGTGGCGTTTCGCAAGCAGGCGGTCGAGGCGGTCGGCGGCTGGAGCAATGACATGGTGACCGAGGACATCGACATCAGCTGGAAGCTGCAGCTGGCCGGTTGGCTCATCCACTACCAACCGCAGGCGCTCTGCTGGGTGCTGATGCCAGAGACGGTGCGCGGCCTCTACAAGCAGCGGCTACGCTGGGCGCAGGGGGGCGCCGAGGTGTTTCTGCGCTACGGGTTGCAGGCGATGCGCTGGCGCAACCGCCGTTTCTGGCTGCTGCTGCTGGAGTATCTCTCCAGCGTTGCCTGGTGCTACAGCATGTTGCTGCTGGCGCTGATCTGGCTGATTGAGCCGGACTTGAGCGGGCTGGCGGTGGGTCACCTGTTCCAGTGGACCGGGGTGATGATGACTGCCATCTGCCTGCTGCAGTTCGGGGTCAGCATCTTTATCGACAACCACTACGACAAGAGCATGGCCCGCAGCTTTATCTGGTGCGTCTGGTATCCGCTTATCTACTGGCTGCTCAATCTGGTCACGGTGATCGTCGCCGTGCCCAAGGCGATCCTGCGCCGTCGTGGCCAGCTGGCCGTCTGGGAAAGCCCTGACCGAGGAGAGTCATTCCGTGACAAAGCATAAGTTGGCGAACGAGATGATCATCAGCAACGGCACCCGGCGCAGCTGGAAGTATCGGCTGCGGGATCTGCTGATCCTGCTGGTGACCTGGGGGGGCTGGCTGTTTCTGGCGCTGCAACCCTGGTTCAGCTATCTGGAGACGCAGCAGAGCGAGAGCTTTATCGGCTCGCTGGATGCTGTCGAGGTGGGGCAACTGTTTGTGGCCCTGCTGTTCGGCATCTTTCTGCTGATCCACTCTTGGGCGAAATACAACAAGTTGCTGTATCGCTTGATGAGGAAGCGAGCCGCTACAGCTAGGTCATCCTCATAAGAGGCTGCGCGATCCGACCTTTTGTACTGCGCCGGGGCTACCGGAGCAGCGCTGGGAGAGGCGTTTGGTGTGCTTGCATGAGGCCGCTGGCAGGAAGATTGCCCTTTCTGCCAGTCGTTTTGGTCATCATTGGTCACTCATCAATTACTTTTGTTCCACAATTTTCACAGATGGAGTGGCGTGCAAAGCGATCCATATTGGCCAGGAAGGGTCCGGCCGCCCAGCCGGTCACAAAGTCTTTGAAAAACTCTTTTCGCCTCTGCTCCGGTTTCACCTGTTTGCCATAGGATTTGTCGACCAGCACCACGATATGGTTGGTGTCACGCTGGCAGGTGGCACAGAATCGCATTTCAGTTGCGGTAAGCATCATCTCCTCCCTGTGAGTTGGCTGGGTGGAGCGCTCCCCGTACTCCACCGCAGACATATCTGACTCTCATTTGGCTCCCTCTGTCAGGCAGGTGTCAACCTATGTTGTTGTCCCTGAAAACTATTTTGCTTGTGGTATCAGGGTCAGTGCCTTGCTGACGGCAGCCTCCAGCTGCGGGTCGCGTCCTGCCACCATGTCGGCCGGGGTGAGCGGGACCTGCAGGTCCGGGATCAGCTCCTGATTCTCGTAGAAGGTGCCGTCCGGTTTGCGCAGCCCCAGCGTCGGAATGCCGTAGGAGAGGCCCGGCACGAGGCGGGAAGTGTGGCCGTAGACCGTGGTGCCGGTGCCGGGCACCGGCTCGCCGACGATGGGGCCGATCTTGAGGGTGCGATAGTACTCGGGGAAGGCGGACCCCTCCGAGTAGCTACCTGCGTTGGCCAGTACCACCGAGGGTTTGGTCCACTGGCGGGAAGCGGCATCGCTGGCGCCCTGACCCACTTTGGGCGCGGAAATCGCCATCCCTTGCTCCTTGCCGCTGCCGCTGAGGAAGCCGACCAGGGTATTGGCCAGATAGCCCCCCTTGTTGAAACGCACGTCGACAATTAATGCCTCGCTGCTGCGCAAGCGGCCGAGCGCCTCCGACACCAGCTCCTCATAGACGGCGCTGTTCATCTCCGGCAGATAGACGTAACCGACCCGGCCATTGCTCAGTTTGGCGACCTGATCCCGCCGCTTGGCGACCCAGCTGTCGAGCTGCTGCCGATACTCTTGCTGCTGATCGATGGCGGTTACCTCCACCTCGTCCTGCTCCTTGTTTCCGTTCTGCTGGAAGGTGAGGGAGAGCCGTGCCCCCGCTTTGTGGTTGAGGGCGCGATCAAGATCGGCGAGGGTCGCAACCGGATTGCCGTTGATGGCGAGCAACCGGGCACCGGCAGCGATATTGCTCTCCTGATCCAGCGGCCCGCCTGGCAGCAGATGGGTCAGTACGACCCCCTCCTTGCCATCCTGCCAGTAGCCACCGAGACTGGCGGTCTCGTCCGCCATATCGGGATAGCGGGTGGGGCCATAGCCCCAGGTGTGAGAGACGTTCAGTTCGCCCGCCAGCTCCGCCAGCAGATCGCCAAAGTCGCGGCCGTTATTGATGCCGGCAAGCAGCCGGCGATAGGTGGCGACATAGCTGTTCCAGTCCACCCCGTTCATGTCGGCGCGATAGAACTCGTCCCGGGTGAGACGGGCGATCTGGTCAAAGGCGGCCGCCATCTGGGCGTGCTTGCCACGGCTCTGCACCAGCTCGAAGCTGGCGCTGACTGCCTCGCCTGAGTCGAGGGTTATGCGGGTGATCTCCCCGTCCCGCACCAGGGTGGCCAGGGTTGCCTCCTGATTGAGGGTGGCAAGGGCTGGTCCCGGCTGGTCGCCAAACAGCTGGCGAGTCTCTCCCTTGCGCAGATCGAGCGAGTAGCCCTTGATCTCGCTCTCGTGGCTGGTGGGATGGCTCTCCTCGACCAGATAGATGAGTTGATCGTGGACCACCCGGCTGGCGAGTAAATTACCGCTGGGGAAGAGCTGCAGCGCCTCCCGATGAGATAGTCGTTCGGTTTCGAAGCCATAGCCTTCTTTGGGAGGGGGTACCTCGGCCATAAAGTCCGCTTTGGCAGCCCGGCTGCTGTAGATACCGAGCAGGTTGCTGCCCAGTGGCTCGCCATCGGCATCCAGCACCCCGTATCGGGTCGACTGCCAGTAGAGGATGCCGCCATCCTGGCTCCAGGCCGGAGCGCCATCCTGATAGCCGCTGAGGCTGACATTGACCGGTTTGGCGTTGGCAGTCCGGGTATCGATCACTGCAACCTCCTGCAGGGTCGAATCGGGGCGGAAGGTGAGGGCCAGATGGCGGGAGTCGGGGGCAAAGGCGAGCTGCACCTCATGACGGGAGGGGTTGAAGCTGGCAGGCACCAGTTCGCGCTGCTTGTTGCTCGCCAGATCCAGCAGATGGATGGCTTGTCCATCCACCACAAAGGCGAGTTGCTTGCCATCGGGAGAGAGAACCGGACGGCTGATCCCCTTGCCGGGGATGGCCAGCAGCAGGCTCTCCTGCAACGAGCCCGGATCGCTGAAGAGACGCTTAGGATCCGCTTTGTGCAGGCGATAGAGGGCGGCCGATCCATCCTGTTCGGAGAGGTAGATGAGCGAACGCTCCTGTTCGGCAAAGAGGGGGCTCGATTGCTCGCTGGGCGAGTTGGTTAGCTGGCGTACCCGCTCCCGCTCGGGATCAACGGCGAACAGGCTTCCCTCGCTCACCAGGATCAGCTCTTTGCCCTCCTCGCTGACCAGGATCTCGTTCGCCTGATTGTTGGAGTGGCTCTGTTCATCCGGCTCGCTGGCGGCTTGCGGGGTAATGTGCAGCTTGCGCGGCTCTTTGCTGCCCGCATCGAGGCGGTAGAGCTCCCCGAGCCACGACCAGACCAGATCGCCGCTGCGCGAGGCGCTCAGCCCCCGTACCGGATTGCCCTGGTAGTGGGTGAGTTGCTGCTCCTTGCCGCTGGCCAGATCGCGCTGCCAGACGTTGAAATCGCCGCTGCGCTCGCTCAGGTAAAAGAGGGTATCCCCTTGGTCGCTCCAGACCGGATCGGTGGCGGCGATGCGATCTTCGGTCAGCTGGTGGTGTGCTTTGCCATCAAATAGCCAGAGCCGGGGTACCGCGAAGGAGTGCTGGTGTTTGCGAAAAGGCTGATCCATGGCGGGCATCTGGTAGGCGAGCTGTGTGCCGTGGGGGCGAGCCAGGGTGGCTGGTAGTGGCAGATCGGCCTGCAGCTTTCCTCCTGTGACTGGAGTCCAGTAGAGCGCGCTGCCTTGCACCCCTTCCGCGACGAAGTGATCGGCGTTGGGGTCGGTCAGCCGCTGGCTGCTCAGCAGCAGTTGTTTGCCATCGGGGCTGAACGCCTGCGGCAGATCGGTGCGCGAATCGCGGGTGATACGCACCATCTTGCCGCCGCTGGTGGGAACCACAAATACATCCTCGTTGCCATAGAGGTTGGCGGCAAAGGCGAGCAGCTGGCCATCCGGCGACCAGATGGGGCGCTGGCTCAGGTAGTCGCTGCCGGTCAGTGCGGTTGCGGCCCCGCCTTGCGCGCTGGAGATAAAGATGCGTCCCTGCCAGGTAAAGGCCAGCTGCTTGCCATCGGGGGAGAGGGCGGGCTCCCGTAGCCAGAGTGCATCTGCGGCGAAGGCAGTCGGCAGCCAGAGCAGCAGCGGCGAGCACAGTAGCGAAGAGAGCAGCAGGGTGGCGAGGCGGCACGAAGAGCGCATGGCATGATCCGGTCGATGGGTTAAAAAGTCATCATCGCCGATCAATCGCCCCGGTACCATATCTGAAGTATGCGGCCATCCTATTGTTTTAAATGTTAATTGTTGATATTTATCGAGCGGATGGCGCAAGCCGCGGCAGGCGCGGCCAAGATATGTTTTAGCGGGCATATTGAGTATTGATGGCGATCCAATATCATGGCGCTCGCTCGCCAGCTGGCGAACCGAGTTCAGATGATTTGGCAACACCAAAGCCCGTACAGAGGCTTGTCGAGGGATGGAATGAGAGCCGTATTACTGTGTTTGTTGGGGCTTTGGCCCGCATTGAGTTTTGCCACCCTGTCTGCCGACATGGTGGTGGTCAAGAAATCCACCTATAGCCTGACCCTGATGAAGGATGGCAAAGAGGTGAAACGCTACTGGATTGCTCTGGGCCCGGCGCCCAAGGGGCACAAGCAGCGGGAAGGGGATCAGCGTACCCCGGAAGGTCGCTATATCCTCGACTACAAGAAGACCAACTCCGGCTATTACAAGGCCATCCACATCAATTACCCCAATCTGGACGATATCAAGGCGGCCAACGAGAAGGGGGTAAACCCCGGTGGCATGATCATGATCCACGGTCAGATCAACAGCATTGGCAACCGCAGGGTACAGCCCTCCAACTGGACCAACGGCTGCATCGCCATGCTCAACCACGATCTGGATGAGGTGTGGGATGCCATCAAGCCCGGCACGCCCATCATCATCGAGCCCTGATCCCCTTGTGCACGCCCGCGACTCCGCGGGCGTTTTATTTCCCACCTGTGATGGCGTGACAGTACTCGCTGTCCCGTGCTAGTTTGCTCGGCTCGTATTGGCTGTGACAAGGAAGATCACATGATGTCAGCAACGAGCTTGCCCGAGCGAACGGGGATGCTCTGGTGGCGCGCCACGTTGGATATGTTGCCGCTCTCGATTTCGGTGATCCCCTGGGGGATCCTGTGTGGCGCGCTGGCGTTGCAGGCAGGGCTGAGCCCTCTCCAGGCCCAGCTGATGTCGTTGCTGGTCTACGCCGGCGCAGCTCAGCTTTCGGCTACTACCCTGTTTGGTGCGGGTACGCCTCTGCTGCCCATCATGGGCTCAACCATGGTGATCACCTCCCAGCATCTGCTCTACGGCTTCACCTTTCGCCGTGACGTGTTGCCACTTTCTCTTCGCTGGCGTGCCAGCCTCGCCTTCTTTCTGACCGACGAGATGTTTGCGGTGGCGCTGAAAGACAGGGAGCGCAGCGGCCGCTTCGATCCGGCATATGCGCTAATCGCGGGCTTTGTCTTCTATCTGTTCTGGAATCTGGCGACCCTGCTTGGCATCGCCGCCGGTCAGTACATCGATGGACTCGACAGCATGGGGCTGGATTTTGCCATCGCCGCTACCTTCATCGCCATGACCATTCCCGCCATGAAAAACCTGCCCATGGTGGCGGCCACTCTGGTGAGCGGCGGCACTGCGCTGCTTACCAAGCCGCTGCTGGCGGAGATCCACATCATCGTCTCGGCTCTGGCTGGCATGGTGGTGGGCTATGTGCTGCACCGGATGAGGAGGTAACGTGAGCTGGCTGATGATTGGCCTGCTGGCCCTGATCACCTTTTTCAACCGCTTCGCCTTTTTCTCTCGGTTGACCCGATATCAGCCGGGTGCCGAGATGGGGGCGTTTCTCGGCTTCTCGGCCCAGTCGGTGCTGACCGCCATCTGGTTGCCCATCGTCTTTAGCTACGAGCCGGGGATCGGTCTTGACTGGGATCCTGACTACCTGGCCGCCACCTTGTTGGTGACGCTCTTGACCCTGCTGCGGCTGCCGACTCTGGTCGTGGTGGTGGTCGGTATGGGGGGCTTCTTCCTGCTGCGCGGGTTCGGAGGCGTGGCCGAGCTCTTGCTCTGGTAAAGAACGTGTCGTGATCTTGTCTGGCGGATGTCATTATCTGACATCCGCATTGTTGTGAATGTCACTTCAAAAAAAGCCTGTAAAGGGTAAGGATATGGCCTCTGTCCGTGAAGGAGTGTCCCATGTCTTTGACCGAAGCCTGTCAGCGCATCGTGCGCGATCCCCATCTCTCCCCCGCCCAGAAGAGCCACGCGCTGGCGCTGGCTGCCGAGAATGCGTTGCCCTATCCCGACCTGCCTGCTGCAGTTGCCGAGGCGATGGCGCAGGGGGTTGTCTGTGACATGTTCGAAGGACACGCACCCTACAAGCCGCGCTATGTGCTGCCGGACTATGAAAAATTCCTGAGTCAGGGCTCTGCCTGGCTGGAGCTGGCGGCGCCGCAGGATTTCGACGAGGCGCTTAACGCCCTGCGCATCCTCTATCACCATGTCCCCTCCGTCACCGGCATGCCGGTCTGGCTGGGTCGACTCGACCATCTGTTGCTGCCGTTTGTTGGTGAGCTGGATGACGAGACCCTCTATCGCAAGCTGAAGGGGTTCTGGGTCTATCTGGATCGGGTGCTGCCGGACGCCTTCATGCACGTCAACATTGGGCCTGATGACAACCGGATCTGCCGCCTGATCTTGCGCATCGACAACGAGCTCAAGCAGGTGGCGCCCAACCTCACCTTCTTCCACGATCCGGAGCAGACCCCGGACGAGCTGCTGCTGCAGGCGGTGAAGAACATCGCCGAGTGCAGCAAGCCGCACATCGCCAACTACCCGATCCATCGCGACACCTTCGATGCCCGCTGTTTTGGCATCGTCAGCTGCTACAACGCCCTGCCGCAGGCCGGTGGCGCCAACACCCTGGTGCGCATCTCCCTCAAGCGGGTCGCTGAACAGGCTCAGGGCATAGACGACTTCCTTGGCTGCCTGCTGCCCCACTACTGCCGTCTGGCCTCCCAGCTGATCGAGGCGCGTGCCGCCTTCCTCCATCAGGAGTCCGGTTTCTTCGACAGTTTCCTGGTCAAGGAGGGGCTGCTGGATGAGGATCGTTTCGTCCCCATGTTCGGTATCTACGGCATGGCGGAAGCGGTCAATATCTTGATGGATAAAGAGAATCTGCCGGATCGCTACGGCCATGACGAGGAGGCGAACCAGCTTGGCTATCGCATCTCGGCCCAGCTCTCGGAATACGTCACTGCAACGCCGCAAACCCATGCCTGGGGCGGCCGCGCTTTGCTGCATTCGCAGGGTGGCCTCAGCATCGATGTGGCTGTGACTCCCGGGGTGCGCATCCCTTACGGTCATGAGCCGGATCCGGCCAGCCATCTGCTGGCGCTGGCGCCGCACCACGGTTATTACCACTCGGGGATCAGCGAGATCCTCACGCTGGATCCCACCATCCGCCAGAACCCGCAGGCGCTGTTGCAGCTCTGCAAGGGGGCGCTCGCCATCGGCATGCGCGAGTTCACCGCCAACGTGGCGGACAGCGATCTGGTGCGGGTGACCGGCTATATGATCCGCAAGAGCGACGTGGCCCGATTCGCAGAAGAGGGCTCACGCTTGCAGACCACTTGTCTCGGCGCCGAGGCGAGTGAGGTGACCGCCATACGTCAGCGGGCACCGCGGGTAGTAGCCCATGAAGCAACCATCTGCGAGTATTGAGCGCCATCTTGATGGATGACGCTTTGCTGAAACGCAGCGCCCTGGTAAGCAGGGTGCTGCCGTTCTCTTGCGTTGACGGGCCGGGCAACCGGTTGGTGCTCTTCCTGCAGGGCTGCAACTTCCGCTGCCCCGGCTGCCACAACCCGCACACCATAGGGCTGTGCGACGATTGCGGCGACTGCCTTGCGGCCTGCCCGAGCGGAGCCCTAAGCCAGCTTGATGGCAAGGTCCGTTGGCGGGAGGTGCTCTGTACCGACTGCGACGCCTGTCTCGATGTTTGCCCGCGCAGCGCCAATCCGAAGATTGCCACCATGACGGTGGCCGGGGTGCTGGCCCTGCTGCGCAGCTACGGTCCGCTGCTGAGCGGCATCACCGTCTCCGGCGGCGAGGCGACCACCCAGCTCCCTTTTGTGGTTGCGCTGTTTGGTGCAATCAAGGGGGCGCCGGATCTGGCCCATCTCAGCTGTCTGCTCGACAGCAACGGTTCTCTCGGCGCGGCGGGTTGGCAGCGGCTGCTGCCAGTGCTCGACGGCGCCATGCTCGATCTCAAGGGGTGGCGCGATTCGGTGCATCACTCGCTGACCGGCTATGGCCGCGAGCGGGTGCTGGCTTCGCTTGAGCTGTTGGCTCGTCATGGCAAGTTGGCTGAGCTGCGGCTGCTCCATGTGCCGGGCCAGAGCGATTTTCTGGATGGAGAGGGTGAGCTGGATCACAATCTCAGCCAATTTTTGCATCAGCTTGGTGCGGTACCGATCCGTATCAACGGCTTTCGCCACCACGGGGTGAGGGGGGCGGCGGCACAATGGCCCGAGGCGACCCGTGACGAGCTGGAACTGCTGGCCAGCCGCCTGCGCGCAGCGGGTTTGGGGCCTGTTTCACTGCCTGCCCTGATGCTGTGAGAGACAGCGTCATTCCCTGACCAAAAGGGAGTAGAAAGAGGATGCAACTGTGATTTCTGTCTATTGGAGGGGGTGAGAACGGCGGCTAGAATATCGGCCATCTTCTTCCCCCTCAATGACAGAGAATCATGAGTGAAAGCAAGGCATTATATCGGGTTCAATTTATCTGCCACAGCGAGCGCTACGAAGTCTATGTGCGCGAGGTGAATCAGGGCCAGCTGTTCGGCTTCATCGAAATTGCCGACTTTGTCTGGGACAACCACACGGCGCTCATCGTTGACCCCAGTCACGAGAAGCTCAAGAGCGAATTTGCCGATGTGCGCCACTCCCTGATCCCCATGCATCAGGTGCTGCGCATCGATCGGGTGAAAAAACAGGGCGCTGCCCGCATCACCGAGCTGGGCAGCAATGTTTCCCATTTCCCCAGCCCCATCTATACCAAACGCCCCTGACAGCTGGCGTTGCCGCCCGGCTCAGGGCGGCGTCAACTCCCGGCCCAGTTGCAGGATCCGCTGACGGAACCAGTGGCGGGCCGAGCCATCCCCGGCTGGCCCATACCACACCAGACTGTGACTCACCTTGCCGTAATCGAACGGAACGGGCCGGATCTCCAGATCCGGCTGACAGGCCATGCGGGCTGCCCAGCCTCCGATGGCGGTGAGGATCAGGTCACATTGGGGCAGCAGAGCGGCAGCGCTGGCAAAATCGGGCAGGGTAGCGCCAATCTGGCGGCGCACCTGTTGCTGGGCCAGGCTCTGCTCGAAGAAGGGGTTGGCCAGCTCCTGATCGCGGATGGCGATGTGGCGCCAGCTCAGGTAGGCATCGAGATCCCAGGGGCGCGACAGCGCCGGGTGATCCTTGCGCAGCAGGCAGACCAGCTGCTCTTCCCGCAGGGTCTCCCACACCAGCCTCGGCTGACGTGGTAACGGCTGGCTCTGGTCATGGGGCAGGATCACGAAGTCGAGCTTGCCCGCTGCCAGTGCCTCCAGCCCCTGCTCATCCTTGTTCCAGATCTCCGGCACCATGCCGGGCACCTCTCTCATCAGCTGACCCAGAATGGGGCCAACCGGCCAGCTCATCACACTCTCGCGCAATCCCAGCCGCAAGGTGCCCTGCCACTGCTCGGGGGCAAAGGCATTCTGGCGAGTGAGGCCGTTCAGCTCCCCCAACAACCGGTGCAGGGTCGGGGCCAGTCGCTCGGCCATGGGGGTGAGCAGTAGCTGGTTGCCCTGACGGTAGAGCAGTTGATCTCCCAGCAGATCCCGCAGTTGGTTGAGGGTTTTGCTGATGGTGGAAGGGGTGGTGCAGAGCCGTTCGGCGGTGCGGGTGACGCTCTGGTTGTCGAGCAGCAGGTGCAGGGTGACCAGATGGCGACCGCCCAATCTCGAGAGCGCGATCAGATCCATAAAGACTCCACAAGCGAATGAAACAGACAAAAAGCCCCGCCAAAGCGGGGCTGATGCAGATTAGCCCTTGAGCACTGCCGCCATGGCATCGGCCACGTAGTCGACGTTGCGGCTATTGAGGCCCGCCACGCACATGCGACCGGAGCGCACCAGATAGACTGCGAACTCTTCGCGCAGGCGATCCACCTGCTCCGGCGTGAGGCCGGTGTAGCTGAACATGCCGCGCTGGTTGATGAAGTAGCTGAAATCACGGCCCGGCACCTTGGCGCTCAGCACCTCGAACAGCTTCTGGCGCATCCCCTTGATGCGGGTGCGCATCTCGGTCACCTCGTCAACCCACAGGGCGTGCAGCTCCGGCTGGCTCATCACCGCCGCGGTGATCTGGCCACCGTGAGTGGGAGGGCTGGAGTAGTTGCGGCGCACGGTGGCCTTCATCTGGCCCAGCACCCGGCTTGCCTCTTCGGCATCTTGGCAGATGACAGACAGGCCGCCACAGCGCTCGCCGTAGAAGGAGAGGTTCTTGGAAAACGAGTTGCTGACGAAGAAGCTGACGCCTGCGGCCACCATGGCGCGGATGGCGTAGGCATCCTCTTCCAGCCCGTCGCCGAAGCCCTGATAGGCGATATCCATAAAGGGGATCAGGTTCTTCTCAGCCACCAGCGCGATCACCCGATCCCACTGGGCACGGGAGAGATCAACCCCGGTCGGGTTGTGGCAGCAGGGGTGCAGCAGCACGATGCTTTTCGCTGGCAGGCTGCTCAGACAGTCGATCATGGCGTCAAACTGCACGCCGCCGGTGGTCGCATCGTAGTAGGGGTAGTCGTGCACCTTGATGCCGGCCCCCTCGAACATCGCCTTGTGGTTGTCCCAAGTCGGATTGCTGACCCACACCTCGGAGGTCGGGAAGTAGCGCTTGAGCAGATCGGCGCCAATCTTCAGCGCACCTGAGCCGCCGATGGTCTGGATGGTGGCGATACGTCCCGCCTTGACCGCTTCATGGTCGGCGCCGAACAGCAGGTGCTGCACCGCGGTGCGGTAGTTGGCGGCGCCTTCCATCGGCTGGTAGGGACGCGGCGCCGGGGCGGCTGCGCGCTGCGTTTCGGCCTGCTGCACTGACGGCAGTAGCGGAATGCGGCCCTGCTCATCGTAATAGAGGCCGATCCCCAGGTTCACCTTCTGCTCGCGGGTGTCTTTGTGGAAGGTCTCGACCAGGGTCAGGATGGGGTCGCCAGCATAGGCATCGACGTGTTCAAACATGGGGGATCCTTGAAATTGACTGTCCAGTAAGACCGGCGGTCAGCCGGGCTGGACATCATGGCGTAATCCCCTTTTAGCCTCAAGCCTCAAGTTGTGCTCTAGTCTGGCTATCTATGACACCCAGTTCGAATGCATGTTTTATATGCCTGTTGAGGAGGAAAATAGGCCGCTATCGTCACATTTTGAAACAAAAATTCGGGGTCAAACGGATTTCCATCCTTGTTGTAGTGGTACACTGATAGACCAATCAATTCCTTAATTATATTGCCGGTGTATTCAGGCGAGCGACTCAGTGTGCCCGTTAAACATGCCGGTGACATGTCACTTAGCGCATCCATATCGCATGCGCCGTGATTTAATTATCCATCTGGAGCTGCTCTCTGCTTGCAATTATCCGGTTTGGTGACGATAGGTAGACCGGTTTCAATGACGCGACATACATCTGCAAACTCTCTTGTGAACCCCCTCTGGCTGGGGCTGGGTAGCTGGAACCTCTATTTTCTGGGCAAGTTGGCACTGTTGTGGGGGGGATATCTCAATTTCCACCCGCTGGCCAATCTGGTATTCGCTGCTTTTCTGCTGTTCCCGCTCTCCTCGCCCCGCTTGCGACGAGCACGGTCATGGATTGCCTTGCCAGTCGGGATCGGGCTCTTCTATCACGATACCTGGTTGCCGGGATTAGAGAGCATCGTCAGTCAGGGCGGACAGCTTTTCTCTTTTAGTGCCGATTATTGGCTGGAACTGCTCGAGCGCTTCATCAATTGGGAAATGGTGGGGATTGGTTTTGTCATGCTAACCGCCTACCTGTTTCTGGTGCAGTGGCTGCGGTTTACCCCCTGGGTGCTGGCTTCTCTGCTCTGGCTGTGGCTATCTCCGCTGCTGGTGAGTGCAGTGCCTGACGGTAAGGATATGGTTGCGAGCAGTGCAGCCCAGCCTGTGAAGGGTCTGGTCAATAACGAGCAGGGCCCGGTTGAACTGGAGCAACAGCTTGAGCAGAGTGCGCCTCCGACCACGGCCAACCTCAATGCCTATCTCGATGATTTCTATCTGGCAGAGCGTGGGCGCAAGATCAAATTTCCGCAGCAGTTGCCCGCCACGGCGACCCCTTTTGATCTGCTTGTGATCAACATCTGCTCTTTGGCGTGGAGCGATGTGGAGGCGAGTGGCCTGCAGCAGCATCCGGTATGGCGCCATTTCAATTTGATGTTTGACAGCTTCAAC
The DNA here is from genome assembly GCF_041929505.1 of Aeromonas sp. MdU4. Classification (NCBI taxonomy): domain Bacteria; kingdom Pseudomonadati; phylum Pseudomonadota; class Gammaproteobacteria; order Aeromonadales; family Aeromonadaceae; genus Aeromonas; species Aeromonas sp. MdU4. The sequence goes on along the minus strand of NZ_JBHFMW010000006.1, from coordinate 159,405 downwards.
GCTGCTACCTCTTACAGTGGCCCTGCCTCCATCCGCCTGCTGCGTGCCAGTTGTGGTCAGCCCAGTCATCAGGATCTCTATCTGCCAGCCCCCAAAGAGTGCCTGCTGTTCGACAATCTGGCGCAATTGGGTTTCGAGAAACAGGTGGCCCTCGATCACTCCGGCGCCTTTGGCAATTATCTCAAGGAGTTGAAAGATCTGGCTGGTCTGGATACTGCGCCCATGAGCCGGGCTGGATTACCAAATGATTTGGTGTCGTTTGATGGTGAATCAATCTACCGCGATGATGCCCTGTTTGCGCGCTGGTTGCAGGCGCGAGGCGAGAGTCAGGCGGTGCGTAATGCCACCTTCTTTAACCTCATCTCCCTGCATGATGGCAACCGTTACGCCAAAAATCGGCAGACAGCCCCCTACAAAGGGCGGCTGCGCACCCTGCTGGATCAACTGGATCACTTCCTCTCCGAGCTGGAGCGCTCTGGTCGCAAGGTCATGGTGGTGGTGGTGCCGGAGCATGGCGCCGCTCTGACCGGTGATCGGATGCAGATGGCGGGTTTGCGCGATATTCCGAGCCCGGCCATTACCCGCATTCCTGTTGGTGTGGCCTTTATCGGCACCCAGGCACCTCATGAGCCAACACGTCATATCGCGGGAGAAAGCAGCTACCTAGCCCTCTCCGCACTGGTGGCCAACACGCTGGAGAGTGATCTGTTTGGCAAGCCGACTATTGACTGGAATGGACTGCTGAACAACCTGCCCAAGACCCCCATGGTGTCGGAGAATCAGGGAACCGTGGTGGTGCATTATCAGGGGGACTACCACATCAAACTGGGGCAGGGCGATTGGGTTCTTTATCCGAAATGATCCGGAGTGCAACATGACGACTGATGAGCAGGTAAGTAAACCGGCACCCTTTGATGTCCCTGTGGCAGGGGATGGGATCACCGACATCGAGCTTGTCCAGCAAGCCTTTGGTGTCAGCTTTTTTTATCACGATATCGCACTGGAAGAGCGTCTGGCCGATGTCCGGGAGCGCTTTCCTCTGCTCGCCGAGCTGGATTTGAAAAAGCGGGGCGAAGAGTGATTACCGTTGCGCTGCAAGGGATAAGAGGGGGAGTGGGAACGACCTCTATCGTTGCCGGGTTGGCACTGGCAGCCTGGCGACAGGGAGCCAGGGTACTGGCGGTCGATCTCTGTCCTGACAATCAGTTAGCACTGCATTTCGGGAGGCCCTGGGATGAGGCCCGTGGCTGGGGTTTGCTGGCTGATCCTGCCAATGGCTGGCGCTCCGCCATTCATTGCTGGCAACCCGGTCTGGATCTGTTAGCGCAGGGTGGGGTAACCGGGCCTCTCTCCATTGACTGGTTGTCTGAAGTGGAGGGTTATGATCTGGTGCTGCTGGATCTGCCTGCAGGAACGATAGCGGTGAAATGCACCCGATTGCTCACGGTCGTCAATGCCGACGCCAATGCCCACACACGGCTCTATCGCCATCGGTTTGTGCCACAGGAGCAGGTGGTGGTCACCCAATTTACCAGTCGGCGAGCGTTGCAACAGGATCTGCTCGATCTCTGGGATGAGGGGGGGATCCCGCTGCTCGCCATTCGTCTGCATCGGGATGAGTCGATGGCGGAGGCCATGGCAGCCAAATTGCCGGTGGGGGACTATGCGCCCGACAGCCTGATTGCCCATGAGCTGGATGCGTTGGCACGCTGGTGCCTCCAGCACGGGCGTAACATTTCATGCTAGTGCCCTTGCTGACTCCCGCCGCCACGAGCTGGTTACGCCGCAGCTATCGTCATTTGCGCAGTGCGGGCTCATCCCGCTGGGCAGCCTTCGCGGTCACCATGCTGCGGGTGCTGGCGTGGATCCTGTGTCCGCTGGAGGGGCCAGCCTGGCAGCGCTTTTATCGGCACCGGCACGCGCTTTATCCCCATGTCACCAACACGCGCCCCGGCGATCCCCTCCGTCTGCTGTTACAGACGATCTGGCTGCTGATCCGCAGGCCTGAACCCAGACCTTTTCGCTGGCCGGCCTGGTGCCAGCGGTTATGGCAGAAAGGGACTCTGTGGCTGGAGGGGAAGCTGGCGCAATTCGAGCACAGCCAGCTGCGTCAGTCACGCAATGCTGTTGCCGTTGCCAGATGGAAGAGCGTGCTGCTTTGTATTGCGGCCGGGTTACTGAGCCTGCTCTGCATTACCCAGCCTTTTGATCTCTACGCTCAGCTGGTCTTTGTCCTGATGCTGGCCATGATGGCATTCGTGCTGCGTGCCGTACCGGGGCGCTATCCCATGCTGATGATGATGGTGCTCTCCCTGACTGTCTCATGCCGTTATATCTGGTGGCGTTACACCTCCACCCTGGACTGGTGGGATCCGTTAAGCCTGTGTTGTGGTCTGTTGCTGCTGGCGGCAGAAACCTATGCCTGGATCGTGTTGATCCTGGGGTACTGGCAGACCGCGTGGCCGCTCAATCGTCCGCCCGTACCCATGCCCCCTGATATCGAGCAATGGCCATCGGTGGATCTGATGATCCCGACCTACAACGAGGAGCTGGCCATTGTGAAAGGGACGGTTTATGCCTCGCTGGCGCTGGACTGGCCAAAGGAGAAACTGACCATCTGGCTGCTCGATGATGGCGGGCGCGAGGAGTTCAGACAGTTTGCCGAGGCGGTCGGGATCCGCTATGTGGCGCGCCCCACCCACGAGCACGCCAAGGCGGGCAATATCAACCATGCCCTCAAGCTGGCGAATGGTGAGTTGGTGGCGATCTTCGACTGTGACCATCTACCCACCCGATCCTTCTTGCAGATGACTGTCGGATGGTTTTTCAAAGATCCTGCCCTGGGTCTGGTCCAGACGCCTCATCACTTCTTCTCGGCCGATCCCTTCGAGCGCAACCTCCATCGTTTTCGCAAGATGCCTAACGAGGGCGCCCTCTTCTATGGATTGGTACAAGATGGCAACGACATGTGGGATGCCACCTTTTTCTGCGGTTCCTGTGCCGTCATCAAGCGCTCGGCACTGGATGAGATCGGCGGGCTGGCCGTCGAGACCGTGACCGAGGATGCCCATACCTCATTGCGACTGCATCGTCAGGGGTACACCTCTGCCTATATGCGGATCCCCCAGGCGGCAGGGTTGGCGACCGAGAGCCTCTCCGCCCATATCGGCCAGCGTATTCGCTGGGCGCGCGGGATGGCTCAAATTCTGCGGCTGGACAATCCGCTGTTTGGCAAAGGGATCAGCCTGGGACAGCGCCTCTGTTACTTCAACGCCATGCTCCATTTTCTGGCCGGGGTTCCGCGTCTGATCTTTCTGACCGCACCGCTGACCTTTCTGATCCTCCATGCCTATGTCATCTACGCCCCTGCGGCGGCGATCGCCCTCTACATGTTGCCCCATCTGTTCCATAGCGCCCTGACCAACTCCCGGCTTCAGGGCAAGGTGCGCTACTCCTTCTGGGGAGAGGTCTACGAGACGGTACTGGCTTGGTATATCGCCCGCCCCACGACGGTGGCTCTCTTTGCTCCGCACAAAGGCAAGTTCAACGTGACGGCCAAGGGCGGATTGACGGAGGAGGTCTATCTCGATCTGGAGGTATCGCGCCCCTATCTGATCCTGGTTTTGCTCAATATCTGCGGTCTGGGATTCGGTATCTGGCGCATTCTGGCCGGGCCGGTAGATGAGATCCCGACCCTGATCCTCAGCATGCTGTGGGCGCTCTACAACATGACCATTCTGGGGGGCGCATTGGCCGTTGCCTTCGAATCCCGCCAGGTGCGCAGCAATCCCCGGGTGGAGATGGTGATGCCTGCCGCCATCAAGCTGGCCGACGGACACATCTACCCCTGCACCCTCAGCGACTACTCGAACGGTGGGGTTGGCATTCGGCTCGAGACGATGTTGCCTCTGGCAGGTAAGGAGCGGGTCTGGCTGCTGTTGCGCTATGGCAGCCGGGAGGCGGCATTCCCTGCCCGGGTTCAGCGGGTATTTGGCAGTCGCCTCGGACTGGAGCTGGAGCCGATGGACAAGGCGCAACATATCGCCTTTATCCAGTGCACCTTTGCTCGCGCCGATACCTGGTCCCTGTGGCAAAAACGGCTGGGCAGAGATCGTCCGCTGCACAGTTTTTTCCAGATAGTTCAGCTGGGCTGGGGGGCTTACTGGCGTCTGCTGCGCTCCACGCCGCTGGCTTCGCTCTGCATTCTCAGTGAGAAGCTGCTGTTCTGGCTGCTCTCTTTTGTTCCACGTCGCGTCTCTGCGGATTTTCGCTCCGGAGCCTCGACAGCACAGACAGTAAAAGCATGATGAAACCAAAACCTTACCTGCTTGCATTGCTCCTGGCGGCCCCCGCGGTATCGGCGACGGAGATGACGGGGCCGCTGCCTGCGGTAGATGCCCCGATCCGTACCCGCTCAATGACGCTGGAGCAGATGGCCGGGCACCCTGGCACCTTCTCCCTGCGCGGCACCATGCCTGATGGGCTCGCTGATTTCACCGTGCGCCGTGACGAGGTGGTGACCCGGGCCACGCTGGATCTCGATTTCACCCCGTCACCATCCTTGCTGCCGCTGGTCTCGCAACTCAAGGTCTATCTCAACGACGAACTGATGGGCGTCCAGCCCTTTGTCGACAAGCAGATGGGACAGCGAAACTACGCCACCATGGCGCTCGATCCCCGTTACGCCAAGGATTTCAACCGGCTCAAGCTGAACTTCATCGGCCATTATCAGAGGGTCTGCGAGAACCCGGCCAGCGATACCCTGTGGCTCAATATCAATCGGGACACCCGGCTCAATTTGCAACTGCAGACCCTGCCGGTGCGCAATGAACTCTCCTTCTTCCCGATGCCGTTTCTCGACACGCGCGATGATTCGCAGCTGGTGCTGCCCATGGTCTTTGCCGGTGCCGTGTCGCTGGAGCAGCAACGGGCAGCGGCCGTACTGGCCTCCTGGTTCGGGGCCAAAGCGCAATGGCGCGGCCAGCATTTCCCCGTGCTGATTAATGAGACGCCGACCCGCAATGCCATCGTGTTTGCCACCAACGAGACCCGGCCCGATTTTCTGGTCGATTACCCTCAGGTGACCGGGCCCACCATCGACATGGTGAGTGCGCCTGATAACCCCTATGTGAGGCTGCTGGTGATATCGGGGCGCAATCAGGACGATTTGCTGATCGCCAGCAAGGCGATAGCGCAGGGAACTGTGCTGTTGCGTGGTCAGAGCGTGCGGGTCGATGAGCTCAAGCCCCTGGCGCCAAGAGTGCCTTATGATGCCCCCAACTGGGTCAGGCTGGATCGTCCGGTACGCCTTGACGAGCTGCTCGACTATCCGGGGCAGTTGCAGGCCAGCGGGCGCGCCATCTGGCCGCTGGACCTCACCGTGACCTTACCGCCGGACCTCTATCAGCCCGGTGCGAACGGGATCAAGCTGCAGCTGGGTTACCACTACACATCGCCGGTGTTGCATGACGGTTCCCGGCTGGATGTGAAGGTGAACGATCAGTTGATGAAGTCGTATCCACTGGAGCCTGACGAGATCAAGGGCAAGCAGTTACTGACCCTTCCCCTGTGGTTGACCGGGGAGGATGAGTCCAGAGCATTGCGGATGCCGGGGCTCAAGAGCGGGCAGGCCAATCGTCTCAGTTTCGCCTTCCAATATGGCCAGCAGTTTATGGGGGGGCATGAGGATGGTCGTTGCGATCTGTTGCTGCCACCCGCTCATCAGGTGCGAATTGATGAAAGCTCGACGCTCGATTTCACCGGCTATCGCCATTTGATCGAGATGCCCAATCTGAAGGTCTTCTCCGGGGCCGGTTTTCCCTTCAGCAGGATGGCTGATCTATCTGAAACTCAGATAGTTATGCCGCTAAAACCATCTTCTGAGCAGATAACAACCATGCTCGATACCTTGGGGGCAATCGGCGCCGAGACCGGTTATCCGGCCCTGGCCTTTACCCTGACCAATGAGTGGCAGCAGGTGCGGGATGCCGACCTTGATACCCTGCTGATCGGCGATCTGCCTGCCGAATTTCGCCATGATGCCGAGCCGGATGCGCTGCTTGCCTCGCTGCAGAGCTGGGTGAATCAGCCAAGGCGCGAGTTCAGGGCGGTCGAACACTCTTCGGCTCGTGACCGTCAGCCAGAGGCGCGGGTCGGGATCAGCGGGAATAACGCGATTGCCGTGGTGCTAGGTCTGCAATCTCCTGCTCACCCGCAGCGCAGCGTCGTGGCCCTGCTGGCAGATGGTACGGCGGGCACCCGCTTGTTGAACGAGACGATGCAAACGCCTTCGTTGCGGACCCGGATAGAGGGCTCAGTGGCGATTATTCGGGAGGCTGGGGTCACCGCGCTGGATGTCGGCGAACGCTACGAGGTGGGTTATCTCCCCTGGTGGGAGCGGCTGTGGCATCTGTTGGCCAACCATCCGGTGCGTCTGGCCGGGGTCACGCTGATCAGCATGCTGTTGCTGGGATGGGGGCTGAGGTTGTTGCTGGCTCAGATCAGCCGTCGTCGTTTGAAGGAAGAGTAAGAGATGAGAAAGATGATCAGAACGATGATGCTACTGCTGCTCTGGTGCGCAAGCACCCTCCCGGCCCGCGCTGCGTGTGACTGGCCCGAGTGGCAGCAGTTCAAGCGGGATTACATAACGGCCGAGGGACGGGTGATTGACCCATCAGATGCGCGCCGTATCACCACCTCGGAAGGGCAGAGCTACGCGCTCTTTTTTGCACTGGTCAATGATGATCGGGAGACGTTCGAGCAGGTGCTGAACTGGACCGAGCGCGAGCTGGCAAAAGGGGATCTGACCGGTTTCCTGCCAGCCTGGCTGTGGGGGCTGCAGGGCGAGAAGTGGGGTGTGCTGGATGCCAATAGTGCGGCTGATTCTGATCTCTGGATCGCCTACAGCCTGCTGGAGGCCGGGCGTTTGTGGCAGAACCACAGCTACGAATCCATCGGCACCATGTTGCTGCGCCGCATAGCCCGGGAAGAGGTGGCGCGCCTGCCGGGCCTGGGGCCGGTGCTGCTGCCGGGACCCAAAGGATTTGTTGCGGAAAATCGCTGGACGCTCAACCCCGCCTATTTGCCACCCCAGTTGCTGGCGCGTGTCGCCGGCATGCAGGGGCCGTGGCAAGAGATGCATAAGCAGTGGCCCGCCATGTTGATGGCAAGTGCTCCCAAGGGATTTGCCCCTGACTGGGTCGACTGGCAGCAAGCGACAGGCTGGGTGAGCAATGCCAAACATGGTAATCGCGGCAGCTATGATGCGATTCGGGTCTATCTCTGGGTCGGGATGCTGAGTGCTGACGACCCGGCGAAACAGCAACTGCTGGCCCACTTCTCGCCCATGCGGGCTTATATCAATCGCACCGGCCAGGTTCCGGAGCGTATCGATACCGCCACCGGCAAGGTTGAGGGACACGCTGCTGCCGGATTTGCCGCGGCCCTGCTCCCTTTGATGCAAGGGGAGCCCGCACTTGATGCGTTGCGCGCACAAGTCGGCCAGCGCGGCTGGGATGCCCATGCCTACTATGGCAGCGTGCTGACGTTGTTCGGGTCGGGTTGGGATCAGGAGCGTTATCGTTTTGCGGCAAATGGCAATCTGATCCCCCGCTGGAGCGAGAGATGTCATCAACCAGAGTGACAGCCCTCTGCCTGACGCTCGGCTTGTTGCTGAGCGGTCAGGCCCATAGTGCGGTTGAGCCCGTCAGCTGGTTGCTGGAGCAGGTGCGCGTCGGGGAAGCGACTCATAACGAGGCGCTGATCAGCAATTCGCTCTACTCCCTCTCTCTGGTTGAGCCTGACCACCCCGAGCTGCTGGCAGCCAAGGCGCGTCAGGCGCTGCGTCTCGGCAAGCAGGTCGATGCCCAACAAGCGCTGGCACAATTGGCCAGTGTGGCGCCGGATTCGAGCCAGTACCGGCAGATCATGGCCGCACTGGCGCTGGAGGCTCCTGAAGTGCGCCAACAGTTGCAGCAGGCGCGCGTGCTCGCCAGTGCAGGACGCTTGCAGGAGGCGCAAGCCGGATACCGCAAGCTGTTTGGTTCTGATGGGCCGCCGACGCTGGATCTGGCGGTGGAATATGCACTGCTCGAGGCCCGCATTCCCGCTACCCGCAAGGCTGCTATCGCCACCTTGCAGGATCTTGAGCGGCGCTATCCCGGCCATGCAGCATTGCGGGCCGGTCTGGTAAGCAATCTGCAGCAGGACGGTCGTTATCAAGAGGCGATGGTGTTGCTCAAGCGCATGGCGCTTCATCCCGGTAGCCGTGATGCGGCTGCCTCTCTCTGGCTTGCCTCTATCCGCGATATGCCGGTCGGAATTGCGAGCATGGATGCGCTGCGCCAGTTTGTCGTGACGTTTGGCTCTGACAGTGAGGTAGATGAGGCCCTGACGCTGCTCGATACACAGGAGCAGCAGTGGGCATCTCCGGCCTTTCGCCAGCGTCAGAATGCTCTGGCTCGCAACCGCACGGGCAAGGCATCGGTGCGGGAGATCAGCGCTGCACTGGCTGCCAACCCTGATGATCAGGCGCTGAGAGGCGCCCTGGCCGAAGCGTACTCACGCAACAACCGGCGGGCGGAAGCGGTGGCCCAGCTGGAGCGGTTGTTGCGGCAGCCTGACGTAGCCCAACGCGCAAAGTGGGAGAGTTTGCTGGCGACCAACCGCTACTGGTTAATGCTGGATCGCGCCGACAAAGCGGCCGCCACCCGACAGTGGGCGGAGGCGGCCAATCTATACCGCCAGGCAACCAGGCTGGATCCGCAGGAGCCGGAGGGGTGGCTTGGGCTGGGTGACAGCGAACGCGCGCGTCAGCAAGAGCGGGAGGCAGAGCTGGCCTATCGCAAGGTGCTCGCCTTCGCCCCCGGCAACACGCGGGCTTTGGGGCGTCTGTTTGATCTCTATGTGCAGCAGGATCCGGCAAAAGCAGTGGCGCTGGCCAATGCGAGTCGCTCACCGCGCTTGCAGGAACAAGCGGCCCGGATCCTTGCCACGCAGCTGGAGGAGGAGGCCGACCTGCTGGCGCAGGCTGGCAAGTGGCCACAGGCGGTAGCGCGGCGTCAGGAAGCGCTGCAATTGACCCCTGATGATGTCTGGCTGGCTTATCGGCTGGCAGAAGATTTGACGCGTGTCGACGGTGCCGCAGCGGGTGAACGGCTGCTGCGGCAACGTCTGGCGGCGACCCCCCGTGATCTCTCGCTGCGTTATGCCACCGCACTCTTCCTTTCCGGACAGGGCGACGTGGCGCAAGCGCGCACCCTGCTGGCCGCAGAGCCCGCAGAGCCCGCAGCACGCTGGAGCGAAGATATGCGCGAGCTGGACAGCCGACTTGCTCGCCGGGAGCGGGTTGCACAGGCAACCCGACTGCGTGAGCAGGGCGATGAGGTTGCGGCCGAGCAGTTGCTGCAACCCCTGCTGCCTGACGAGGATATTGCTCTGCTGCTGGCGCAGTGGGCGACGGTTCGTGGTGACAAGGTGCGCGCGGAGCATCTCTATCAGAGCGTTCTGGCCAAACATCCCCATCATCCCGATGCGCGCCTTGGCATGGCCGAAATCGCGCTGGCCAGAGGGGATCGACAATCTGCCTATCACTGGCTACCTGCGTGGCCCGATACGCCGTCGCCGGAGAAGATGAATCTCTATCGTCAGGTCGCCAATCTTTACCAGCAGCTGGGGGACCCTGACCTTGCACAGGAGATCTTTGCTACCTATGCCCCGCTGGTGTCCGGGTTGCCATCCTCTCAAGAGAGCACCCTGTTTTGGCGCGACGCTGCCCGCCAGCGTTTTGCCAGCGGAGACAACGAGGAGGCGCTGGCGCTGGATAGAAAGGCGTTGCTGGCTGGCGGCCTTATCCCCCGGGAGGATATACCCGATGGCGAGCTGAGCGAGCAGGCTCATCGCCAGCGTGGTGACGACTGGTTGCTCTCCAGCCTGCGCAGCGATCTTGATCGGCACTATCGTCAGGAGCAGAGCACCTTCTCGTTTGACAGCGATTACTGGGGCTCCAGCGGTACGCCGGGGGTGTCAAACCTCCGTGCCCTGACCCAGATGCTGCAGCTGGATACCCCGTTGGCTGGCGGCACGTTTTTCAACCGTCTCGAGCTGGTCGAGATGGATGCGGGAACCCTGCCTGATTCCCCCTATCAGGAGCAACTGGGCACTTGTGCCGAGACAAGCTGCAGTGGCATGGCGCAGCAGCGACAGCAGGGCACTGCGGTGGCTACCGGTTGGCATGATGAGCGCTGGTCCTTTGATCTGGGGACCACACCTGTCGGGTTCGAGGTGGTGGACTGGGTCGGGGGGGCGAGTGTGAGAGGGGATTGGCAGAGCCTGGGGTGGCGGGCCACGGTGTCACGCCGTCCGCTCAATAGCTCCCTGCTCGCCTATGCCGGAATGATCGACCCGGGCAGCGGGATCCGTTGGGGGGGAGTGCGAGCCAATGGCATGCGCCTGGATCTGAGCCGTGACCAGGGTGGGGATACCGGCCTCTGGGGCAGCGTTCAGCAGCACCTCCTGACGGGCAAGAATGTGCCTGACAACTGGCGTACCCGGCTGATGGGCGGCAGTTATTACAAGCTGATCAATGAAGATCACCGTCGGGTCAGTGTCGGACTGAACTCTATGTGGTGGCACTATCAGCAGGATCTGAGCGGTTACACCCTGGGGCAGGGAGGGTATTACAGTCCCCAGCATTATCTCTCGGTCGCGCTGCCGGTCAGCTATCGCCAGCGCGTGCAGAATTGGTCCTGGGAGCTCGGAGGCTCGGTCTCCTGGTCGCAGGCCAGAACCGATGACAGTCGCCGTTATCCTCTGCCCGGTCTGCTGCCGGATGGTTTGCCGGATAAAGATGCCCCGGTGACCGGTGGCAGCAGCAGTGGCATGGGCTACACCCTCAATGCAATGGTCGAGCACCGTTTGACGGATCACTGGCGCATCGGTGGTCGCATCGACCTGCAGCAGGCGGATGACTACGCGCCCAGCCACGCCACCCTGTTCCTGCGTTACACCTTCAAGCCGTGGCGGGGAGATCTCGATATGCCGCCACTGCCTCTGACCCCATACGCGGAGTTTGATTGACGAGATGCCCGGTTTGCCACCGGGCATCTTTGCATGGTGTCACTTCAGATAGGATCGCAAAACCCGCACTACCTGATCCAGATCCTCCAGCCGCTCGGCATGGGTCGCCTCTTCAGCGCCTAGGTGTTCGCGCATATGTCCTTCCAGCACCTCCAGCATCAGGCCGTTGACGGCACCGCGGATGGCGGCGATCTGCTGCAAAATGGCGGTGCAGTCGCTCTCCTGCTCCAGTGCACTCTCCAGTGCGCCTGCCTGACCCTTGATGCGGCGCACCCGTGCCAGCAGCTTCTTCTTGTCGTGGATGGTGTGTGACATGGCGGATCCTCTCGATCAATAAAACTATACTGGGGTATAGTATATTGCATTGTCGTTCTCAGGAGAAACAGATGTCGTCCCTTGCCCAATCACACTGCCATCAACCCGTCGTGCACGAAGGCAATCCACTGGCCGAACAGAAGACCCGTTGGGCTGTTCTGCTCACTGTCATCATGATGGTGGCGGAGATCGGTGGCGGCTGGTTCTACAACTCCATGGCGCTGCTGGCTGACGGTTGGCACATGAGCTCTCACGCGCTGGCGCTCGGCCTGTCGGTACTGGCCTACCGCGCCGCCCGCCACTTCGCCCGCGACCACAGATTCAGCTTTGGCACCTGGAAAATCGAAGTGCTAGGGGGCTTCACCAGTGCCTTGCTGCTGGTGGGGGTCGCCGGGTTGATGCTGTTCGAGTCGGTGTTCCGGTTGCTGGATCCCAGCCCGATCCACTACCAGCAGGCGATTGCCATCGCCATCGTCGGCCTGCTGGTGAACCTCGCCTGTGCCTGGTTGCTCAAGGATGATCACGGCCATCACCATGGGCACGGCCACAACCATCATCATGATCATCACGACCACGATCACTCTCATGAGCATCAGCACGGTCATCAGGATCTCAACCTGCGCGCCGCCTACATCCACGTGCTGGCGGATGCGGCCACCTCGGTGCTGGCGATTCTGGCGCTGGTGGGAGGGATGCTGTGGGGGGCTGACTGGCTCGATCCCCTGATGGGGATTGTGGGTGCCGGGCTGGTGGCGGTGTGGGCCTGGGGTCTGCTGCGCGACTCGGGGCGGGTGCTGCTGGATGCCGAGATGGATACCCCGCTGGTGACGGAGATCCGCGAGGTGATTGCCGAGCTGCCGGAGACCGAGATCCGCGATCTCCACGTTTGGCGGGTAGGTCAGCAGCAGTATGCCTGCGTGCTCTCCCTGCTGATGATGGCGCCTCTGTCGGCCAGCCAGATCCGCGAGCGGCTCGCCATCCATGAAGAGCTGGTGCATGTGACCATCGAGATCGCGACCGAATAACCGCGAACAGGGGGCCTTGGCCCCCTGATGTTTAAGAGTGCAGCGTCAGGTGGCCGGTTCCCCCTTGCTGGTCTGCGGTTTGTGCTGCCAGACCGCGCCCAGCAGCAGCTTGAGCAACAGCTCTGGCGGGTTGTCGAGCAGCTTGCCGGACTCCAGTAATAGCTGCCCATCGGAGCCAAAGCCAAGGCTCGCATCGATGGTACCATCTTCGGCCACCACCTGGATCAGACCGTTGAAGGCACCCCGCTCACCTGGCTGGCAGCGCAGCCGCAGTTCGCGAGGTTCTCCCAGTAGAGTGAAGGCACGACTCAGGGGAGGGGAGTCCTCATAGTCGGGCCAGTTGAAGAAGTGGTACTGCTCGGCAAGGGTGCCTGCCTGCTGGCAGAACTGGTCGAACAGTTGTCCGATCGCCTGATACTCCTGATCCAGCCGTTTGGCCTGTTCTTCAATCCTTTTCATCGCTTGCTCCTTCTCTATCCACTTGATCAGAAATTATTTTTTCTGATCCTGCGACTGCCGTTTGCCAGATATGGGGCTAAAGTGGCGTGCGGTCTGTGAGCAGGATCCAAGTTTCAATCTGAAAACGTTATCTTGTTGAAAAAGTTTGGCTTTTTTGCCCATTCGCTCACATTTGAGACGATTGCCGCTGATTAATATGGCACCGCCCGGCAATGACCGGGTGCTCGATTATCGAGACTAACTACACAGCGGGAATTATAAAAATCATGGATATGAAAAAGACCAAAGTGGCGCTGGTAACAGCCTCACTGCTCGCGCTTTTGTCTGGCTGTAATGACAACAGTTCTGCACCATCCAGTGTTAACCCTACACCACCAACGCCACCCACCCCCGAAGTCACCGATGGGCCCGTTGCCCGTCTGCCAAAAATGGAGTCCCCCAAAGAGTTGCTGGTTGCCGGAGACAATCAGGTGGTGATTGCGCTGGTAGATACCCAGTCGGCTGCCAAGGGGGCCAAGGCGTCTTTTGACAGCTACAGCCTGCATCTTTGGAACAACGATGCCTGCGACGCAACGGCTGATAGCGGCCTGAACAGTAGCTGGGATGACAAGAGCAAGGGTCCCACTGCGGCTGACAACTTTGGTCCGGCCTGGGTGGTACCGCTGGCCAAGCTGGAAGGGTGCATCAACTTTATCGCCCGTGATGGTTCTCTCGGCAACCTGACCGGCAGTGATATGCAGGTGATCTTCAAGGATCACCCGGATCGCACCGTGGCCATCGTCGCGGGTAAAAAAGAGCTGTTTGATTCGCGTGCTGATGCCTTTACCGCGGCTTTCGGTGTGGCTGGGGCCAGTGCCCATCTGATCGACGGCAACACCCTGATTTGGCAAGGTGGCAAGGATAAGCCCCACGTTCGTCTCTATTACACCGACTCGGGCACCATCAAGGCCAATGCCGATGGCGTGTTCGATTTCCCCTATATCACGCTGACCGCGACCAGCCTGACTGGCGAACAGCAGGCCAAATATCCGCATCTCAAGGATGCGGCTGCCTTTGCCCTGCCGGCTGGCAAGGATCTCAAGCCCCTGCTCAAAGGGGAGCTGGTGGCTATCGGCACCGATGCTGATGGCATTCTGCAGGGCGCGACCCTGGTACAGAGCGCCGGTGCTCTTGATGCCCTCTATGCGGCAGAGGCGACCAAGCTGAGCTATGGCGCCGTGGTGGAGGGCAACCGGGTTACCTTCCGTCTCTGGGCGCCGACCGCCAAGTCGGTCAAGCTGGCTCTCTACAATGCCAGTCACCAGAAGAGTGGCGAAGTGGCGATGACTTTCGACAGCGCCAGCGGCAGCTGGAGTTACGAAGGGGGCAGCGAGCTGATCGGCCAGTTCTACCGCTACGACATGGAGGTCTACCATCCGCTGAGCCGCAAGGTTGAGCACTACGAGGTGACCGACCCCTATTCGCTCAGTCTGGCGATGAACTCCGAGTTTAGTCAGGTGGTGGATCTCAACGATCCGGCGCTGAAACCTGAAGGGTGGGACAGCCTGACGGCGCCTCATAGCCAGCAAAACCCGGCCGACATCACCATCTATGAGGCCCATGTCCGCGATCTGACCGGCAACGACGACTCCACCCCGGTGGAGCACCGCGGCAAGTTCCTCGGTCTGGCCGATAGCGATACAGTACCGGTCAAGCACCTGAAAGCATTGGCAAAAAGCGGCGTTAGCCACCTGCACCTGCTGCCGGTATTCGACATCGCCACCGTCAACGAGGATCCGGCCAAGGTGGCCAATATTGGCGATGATTTCAGCAAGCTCTGTCAGGTCAATCCGGATGTGAAAACATCCCAGTTTGGCACTTACTGTGGCGGCGGTCAGACTGTTGGCCAGGTGCTGGATACGCTCAAGGCGGGCGACAGCAAGGATAACCCGCAGGTGCAGGAGCTCTCCGGCTATCTGCGCGGCGTCGACTCTTTCAACTGGGGTTATGACCCCTACCACTACACCACGCCGGAAGGCTCCTACGCCACCAATGCCGAGGGCACCCAGCGCATCCTGGAGTTCCGCGAGATGGTCAAGGCCATCAAGCAGAACATCGGCATGAACGTGGTGATGGACGTGGTCTACAACCACACCAACGAATCCGGGCTCGGCCCCAAGTCGGTGCTCGACAAGATAGTGCCTTGGTACTATCAGCGCCTCAATCCGGAGACCGGCTCGGTGGAGAACTCCACCTGCTGCTCCAACACGGCGCCGGAACACGCCATGTTCGCCAAGCTGATGGATGACTCGCTGGTCACCTGGGCGCGGGACTACAAGATCGATGCCTTCCGCTTCGACCTGATGGGTCACCACCCGAAAGATCAGATGGTGCAGGCGCTGGCCGCAGTGAAGAAGGTCAATCCCGAGATGTACTTCTACGGCGAGGGGTGGAACTTCGGCGAGGTTGCCGATGACAAGCGCTTCGTGCAGGCGACCCAGAAACATCTGGCCGGTACCGGGATTGGCTCCTTCTCCGACCGGTTGCGGGATGCGGTACGCGGCGGCAGTCCGTTTGATAGTAAAGATGCCATTCGTGAAACCCAGGGGTTTGGCAACGGCGCCTTTGTTGATCCTAACGAAATGAGCAAGGTGGAGCTGGCAACAGCCTTGCACCAGTCCGATCTGGTGCGCCTCGGTATGGCGGGCAACCTCAAGGAGTTCGTGCTGACCGACAAGGATGGCATGCCGAAGAAGGGTTCCGAGATCGACTACAACGGTCAGCCAGCAGGCTATGCCCAGGATCCGGTGGAAGTGCAGAACTATGTCGACAAGCACGACAACCAGACCCTGTTCGACAACCTGATCTACAAGGCGCCGCAAGGAGCCGATCTGGTGCGGATGCAAGGGGGTATCACTCGCCACCGCCATGCTGGGACAGGGCATCCCCTTCACCCACGCCGGTGTCGAGCTGCTGCGCTCCAAATCCATGGAGCGAGACAGCTACGACTCAGGCGACTGGTACAACAAAGTTGACTACACCTTGGCCGACAACAACTTCAACAAGGGGTTGCCACGCAAGGACAAGGATGAGGTCAACTACGCGCTGATCGAGCAGGTGCTCACCCAGCACGCCAAGCCGAGCGGTGCCGACATGGCGACCATGGTGAGCTTCTATCAGGAGCTGGCGGAGCTGCGCAACTCCTCCCGTTTGCTGCGTCTTGGCAGCGGCGCCGAGGTGATCAAGCGGGTCGACTTCCGCAATACCGGGCCGGATCAGGTACCGGGCCTGATCGTCATGACGGTGGATGATGGCAGCAAGGCCGGGGTGGATCTGGATCCGGCCATCGACGGTCTGGTGGTGATGATCAACGCCACCAATCAGAGCCAGAGCATCGGCGAATTCCGTGATGGCGATGGTCAGCTGATCGACCTGAGCGGTCTGCAACTGAGCCCGGCTCACCACGCCAGCAACAGCATCGCTCGCGATGCCGCCGTCAATAACGGTACCCTGACGCTGGGGGCCTGGTCGGCTGCGGTGTTCGTCAAGCCGCAGTCTGGTAAGCAAGGTGCGGGCCTGCCGCTTGGCAAGAAAACCGACCTGAGCACGCTGCCACCGTTTGGGATGACCGATATCTTTATTCGCGGTTTCCTGGGCCAGTGGGATGCGGTCAACCAGATGAGCTTTGATGGCAACTACATGTACGGGCTGACCGTGCCAGTAACCGATGGCCAATTGGGTCAGACCACCCTGAAGATCGCCGATGCCAGCTGGAACATCGCCAACTACGGCAAGTGTGCATCGGGCGATGTGCTGACCGTTTCAGCCCCTCTTACCCTGTGCAAAGGGGGTGATAACGTTGGCATGACCCTGAGCAAGGCCGGTAACTACAAGTTTGTCTTTACCGCCATGGACAAGGAGAAGCCGACCCTGAGCGTCAGCGTGGCTGATGCAACGCCCTAGGCAACCCCATTGAGCCCGGAGGCTGGCTCGGCGCCCCCGGGTTGAATTCCACCTCGCCAAGGGTGGGATAATCCGAGAGAGTAAGCAAAGCGCGACTGCCGACCGGCAGGCGCGCTTTTTCTTTTGTGGGGAGTCGTGAGAGCAAAAAGAAAAGCCGTCCCGGTTGGGGACGGCTTTTGGCTAGGGCGCAATCGGCTCGCTTAGCGCTTGCGCAGCAGGCGCAGGGCGTTGGCGGTGACCAGGGCGGTGGCGCCGGTGTCGGCCAGTACCGCAATCCACAGACCGGTGATACCGAGCAGACTGGTGACCAGGAAGATGGCCTTCAGTCCCAGTGCCAGCGCGATATTCTGGTGAATATTGGCCAGCGCGGAGCGGGAGAGGCGGATCATCGCAGCGATACCACCGAGCTGGTTGTGAGTCAGCGCCGCATCGGCTGTCTCCAGCGCCACATCGGTGCCTCCCCCCATGGCGATGCCGATGCTGGCTCGCTTCATGGCCGGGGCGTCGTTGATGCCATCGCCAATCATGGCAACCTTCCGGGTGCTGGCCAGTTTGGCGATCTCTTCTACCTTGTTCTCCGGCAGCAGACCGGCGCGCCAGCCCATGCCCAGTTCGGTGGCGATGGCCTCGGCGGCGCGGGGGTTGTCCCCGGTCAGCATGATGCTCTGCAGGCCGAGCCGGTTGAGCTCTTGCAGCGCCGCTGCCGCTTCCGGCCGGATTTGATCTCGCAGCGCCAGCAGGGCAACCGGCAGAGCCTGGTTGCTGCTGCTCTGGCAGAGCACGACCACCGTCTTGCCCTGTTGCTCCAGCATGGCGATCTGGGCCTGTTGATCTTTGCTCAGCGTAGCGACGCGGCTCGGTGCCAGCAGTTGCCACAGCTCGCCGTTGATGCGCCCTTCAACACCCATACCCGGCAGGGCGCGCAGATCGCGGGCTTCTACCTGTGCCAGCCCCTGCTCGTTGGCGGCGGCCACCACGGCGCGTGCCAGCGGGTGGTGGGAGCCCTGTTCGATGGCGGCAGCCAGCGCCAGCAGTTCGCCATTGCTCTGACCATTGAGACTCACCAGCTCGGTCAGCTGCGGCTTGCCCAGGGTCAGGGTGCCAGTCTTGTCAAACGCCACGGTATCGATATGGGCCAGTCGCTCCAGTGCGGCACCCCCTTTGATCAGGGCCCCCTGCCGGGTTGCTGCCGCCAGTGCGGAGGTCACCGCCGCCGGGGTGGAGATGACCAGCGCACAGGGGCAACCGATCAGCAGCAGTGCCAGACCACGATAAACCCACTCATCCCAGCTCTGGCCGAAGGCGAGCGGCGGCACCAGCACCACCAGCAGGGCAACCAGCATCATGGCCGGGGTATACCAGCGGCTGAAGCGGTCGATAAAGCGCTCGATGGGCGCGCGCTGGCTCTCGGCTTCCTCGATGAGGTGCAGAATGCGATCGATGGCGTTGTTGCCAGGTTCCGATACCACTTCAAGGCGCAACACCCGATCGGCAGCCAGACTACCGGCCGGCACTTTGTCACCCTGGCGGCGTTCCACCGGAATGGATTCACCGGTCAGGGCGCTCTCGTCAAAGGCGCCAAGGGCGTCGAGCAGACGGGCATCGGCCGGGAGGCGCGCACCCGGAGCGATTTCGATGATGTCGCCGGGACGCAGCTCATCGGCGCCGACCTCTTCCCGCACTTCGCCCGCGGCAGTGGTACGGATCCGCAACGCCTTGTCAGGCACCAGCGCCATCAGGGCGGTGACCCCGGCACGGGCGCGACCGGCGGCGTAGGCCTCCAGATGCTCGCCCAGCATGAACAGCAGCAGCACCATGGCTGCTTCGGCGGTTTCGCCGAGGAACAGGGCGCCCACGGCGGCGACCGTCATCAGGGTCTCGATAGCGAAGGGGGAACCGCTTTTGGTCAGTGCCCACGCCTTGCGAGAGATGGGCCACAGGCCCCAGAGGGTGGCCAGAGTAAACAGCGGCTGACCGATCTCACCCGGCAGCAGGGCCGCCACCAGCATCAGGCTGGCCAGCGACAGTGGTTGCCAGTATTTGCTGAGCAGATTCATTAGCGGGCTGCGGTTCGTTTCGCTGCGAGCCGCGCTCTGGGCAATACCCTTGAGCTGGAAACCGGCGGCCAGTACGGCAGCCGTCACAGGATCGGGGGAGAGACCGGGGGCCAGATCCACCACCAGCTTCTCGGTGGCAAACAACACGCGTGCCTGCTGGACACCGTTGACGCGGCTGACGGCTGTCTCGATCTTGCGAGCGCAGCTGGGGCAATCCATTCCCATGACTTGCCAGCTGTGGCGACTGTTGCCCTGAGTCGGAGCGGCCAGCGGTTCGACTGGTGCCTGTGCATCGTGGTCATGATCATGATGGTCATGGGATGAATTCGCTGTGCAGCAGCTCTGGGAGTGCGGGCCGCCTAGGGGGGGCTCTTCATCTCCCGGTGAGTCGCACTTCTCGTGATCCTGATGATCATGAGAGGTGGCGCCGCCACAGCAGCTGACCGGCGCGGCACTGTCACAGCAGTGACTGTTATGCTGGTGCTCGGTGGAGCTGGCCTTGCTGACAGCCTTGATGGGGGCCGCAGCATGCTGGGTGGAGCAGCAGGATTTGCTCATGGTGTGTTCCTCTTGGCTGGATCCCGCCCCTGCGGGATCCTGATTAACTTAGGTGAGTGTAAACCTTGGTGTTAAGTCCAAGGTCAACCCTCTTTTTATCCGGTTGACGTTGCTGCTGGGTTGCGAGCTCTACCACCTATATCCCTGTGGTTGACGGGTGTTTGTGCGCCTCGGGCGCGCCTATAATGGGCGGCCTGATTTTTACAACACCAATAAAGGACATGAGACATGAGCAATTCAGTCACTCTGCAAGGCAATCCGGTTTCCGTCGCCGGCCATTTCCCGCTTGCCGGTGAGCAGGCCAAGCCCTTCGCTCTGGTCGCCAAGGATCTCTGTGACCTGACCTTGGCGAGCTTCGCCGGTCAGCGCAAGATCCTGAACATCTTCCCGAGCGTCGATACCCCGACCTGCGCCACCTCCGTACGCAAGTTCAACGAGCAGGCCAGCGCGCTGAACAATACCGTGGTGCTCTGCATCTCCGCCGACCTGCCGTTCGCCCAGTCCCGCTTCTGCGGCGCCGAAGGGCTGGACAAGGTGGTGACCCTCTCCACCCTGCGTGGTGCCGCTTTCCTGCAGGATTACGGTGTGGCCTTCTCCTCCGGCCCGCTGGTCGGTCTGGCGGCCCGCGCTATCGTGGTGCTGGATGAAGAGAACAAGGTGCTGCACAGCGAGCTGGTTGCTGAAGTGGCCGACGAGCCGAACTACGCCGCGGCTCTGGCCGTGCTGTAACGCAGGCTGCTGTGATTGCCTGACGGCCAGCCCTGTTTACAGGGCTGGCCGTTTTTATATCCGTCATGTGGTGAGACAGACCACCTGTGGTCCTCTGAGCCAACTTCTTTTACTTATGAGGTCTGGCTGGCTAGACTTCGCCTCCACTTCTTCAATTAGCCGATATCAGCGTAACGCCATGACCTTTAACGAACTTGCCCTCGCGCCCGCATTGCAGGCCACTCTGCCAAGCGACTTCCAACATCCGACCCGGGTGCAGCAACTGGCGATCCCTGCCGTGCTGGCTGGGCGGGATCTGCTGGCGCTGGCCCGTACCGGCAGTGGCAAGACCCTGGCGTTCGGGCTGCCGTTGCTGCAGCGGCTGGATCCCGCCATGTCTGAGGTACAGGGTCTGGTGCTGGTGCCGACTCGCGAGCTGGCCGCTCAGGTGAGTGGCGCGCTGCAAGGCTTTGCCGATGCGTTGGGCGTGCGGCTGGTGACTCTGTGTGGCGGGGTGGCTCAGGAGCTGCAACAGGACGAGCTGGCGCAGGGGCCGCAACTGCTGGTGGCAACGCCGGGGCGGCTGCGGGATCTGCTGGGACAGCAGCTGTTGACGCTGTCCGGATTGCGCACTCTCGTACTGGATGAGGCTGATCGCCTGCTGGAGATGGGCTTCTGGCCTGACATCCAGTGGTTGATGCATGCAATGCCCGCCGAGCGCCAGACCCTGCTATTTTCTGCCACCCTGCCGGGCGAGCTCGATGAGTTGGCCACCGGTCTGCTGAAGGAGCCTGAGCGGGTGGAGGCGGATCCCCGCAACAGCGTGGCCGACGATATCGAGGAGCGGCTCTATCTGGTCAACAAGAGCAGCAAGGTACCTGCTCTCATCAGCCTGCTCAAGGCTCACGAGTGGTCACAGGTGCTGGTTTTCATCAGCGCCCGGGATGACGCTGACGGCGTGGCCAAAAAGCTGGCCAAGGTAGGGATTGCGGTGGCGGCACTCCATGGCGAGAAGGAGCAGGCGGTGCGCGAGCAGGCGCTCGCTGATTTCAAGGCGGGCAAGGTACGGGTGCTGGTGGCTACCGACCTGATGGCGCGCGGCATTCATGTAGAGGCACTGCCGGTGGTGATCAATCTGGACTTGCCAGCCAGTGCCCCCGTCTATGTGCACCGCATCGGACGCACCGCACGGGCCGGGCGTAGCGGGCTTGCCATCTCGCTCACCTGCCATGGCGAAGCCGAGACGCTGATGGCTATTCGCGCCCTCACCGGGCGTGAGTTGCCGGTGAGTGAGCTGGCGGGATTCCCGGTGACCGACCAACCCGCCAGCGGGGAGGGCAAGCGTCCACCCCGCGACAAGCAGGCCAATCGCCGCACTCAGGCCAAACGCAGCGTCAAGCAGTTCAAGGGCAAGCGCTGACCCTAGGGTTTGCCTTGTTCCCGAGCGAAGAAGTCACGGCGCCACTGGCTCAACACCTCCTCTTTGTGTTGCTGCCGCAGCGCGGGATCTATCTGCTGTTGGCTGGCCGCCAGTTGCTGCTCCAGCTCGGCTAGCTGTTGCTGGTAGCGGCTGCGTTGATCCAGCTGTTGCTGGCGCGCGCCGGCAAACGCCAGAGTGGCTTCGGCCTGCTCTGCGGGCAGGAAGTGGCGGGCCAGGGTAGCCAGCTCCTCATCCCCCCACAGCTGGCGAGCTTGCTGCAGGCGGGCATCCGGGTTGAACAGATCAGCTGCCAGATCCGGATGATCCGCTGCCCACTGATCCTGCAAGCGGCTGAGGGCGTTCAGCCGCTCCGCCAACGGTAGCTTCTCGTTCTCCTGCGTCAGTTGTTCCAGCGCCAGGGCATAGCGCCCCTGTAGCCGGATCAGGCTCTCCCCCTCGCTCAGCCACCCGGCCTCTGTTGCCTCCAGATTGCTCAAGCGCTGCGCCAGCGGCAACTCGCTGTCGCTGATCTCGCTGGCTAGCTGATTGATCAGTTCATCCGGCATCGCCTGCCAGCTGCTGGGCGCTCCCTTGCTCTTGTCATCCAGCACCTCTGCGAGAGACATGCGGGGAGACGGGCTCGCCGGTTCGGCTGGCAACTGCATATCGGTCAGAGCGGGCGTCGTCGACCGTTCTGGCGATATCGGGAGCTGCTCTTCCTGCCAGCACAGATTCACCAGCAAAAGCGTCAGGATAGCCAGCGCCAGGATCCCGTAACGACGTCTCATCGGCTGATCTCTCCCTTGACGGGAAAGTGGTCAGAGAGATTGCTGGCGGGCCAGAGGCTGCCATCGCTGCTGCGCGGGATCCAGACCGTGTTGAGGTTGTGGCTGGCGCGGCCGTACTCCCGGCTCACCACCAGATAGTCCAGATACTCGACGTTGGCGCCACCGGAGAGCGGGCCACCGGCATAGGGGTTGATCCTGGGATCGAAGGTGGCTTCGGTGTAGCCGCCGTAGGCGGGTTCATCGGCGTTCAGATTGGCCAGCATGCTGGCGTAATCATCGGCAAATTTGCGCTTGTTGACGTTGAAATCACCGCCGTAGATGACGGTGTCCGTGGCCGGGATCTTGAGGCTGGCAGCCAGAGCGCGGATCTGGCCGAACTGGATCTGGCGTAGTTTGCGCGCCTCGTCGGTGTCGAAGCTGGCGGTGTGGGTGGCGAACAGGTGCCACGCCTTGCCCCCCTTGATCACCTCTGCGTACATCACCCCCTTGTCGGCGAAGCAGTCGGTGCCGGTGCACTGGGGATAGACCAGTTGGGCCTCCCGCACTATGGGGTAGCGGCTGACGATCACCACACCGCCGTCATGAATGTTGACCCCGGGCTTGTCGAGCACCTTGGTCTGGTAGGGATACTCTTTTGCCAGCGCCTGCAAAAAGCCTTCACGGCGGCCATCGAATACCTCTTGCAACAGCAGGGCGTCATAGCCCTTCAGATAATCAGGTAGCAAGTTAAACCGCTCGCCAATGCTGGAGGCGATCACCGGCAGCGCCCAGACGTTGTAGCTGGCGACCTTGAGTTTGTTTTCCGCCAGTTCCGGTTGCTCCCGACGTTGTGGTGGCGTGAGCATATAGTGCAGATCGTCGTAGCGGCCGGTGAACTTGGCGGCAAAGGCCAGCTCTTGTGGCCCTGCAACGCGATGGACCACCCGATCGCTTTGCCAGCCGGATGCTCCGGCCGGGGTCTCGCCACCGTGTTGTAAGGTGGTGTTCCACCAGGTTCCCTCCATCAGCTGGTTGAGCCGATAGACGTCACCACCCGCTGTGGTCACGCGAGTTTCGAACAGATAGCTTTTGCCCGCCTTGACCCCCTCATAGCGATTGAAGCTGAGCACCATGGCGCTCTCCCAAGGGCCCAGTTCGGTACGGTGCTGGTTCCACTGACTGTCTTGTTGCAACTGACCAGTGCCGCTTTGGCGAATGTCGATCTGAAGTGGTTCAGAGCTGTTGTTGGTGAGGTAGACATCGGTATCAGCCAGTGCCAGTTGCGGGAACTGGCTGACCAACAGCAGGGCGGCATAACTGAGGGTTTTCTGCATCACAGGATCCTTTTGGTTGCAGGGAAATGGAAAGTGACTGTTATGGCGAATGCAGCGGTCAGTTTGTTTGCATTTTTGTTGCAAGTAAATGAATTGGTTTTATTTGAAGCTGTATCTCTATTGCACTGGTCAATGGGGCGGAAAGAGGGGGGCAGGGAAGATGGGGTTGGTACCCACGTCGGGTACCAACAGGATCAGTGGTGTGCCAGCGGGTAGGTAAACAGCGCCAGATGGGCGAAGTTGAAGGCGAAGTGGATCAGGATGGCCACGGTGAGTCGCCTGCTTAGCTGGAATGCCAGGCCATAACAGCAGCCTGCCAGGGTGGCAAACAGTGCCAGGAGTGGGCCACCGGGCAGGTGGATGGCACCGAACAACAGTGCTCCGACGACGATGGCGATCCAGGGTCGGGAGCGGTCAGCCAGTCGTTGCTGGATCACCCCACGAAACAACGCCTCTTCCGCCACGCAGGTGAAGAGCAGGTTGTTGAGGGCAAACAGCCACCACCAGTTAGGCAGAGCCACTTCCGGTTTCAGAGCCCCTAACTGCCAGGCGATGACCAGCAGGGCGCCCAGCGGCAGGATCAGCAGGGCGAGTGGACGCCAGCGGATCGTGCCGCCCTGACCAAGCAGGGTCGGGCATGCCAGCAACAGACCAAAGAAGAGCAGTGGCTTGTCGAGGTTCAGGTACATGTTGAACGGTATGCTATCCGGGCCTGCGAGTGCCTGATCCAGCACTTTGAGATTGTTAAAGCCGGGTACAAGGTGCAGGGTCAGTGCGACTGCCCATACCTGCAGGGCTACCCATGCGAGTATGCGGCCCTGTTTGGGGAGTGAAGGGAGGCGCCAAGCCAGCAACAGGACCGCCAGCGTCACCAGCAGGGCGGTCGGAGTGATACGCTCCAGCCATAAGGCCAGCAGCAGGGCCATCCCCAGCAGTGTAAAACCGGGTTTGGGTTGGTGCGCAAAACAGCACAGGGTGGCCAGTGCCATTGCGCCCCATATCAGGGCCTCGGGTAGGGGTAACATCAGAATTCATCTGTAGCGAAAAGGGCTGCACCTTAGCAGGGGCGTGACGGCAAAGGCAACCAGTGCGGGTTCTTCGGGCCAGCCTCCTATACTCAATAACAGAGTTAAAAGAGGGATGGCGATGAAGCACTATTGGTGGTTGTTCTGTTGTTGGTGTGGATGGTTGTCAGGTGCCCCGTTATCACTGGTAACCGGGGAGTTTTCCCCCTATTCCGGTGCCACTTTACCCGATGGCGGTCAGAGTACCCGGCTGGTAACGACCCTGCTGCACCAGGCGGGTTATGGCCAGATCAAGGTGGATTACCTGCCCTGGAACCGCGGTTATGAGCTGGCCCGTAACGGCTTGGTGACGGCGACTTACCCCTATGCCTGGACGAGTGAGCGGGCCAAACTTTTCTATTACAGCGCGCCTATTCATATCGATTACCTCTCCTGGTTTACTTATCACGGCAGCGATGCCGTGCTGGATGGCAAATGGCAGGGATTGCGGGTCTGCATTCCCGCAGGCTGGAGTACCAGTCACGCTGATGAGGTGATTGCTCGTTTTGCTCTGCAACTCACCCGCCCCAAGAGTCTGGCGCAGTGCCTGCAATTGCTTGCACTCAAGCGGGTTGATCTGATGCCGATGAACGATGCAGTCACGGCGGATGCCAGCATGCAGGTATTTGGCGATCCCAACTATTTGCAGCCGTTACCCTATTTTCGCCAGCACGATACCTTCTATTTGCTGGTGTCGCGCAAAGTACCTGGCGGAAGTGAGCTGATTGAGCGGTTCAATGAAGCGCTGGCAGCCGCCCGTGCCAGCGGTCATTATGATCAGCTGGTACCAAGGGCTCCTCCTCACTCTCCCCGTTGTGAATGACGGTGAGTAGTGACAAAACATAGCCAAGCCGGAGCAGAGGCTCCGGCTTGGCTATTTAGGGTTGTTATAAATGAAAATGGCCAGATTCTACGATGCAGATCACCCCAACTTGCTTGCGGTTGAAGTCAGGGGGAACCTTTGGGCGTAATGACAGAGTGCGAGAGGTGATAATGAGGCACTGTTGGTGGTTGCTCTGGTGCTGGTGTGGATGGTTATCCTGCGCTCCGTTGACGCTGGTGGCGGGCGATTATGCTCCCTATTCCGGCGCCAACCTGCCTGAAGGGGGCAAGAGCACCCGTCTGGTGACCCAGATGCTGCGAGATGCCGGTTATCACGATCAGAGGGTGACTTATCTACCTTGGCTGCGTGGCTATCAGCTGGCGATTAACGGCCTGGTCACCGCGACTTATCCCTACTCCAGAACGGCTGAGCGAGAACAGGATTTTTATTACAGTGACCCGATTCATCTCGATCACCTCTCATGGTTTACCTATCGTGGCAGCAAGGCTGTGTTTGATGGCAAGTGGCAGGGGTTGACGGTATGTATGCCGCTGGGATGGAGTACCAGCCATCTGGATGTGGTTGTGAAGCGTTTTGGCATGATATTGCAGAGTCCCAAGACGTTGGCTCAGTGCTTGCAGTTATTGGTGCGCCATCGGGTCGATCTGGTAACGATGAATGATGCCGTGATGGCCGATGCCAGTCTGCAAGAGTTTGGAGATCCCTGTTATTTGCAGATGTTGCCCTATTATCGTGAAACGGAACCGCTCTATCTGATTGTGTCCAGAAGAGTGACAGAAGGACCCATGTTATTGACACGGTTTAACAAAGCCCTGGCGGCAGCCCGCACGAGCGGACGCTATGATGAGTTGGTGCAGGGGGCTCATGGTCGCAGGTGCAAGATGTGGACAGGGTAGCTGTGCAGGATTGGTAGCCCATCGCCTCTCTGATGACCGCTGTCAGCACTCCCTATACTGGAGAAGAGAGTCAGAAGGATGCTGAGTCACGGGGTGCGATCACGATGATGGCAAAGTTCAGGTGGTTGCTTTGGTTTTGGTGTAGCTGGTTATCAGCGGCACCGCTCTCGCTGGTTTCGGGGGATTTTGCTCCCTATTCAGGGGCTGATCTTCCGGATGGCGGTCAGAGTACCCGGTTGGTCACCCGGTTGCTGAAAAATGCTGGTTATCGCGATATCAAGGTGGAGTATCTGCCCTGGGTCCGGGGCTATCAGCAGGCGGAGAATGGTCTTGCCACGGCAACCTACCCTTATGCATGGACCGAGGAGAGAGCTCGCGATTTTTACTACAGCTCGCCAATTCATATCGATAATCTATCCTGGTTTACCTATCACGGTCGCCCCGCTCTGCTTGATGGTCAGTGGCAAGGCGCGAAGTTTTGTGTCCCTCAGGGGTGGAGCACTGCCCACGCCGATCATGTCATAAAGCGTTTTGGTCTGATCTTGCAGCGTCCCAGAACTCTGCAGCAGTGTCTGCAGTTGTTGGCGCGGCAGCGTGTCGATCTTGTTGCGATGAATGATGCCGTGATGGCGGATGTCAGCATGCAGGAGTTTGGTGACCCCTGTTATTTGCAACTGTTGCCCTATTTTCGGCAGCTTGATGTGTTGTATCTGATAGTTTCTCGCCGTGTACCCGATGGTCCAGCCCTGCTGGATCGGTTTAACAATGCATTAGCTGCTTCCCGGAGTGATGGTAGCTATCAGGATCTGATGTTGGGCAGCAAAAGTACAAGATGCAAGATGTGGCCCAAATGAAGCTTTTTGTGGGGCGGCATAACTGTGGCTTGGCTCGGGCGTTGCGGATCAGTTTTTTGTGCAGGAGGGGTGAGGAATTGGCTATGACAATGCCTGCTCTTCATGCTTTCACTCTTTCTGATTATCGGTATCTGGCCTTGTGAACCAGTTCACTCGGGCGTGGTTGGCTTGACTCCACTTTCTATACTGAATGGCAGAGTGAAGAGGGGGGATGATGGCAAAGTATTGGTGGCTGCTCTGGTGTTGGTGTGGATGGCTGTCTGGAGCACCGCTGATACTGGTGACGGGAGATTATGCGCCTTATTCCGGTGCCACGTTGCCGGATGGTGGCC
Organism: Aeromonas sp. MdU4; assembly: GCF_041929505.1. Lineage (NCBI taxonomy): Bacteria > Pseudomonadati > Pseudomonadota > Gammaproteobacteria > Aeromonadales > Aeromonadaceae > Aeromonas > Aeromonas sp. MdU4. Next base: position 131,754 of record NZ_JBHFMW010000006.1, on the reverse strand, counting down.
AGAGCACCAGGCTGGTGACCAGGGTGATGCATGCGGCCGGTTATCAGGATCTGAAGGTCTTGTATCTGCCATGGGGACGAGGTTATCAGCAGGCGCTTAATGGGCTGGCAACCGCGACTTATCCTTATGCCCGCACGAGCGAGAGGGAGCGGGATTTCTATTACAGTGACCCGATTCATCTTGATCACCTCTCCTGGTTTACCTACCGCGGCAGTCAGGCTGTGCTGGATGGCAACTGGCAGGGGTTGAAGGTATGTATGCCTCTGGGGTGGAGCTCCAGCAACTTTGATAGTGTGGTCAAGCGGTTTGGGTTGATTGTACAGAGCCCCAAGACCCTGGAGCAGTGCCTGCAGTTGTTGGCACGTCAGCGGGTAGATCTGATCACCATGAATGATGCCGTCATGGCGGATGCCAGCCAGCAGGAGTTCGGCGACCCCTGTTATTTGCAACCTTTACCCTATTTTCGCGAAACCGAAGCACTCTATCTAATCGTCTCGCGTCAAATAGCAGATGGTTCTGAGGTGATAAAACAGTTTAACCGTGCGTTGGCCAGGGTCCATGCGAACGGCAGTTATGATGAGTTGGTTGGGGGGAGTCGAGGGGGCAGGTGCAATGTATGGGAAAAAGGTGATAGCTAGGCGATCACGCATCTCGTTGGGGGCGTTTGGCCTGACAAGTCGTAGTCACTGAACACTCGGGTCCTTGCGACACGCTCTCTTTAATTCAAGGTAACAAGCCGGAGCCATTGCTCCGGCTTGTTCCATTCAGGGCGCTGATTAACGGCCTGATTCGGCGATGACGCGGGCGATGATGTCAGCACGCTTGCTGGCTTCCAGCTCACCCAGGGCGATCAGGCCAGCCTTGAAGATGACGTTCTTCGGCAGGCTGACGTCGTCCAGAGTCGTGATAGCTTCTACGTGCATGCCATTCAGACGGCTGGCATCACGCGGGCTCAGGTTGACCTGAGTGTTCATCACCTGCTTGCCTTTCTTCTTGGCAGGGGCAGCGGCTTTCTTGCTGGATTCCTGTTCTTCGTCTTCCGGCAGTTCGTCATCAAAATCGTAAATAGACATAGTTAATCCTGTTGGGTTAGGCAAAAGGGCAAGTTTGCCCGACATAGTAATTCGGCATGTTGATCCGCCATTGGGCCGATCAGCCCATATCTTCGTTGCGGATAAAGGCACGCCAGGAGCCGAGCACCTGGGCAAAATCTTCCAGCCCGCACATGGCCAGCTGTTCATCATCGTAGTAGGCAAGATCGTCGAGATCCTCACCCAGTTCGATATTGAGGACGTTGGCTTTCACCTCCGCCTCTTCATGGGTCAGCAGCAGGGAGTAATCCCCACCGGTGAGCCGATATTCGGTGCGACTCCGACTGGATAGCTGGTCAATGATGGCGAAGAGCTCGTCGAGCTTCTCCTCATCTTTGCCCACTTCATCGATCAGCCACTGGCCGATGGCTTCATGGCCCATGGAGAAGCGGGCGCGATAACCACCGAACGGGTCACGGCGAAATTCATAATCCATAGCGCACTCCAAATCGGGACGATGGGCCTGCACGAAGTGGCTGGTGCCAGCACCAAATCCTGCTCCATGACGGGGCGCACATCGGGTAAAGTGGCCTATTCTAGCGATCCACCTCTCGCTTGTCTTGATGATGTGGCATCTTTGCTCCATCGCGGACAGGATCCTGTGGGTGGCATGTCCAGCTTCGCCCTTCCTTGGAGATGTTATGCAGTTAAACGAGACCCTGGCGCGCCAGATAGTGAGTCGGGCGATGAAGATCCTCTCCTTTTCGGTCAACGTGATGGATGAACGCGGTCTCATCATTGCGTCCGGCAATCCGGAGCGGATCCATGAGCGCCATGAAGGGGCTGTACTGGCGCTGACCGAGAACCGGGTGGTGGAGATCAGTGAAGCGACCGCTCTGCAGCTCAAGGGGGTGCGCCCCGGCATCAACCTGCCCATCTCTTATCAAGGGGTGCTGCTGGGGGTTATCGGCATTTCAGGCGATCCGGAAGAAGTGCGTGCTTACGCCGAGCTGGTGCGAATGACGGCGGAACTCATTCTGGAGCAGGCGGCGCTTACCGAACAGCTGCAGTGGGACAAGCGCCACAAAGAGGAGCTGGTGTTGCAGCTCATTCGTGGGGAGGGGCGGGTCGATCAGTTACAGCAGGCAGCCCGTTTTCTCGGGCTGGATCTGGCCCAGCCTCGCGTGGTGGCGGTGTTGGCGCTGGAAGAGGCCGACCCAGCCCGGCTGCGGGAGCTGGTCCATCAGCTGGAAAATCCGGAGCGGGACAATCTGGTGGCCATCAATGGCCTTGATGAGATAGTGGTGCTCAAACCGGCCCAGCTCAGCGACGGCCTCTGGCAATCGGTGCAGGAGCGCAGCCGCATCAAGCAGTTGCTGGCGCGCATTCCCCACTTCAAGGTGCGGATCGGGGTGGGGGATTACTTCGCCGGGATCGACGGATTGGCGCGCTCCTACCAGACTGCGCGGGATACCTTGCGTCGTGGCATGCGGCAGGCGCCGCGCAAGCAGGTCTACTTCTTCGAGGATTATCGCTTGCCGGTGTTGCTCGGCAGTCTGGCAGACTCCTGGCAGGCGGATCAATTACGTACTCCGCTACAGAAACTGGCCCGGGAAGATGCAAAAGGGGCGCTGCAGAAGACGCTGCGCCAATATTTCTTGCAGGATTGTGATCTGCATCGCTGTGCCGAAGCCTTGTTTATTCACCCCAATACCCTGCGTTATCGGCTAAACCGGATCGAGCAGATAACCGGATTGAATTTCAACAAGTTAGATGACAAATTTTTGCTCTATCTCGGGCTCAATCTCGACCTGTGATTGGCATTTACAACAAATAAAGCCTCTCTTTAGATGAAACATTTGGTCATTTGACCAAAGAAATTCAGTCGCGGATCTCCATAATGGCCACCATTCATTTTTATTGAAGGTGTCCGTCATGATCCCGGTTACTGCCCTTGGCGCCATCGCGGCGCTCTCCATCGCCATCTTCCTCATTCTGAAGAAGGTACCGCCTGCTTACGGCATGATCGTTGGCGCGCTCGCTGGCGGCCTGATTGGCGGAGCCGATTTGACCCAAACCGTTGCCCTGATGATTGGCGGCGCCCAGGGGATCACCACTGCGGTGATGCGGATCCTGGCGGCCGGTGTGTTGGCTGGCGTGCTGATTGAATCGGGCGCGGCGACCACCATCGCCGAAACCATCGTCAAGAAGCTGGGTGAAACCCGCGCTCTGCTGGCGCTTGCGTTGGCGACCCTGATCCTGACTGCGGTCGGCGTGTTCGTGGACGTGGCGGTGATCACGGTTGCTCCTATCGCGCTGGCCATCGCCCGTCGTGCTGACCTCTCCAAGGCGGCGATCCTGCTGGCGATGATCGGTGGCGGCAAGGCGGGCAACGTTATGTCCCCCAATCCCAACGCCATTGCGGCGGCTGACGCCTTCCATCTGCCCCTGACCTCGGTCATGGCGGCGGGCATCATTCCGGGTCTGTTCGGTCTGGTGATGGCCTACTGGCTGGCCAAGCGTCTCAACAACAAGGGCAGCAAGGTCGCCGCTGACGAGGTGGTGAGCTTCGAGGGCACCAAACTGCCGGGCTTTGCCGCTGCAATCAGCGCGCCGCTGGTGGCTATCCTGCTGCTGGCCCTGCGTCCGGTCGCCGGTATCGTGGTGGATCCGCTGATTGCGTTGCCCCTCGGTGGTCTGGTCGGCGCCCTGATGATGGGCAAGTTCAGCAAGGTGAACCAGTTTGCGGTCGCGGGTCTCTCCCGCATGGCGCCAGTCGCCATCATGCTGCTGGGCACCGGTACCCTGGCAGGCATCATCGCCAACTCGGGTCTGAAGGATGTGCTGATCAGCGGCCTGACCGCCTCCGGTTTGCCCTCCTATCTGCTGGCCCCCATCTCAGGTGCTCTGATGTCGCTGGCGACTGCCTCGACCACCGCCGGTACTGTAGTCGCGTCCAACGTATTCAGCTCAACCCTGATTGAGCTGGGGATCAGTGGTTTGGCGGGGGCGGCGATGATCCATGCCGGTGCCACCGTGTTTGACCACATGCCCCACGGCTCCTTCTTCCATGCTACTGGCGGCAGCGTCCACATGGGCGTGGGTGAGCGTCTCAAGCTCATCCCCTACGAAACCGCAGTCGGTCTGACCATTGCAGCTGTCTCCACCCTGATGTTTGGCGTGTTTGGCCTCGCCTAAGGAATTGATATGAAAATTGTTATTGCCCCCGATTCATTCAAGGAGAGTCTGAGCGCCATGGCGGTGGCTGATGCCATCGAGGCCGGTTTCAAACAGGTGCTGCCGAATGCCACCTACGTCAAACTGCCGATGGCTGATGGCGGTGAGGGCACGGTGCAATCGCTGGTCGATGCCACCGGTGGCCGCATTCTGCCGGTCGAAGTGACCGCACCGCTTGGCAACAAGGTACAGGGTTTCGTCGGCCTGCTGGGTGATGGCGAGCGTGCCGTCATCGAGATGGCCGCCGCCTCCGGTATTCATCTGGTCGCCCCCGAACAGCGCAATCCGTTGCTCACTTCCAGCTTCGGTACCGGCGAGCTGATCCTGGCCGCACTGGAGATGGGGGTGAAGCACCTGATCCTCGGTATCGGCGGCAGCGCCACCAATGACGGCGGTGCCGGCATGATCCAGGCGCTTGGCGGCAAGTTGCTTAAAGCCGATGGCTCTGCCATCGAGCTGGGTGGAACAGGTCTGGCAGAACTCGCGACCATCGACCTGAGCGCTCTGGATCCGCGCCTGAGCGATCTGGTGATCGAGGTGGCTTGCGATGTGAACAACCCGCTGTGCGGCCCGAAAGGCGCTTCCGCGGTGTTTGGCCCGCAGAAGGGGGCGACTCCCGAGATGGTGCTGCAGCTCGATGCCAACCTCTCCCGTTATGCCGACTGCATCGAGCAGGCCCTTGGCAAACAGGTGAAGGATATTCCGGGGGCGGGCGCCGCCGGTGGCATGGGAGCCGCGCTGGTCGGTCTGCTTGGTGCCGAGCTCAAGCCCGGCATCCAGATCGTCATCGAAGCCCTGAAACTGGCCGATGAAGTGGCCGATGCGGATCTGGTTATTACCGGTGAAGGGCGTATCGATAGCCAGACCATCCATGGCAAGACGCCAATCGGTGTCGCACGCTGTGCCAAGCAGTTCGGCAAGCCGGTGATCGGCATCTCCGGCTGTCTGACCGACGATTGCGGCGTGGTACACGAGCACGGGCTGGATGCGGTATTCGCCGTGGTCAACCGTGCCATGTCCCTGCCGGAAGCACTGGAGACCGCTAGCACCAACATTCAGCTGACCGCGCGCAATGTCGCTGCGCTCTATCGACTGCCCCGCTGATTTATGTTGGTTGATGCCCGACATCCGGGCATCAACCATCCCTTGCCCCATGAGGGCCATTCTCATCTGATGAGAAATCCGGTTGCCCTTAGCACTTTTCGCCGACCCCTTGTGGTCGGCTTTTTTTGTCTCCCCCCCCTCATCCTGGCTCTCGCCGTTCGCTTGGTTTCTATAGGCGCATGTCCCCCTTTGCGGCATAGTGGTTGAATCAAGTACAAGGAGAGACCCATGTTCCTGCTAACCTTGGGGGTTGTGCTGTTTGCCCTGATCCATCTCTACCCCTGCTTTGCAGTGGCCCATCGGGCGCGGCTGCGTGAACGGCTGGGTGAGAATCGCTACAAGGGGCTCTTCTCTCTGCTGGTGTTTGTCGCCATCGCTTGCATCATCGCAGGTTGGCGCAGTGCCAGCCCGTTGCCCCTCTACTTTTTGCCAGTGTGGGGGCCGGTGGCGATGATGGCGATGATGCCGGTTGCCTTGATCCTCCTCTGCTCCGGCCAGGGGGCCAATCATTTGCGCCGTTGGCTGGTTCATCCCCAACTGCTTGGCACCCTGCTGTGGGCAGCGGCTCATCTGTTGGTTAACAGCGAGGCGCGATCCTTGGTGCTGTTTGGCGGCATCGGGCTCTGGGCGCTGGTCAGCATCGTCTGGATTTCGGTGCGGGACTGGCAAAAATCGCCCCGTCCGGCAGCCAATTGGCGGATGACCGGTATCTGTGTCGGGGCCGGAGTGGCAGCCACGCTACTGCTGGTCTTCTGGGGCCACGGCTGGCTGACCGGCATCCCCCTGCATTGAGAGTGAACTGCGGTTGTCGTAACCGCGTATGATGGATAAAACAAAAGGAGTCTTGGCGATGAAATGGTTCACTCTGTTGCTTTTACTTGGCGCTGGCGCTGCCTCTGCGGCTTGCCCCGACTACTTCAATGTGGAGATGCGGGAGCTCAACAACTCTCAGCGTCACAACCTCTGTCAGCTGACCGAGGGCAAGGTGGTGCTGGTGGTCAACACCGCTTCCTATTGCGGTTACAGCGGCCAGTTCCGTGATCTGGAGAAGCTGTACCAGAGTTACAAGGATAAAGGGCTGATCATTCTGGGCTTCCCTTCCAACGACTTCTGGCAGGAGGCGGGTAACGAGCGCAAAACTGCCGAGGTGTGCCGCCGCGACTATGGGGTGACCTTCCCGATGTTCAATCGGGTGGCGGTGCGCGGATCCGATGCGGTGCCGCTATTCAAGGGGCTGGCTGCGGCCGCTGATGGCGATGAGCCGAACTGGAACTTTCACAAGTATCTGGTGGGGCGCGATGGCAAGCTGATCGCCAGCTACGGCGCCAACCAGAATCCGGCTGACGACCCCCTCAAGCTGCAGATCACCCGGGCTCTCGGACTCTGACCCTACCCCTTGGCGAGGAGCTCTGGAATAATGGGCTCCCGCTCCTCAATCTGGTTATGCTGTGCTGCAACGTCTCCCCCAAATGGTGATCTTCGATGCGCTGGTGCGCGAGCAGGGAATATCTGCCGCAGCCCGTCGGCTCGGGGTCTCCAAATCCCATATCAGCAAGCAGCTGGCGTTGCTGGAGACCTCCCTTGGCGCCCAGCTGGTGCAGCGCACTACCCGCCGCTTTGCCCTGACCGATCTGGGTCAGGAGTATGCCCGTCACTGTCATGCACTGGTGGCGGTGGCACAGGAAGCAGACTCGATGATCGCCGAACGGCGTGGCAAGGTGAGCGGAGTGCTCCATCTCGGGGTGGGCCAATCTTTTGGTCGCCTGCACGTCATTCCCCATCTCAAGGCGTTTCAGGACTGCTATCCCGAGCTTGAGCTGGAGGTCTCGCTGTTCGATCACCGCACCAATCTGGTGGATGAGGGGCTGGATCTTTGGCTCACCACCTATGAAGACAAACCGGAAGGGCTGGTAGGGCAGCGACTGGCCGACATTGGCTTCGTGCTGGCTGCCTCGCCGGATTACCTGCTGAGCCACGGCACCCCGCTCCATCCGAAGGATCTGGCTCAGCATAACTGCATCACCTATCAGAGCCGGGAGCGGCGCTATCACCAGTGGTCGTTCCGCCAGGGCAAGGAGCGCCAGACGGTGCAGGTGGCTGGCAACTACCGGGTGGATATGGCGGAAGCGGTGCGCGATGCGGCGCTGGCAGGACTCGGCATCGCCTATATCGCCAACTACTTGCTGGACAAGGAGTTGCAGAGCGGCAAGCTGATCCCGCTGTTGCCCGAGTGGCGGCCAAACCAGCAGATGGCGGTGCACGCGGTTTATGCCAGGCGTGAACATCTGGATCCCAAGATCCGCCTCTGCATCGATTTCCTCAAGACCCGCTTTGGTCCCGAACCCTACTGGGAGCAACGACTTGCCCCCTGGCTTGGGGGGAAATTGTCCGGCAGTGAGGAATGATTGTTTCTGAGTAGAAACTCTGGATTTCGCGTGATACCAAAATTGAGCCAAATCAGCCAGTTGGCGCAACCGATATCGTGAAAACGTTTTTGCTAACAGAGCTGTAACCAAGTGGGCTTGCAGTGACGGGGTGAGAGGCGCAGAATCCGCGCCCATCTTTTGCCCCACCTGATGGAGTCCCTATGATTGCCCTGCTCGGCATCCTGAGTATCCTGGCGCTCGCCGTGATCTGCTCTGATAATCGTCGTCGTATCCCGCTGCGAACAGTTGGCCTTGCCCTCTGCCTGCAAGTCATGTTTGCCGGTCTGGTGCTCTGGCTGCCTGCCGGTCAGCACGTGCTGAACGGGGTCAGCGAGAGCGTCAGTAGCGTGATCGGTTATGGTCAGGAGGGGATCGCCTTCCTGTTCGGCGATCTGGCCAAGTTCAAACTGGGCTTCATCTTTGCTTTCAACGTGTTGCCAGTCATCATCTTCTTCTCTGCGGTGATCGCCATCCTCTACCACATCGGCATCATGCCGCGGGTGATCGCCCTGCTGGGCGGTGGTCTGCAAAAGCTGCTGGGTACCGGTCGTGCCGAGAGCCTCTCCGCCACTGCCAACATCTTTGTCGGCATGGTGGAAGCGCCGCTGGTGGTCAAGCCATACCTCTCCAAGATGTCAGATTCCCAATTCTTCGCGGTGATGAGTTGCGGTCTGGCCTCGGTCGCTGGCGGTACTCTGGTGGGTTACGCCAGTATCGGTGTCGAGCTGAAATATCTGATTGCGGCCGCCTTCATGTCCGCGCCAGCGGGTTTGGCAATGGCCAAGATCCTGGTGCCGCCTGCGGCTGAAGAGATCGATCACCATCAGGATGTAGAAATCCCTCGTGCGACCAACGTGATTGAAGCGGCTGCCGATGGTGCCATGGCGGGCCTCAACATCGCCGTGGCTGTTGGCGCAACTCTGCTCGCCTTCGTCGGCGTGATTGCCATGCTCAATGGTTTGCTGGGCTGGGCTGGTGGTCTGGTAGGGCTGGATCTGAGCTTCCAGATCATTCTGGGCTGGCTGTTTGCACCGGTATCCTGGTTGATCGGTGTGCCTTGGGAGCAGGCACAGGCGGCGGGTGCCCTGATCGGCACCAAGATTGTGGTCAACGAGTTTGTCGCTTTTATCGGTCTGGTGCAGGATCAGACGCTGAGTGCGTCGAGCAAAGCCATCGTGACTTTCGCCCTGTGCGGTTTCGCCAACATCTCCTCCATGGCGATCCTGATCGGCGGTCTGGGTGCCATGGTGCCGGAGCGCAAAGGGTTCATCGCCCGTTATGGCATGCGTGCCATTCTCTCCGGCGTGCTGGCGAACCTGATGAGTGCCTGTCTGGCCGGTCTGTTCCTCGCCCTGTAACGGGTGGCGACATCATCGAATGCAACAAGGGCGCCGTGATGGCGCCCTTGTTGTTTTATCAGAGCAAGACCCGCTGGTCGGCGGGTCGGTTTGTCTGCTCAGTCGACGTAGAAAGTCTGCTGGAAGGTGAGGTTTTGCTGCTGCCCGCCGCCCATGATCTTCAGGGTGAACTGATAGGTATCTTCATTGCGATAGGGGAGGGTCGCCAGATAGTAGATGGCATCCCCCTCTTTTACCTCCTGAAAGCTCAACGTGCGGATGGTGCCGGTCAGGTTTTTGGCCTCACCTGTGATGCCGACAGCCTGTGCTTTGCCTTGTTTGTCCTGTACCGCAATATTGATGATGCCGTTGTAGCGGCTGCGCTCCAGCCCGTAGGTTTTGGCCACCTCGGGGGTGAGGAAGCTGGAGTTGAAGGCGTTGTAGTGCACCTGCCAGGGGCCCAGCTCCTTCATCTGTTCTGCCTTGAGTGGCAGGGTTATCAGCAGTGCCAGCAGGCAGCTTGTCCAGGCTGTTTTCATCTGTCATCCCTCTCGTATCAACTGTTGGCTCAGACCGTTTCGTTCAGCAGTGCACTTATTTCCGGTGGCAACTGTTTGGGGCAGTCGATGGCGACGGTTTTGTGCCGCCCCAGCTCACCCCGCACTATGGTGACCTGCCCCTTGGCCACCTTGAACTGCTTGGCCAGAAACTTGATCAAATGGCTGTTGGCCTGGCCATCGACGGGCGGTGCAGTGATGGCCACTTTCAACTCTTCACCGTGCAATCCGACGATCTGATCCCGACTCGCCTTGGGCTGGATCACCAGATGCAGTACCAGTTCATCCCCTTGTTGCAGGACGGCTGGCATCAAATCATCCACCACAGCTGGCCGAACAGGTCACCCAGCAGATAGTTGATGGCTTGCAGGCCGATAAAGGCGACCAGTACCGACAGATCCAGCCCACCCAGTGCCGGCAGCACGCGGCGAATAGGGGCCAGGAATGGCTCGGTCAGTTGATGCATCACGTATTCGATCGGGTTGCGGCCCTGGCTGACCCAGCTCAGGATGGCGCGGATCAGCAGCACCCAGAAAATCATTGAACCCGCTTTCTTCAGTACGGTGAGGGCAGCGAACAGGCTGATGCTGAGCCAGTCGGCCATCAGCACGTTCATGCTCTTGAGCAGGGCCAGCTTGATGAACGCAACGGCTAGTGCCAGCACCACGGAGGCGAGATCGATGCCGCCCAAGCCCGGAATGATGCGGCGAAGCGGGATTACCAGCGGATTGGTCAGTTTGACCACCATCTGGCTCATCGGGTTGTAGAAGTCGGCGCGCGCCCACTGCAGCCAGACGCGCAGCAGCACCACCATCAGGTAGAGATCGAAAACGGTGTTAATCAGAAAGTAAGCAGTGTTCATCTGGGCTCCTGTTAGAAGAGGGTTTCCATTTCGGTGGCGCGAGCGACGGCCGCCTGCATGGCTTGCGCAGTCAGCGGCATCAGCCCCTGCTGCTGGAAGGTGTTGATTGCCTCAAAGGTGGTCCCGCCCTTGCTGGTTACCTGCTCACGCAGGGTTTGCAGCGACAGTTCGGGATTTTGTTCCACCATGGCGGCGGCGCCCAGCGCGGTCTGCTGCACCAGCAGGCGTGCCTGCTCGGGCGAGAAGCCCATCGCCTCTGCCTCTTCGGCGATGGCCTGCATAAAGAGGAAGAAGTAGGCCGGAGCACTGCCCGCTGCGGCGATAACGCCGTTGATGCCGGACTCTTGCTCCACCCAAAGGGTCTTGCCGACCGCCTGCATCATCTGCTCGGCAAAGTCGCGGTCGCTGGCAACGATATGTTCCGGGGCGTAGAGGCCGGTCATCCCCAGACCCAGCAGGGCCGGGGTATTGGGCATGGTGCGGATGATGCGGTGGTGGCCACCGGCCATCTCGCCAAGGCGCGCCACCTTGATACCGGCAGCGATGGAGATAAGCAGCTTGCTCTCCAGAGAGCCCAGCTCGGCAACCAGCGCCGCCAGCATGCCAGCCATCAGCTGTGGCTTGACCGCCAGCACGATCACCTCGGCATCGCGGGCCGCCTCGGCATTGGATTGGGTAGTGCGAATGCCGTAGTCGCTGGCCAGCGCTTCCAGCTTGGGCAGACTGGGGTTGGCGGCGGTGATCTGCCCGGCGGGATAACCCGCCTTGACCAGTCCGGCAATGATGCTGCGGCTCATGTTGCCCGCGCCGATAAAGGCCAGAGTTCTATGCTGCATCAGATGCTCCTGTTGCACATGCGGTCACTGCGGGGCTTGTGCTGCCTGCACCGCCTGACGCCAAGATTCGGTATTTCATCAAACGCTCCTGTTGATGAAGTTGCTGCAAGAGGTGGCTGCCTGAGCCATCCACCAGTCTTGCTTATGGGTAGTCACGGGCGCCGAAGATGGCGGTACCGACTCGCACCATGGTGCTGCCGTGGGCGATCGCCAGCTCGAGATCTTCGGTCATTCCCATCGAGAGGGTATCCACCGTGGGGTATTGTCGCGCAAGTTCGGTGAACAGAGTCTGCATGCGGGCCATTTGGGCGGCCAATACGCTCTCGTCGCTGGTGTGTTCGGGAATGGCCATCAGGCCGCGCAGCACCAGTCGTTCACTCTGGGAGACCAGCTTGGCAAGGCGGAAAATCTCTTGTTCCGACGTTCCGGATTTGCTGCTCTCTCCGCTAATATTGATTTGCAGACAAACATTTAGCGGTGCCATTGAGGCAGGGCGCTGGTTGTTGAGGCGGTCGATCAGCTTGTCCCGATCCACGCTCTGTACCCAGTCGAACCGTTCGGCAACCAGCTTGGATTTGTTCGATTGCAAAGGGCCGATAAAGTGCCACTCTATATCGCTATATTCGGGTTGCGGGCGCAAGCTGTCGATCTTGGCTGCTGCTTCCTGGGCGTAGGATTCGCCAAATGAGCGCTGACCTGCGGCATGAGCGGCCACGATAGCATCAAGGGGCTTGGTTTTGCTCACGGCAAGCAGGCTGACCTGCTGCAGGTTGCGGTTTGCCCGTTCGGCGGCTTGGGCAATACGTTCCTTTACCTGAAACAGGTGCTGGGCAATCTGGTTCATATTTCGTTAGTGATCTTGTGATGGGAGAATGACAAATCTATGGATATCACAGAGTTATTGGCTTTCAGTGTAAAGCATAAAGCCTCGGATCTACACCTCTCGGCCGGGGTTCCCCCGATGATCAGGGTTGATGGTGAGGTTCGCAAGATCAATTTGCCCGCTCTCGAACATCGGGAGGTGCATGCCCTTATTTACGACATAATGAACGACCATCAGCGCAAGGAGCTGGAGGAGAACTTCGAGGTCGACTTTTCGTTCGAGGTGCCCAATCTGGCCCGTTTCCGGGTCAACGCCTTCCAGCAGGCGCGCGGTTCGGGGGCGGTGTTTCGTACCATCCCCAGCACCGTGCTGAGCCTCGAAGATCTCGATGCGCCGGAGATCTTCCGCAAGATTGCCGAGTTCCCGCGCGGTCTGGTGCTGGTGACCGGCCCGACCGGCTCCGGTAAATCGACCACCCTGGCGGCCATGGTCAACTACATCAACGAGAACTTCCATCACCACATTCTTACCATCGAAGACCCTATCGAATTCGTGCACGAGAATAAGCGCTGTCTGGTGAACCAGCGGGAAGTACACCGGGATACCAAGAGCTTCAGCAACGCCCTGCGCTCGGCACTGCGTGAAGACCCGGACATCATTCTGGTGGGTGAGATGCGTGACCTTGAAACTATTCGCCTCGCCATGACCGCGGCCGAGACTGGCCACCTGGTGTTCGGCACCCTGCACACCTCGTCGGCGGCCAAGACCATCGACCGTATCATCGACGTCTTTCCCGGCGCAGAGAAAGACATGGTGCGCTCCATGCTCTCTGAATCCCTGCGGGCGGTTATATCCCAGACCCTGCTCAAGCGCATCGGTGGCGGTCGGGTGGCAGCCCACGAGATCATGATGGGGATCCCGGCGGTGCGTAACCTCATTCGGGAGGACAAGATTGCCCAGCTCTACTCGGTGATCCAGACCGGTATGACCCACGGCATGCAGACCATGGATCAGAGCCTCAAACAGCTGGTCAGTCGCGGTGTGGTGGCTTCTCTCGATGCCAAGGCCAAGGCCGTCGATCCCAACAGCGTCTAAGGGAATGGAGCCCAGGGAGGGATAAATGATGAATCTGGATGATCTGCTAAGCCAGCTGGTCGAGCGCAAGGGATCGGATCTGTTTGTGACGGTGGGTTCGCCGCCCACCCTCAAGGTGAACGGCCATCTGCTGTCGCTGGGGGGCGAGGCGCTCGACAAAAAGGGGGCGCTGACCCTGGTTCGGGAGACCCTCAGCAGCGATCACTTCGAGCGTTACGTCCGCACCAAGGAGGCCAACTATGCCATTCATCGTGAGGCGTTAGGTCGTTTTCGGGTCAGCGCCTTCTGGCAGCAGGAGTTGCCCGGTATGGTGGTGCGTCGCATCGAGACCCGCATTCCCACCTTTGAAGACCTGCAACTGCCCGTCATTCTGCAGGAGGTTGCGTTGGCCAAGCGCGGGCTGGTGCTGTTTGTCGGCGCCACCGGGGCGGGCAAGTCGACCACCCAGGCGACCATGATTGGCTATCGCAACCAGAATGCCGATGGCCACATTCTGACGGTGGAAGACCCGGTAGAATTCATCCACCAGCATGGTCGCAGCCTGATCACCCAGCGTGAGGTGGGGATCGATACCGAGTCGTTCGATGTGGCGCTGAAAAGTTCGCTGCGTCAGGCGCCGGATGTGATCCTGATCGGTGAGATCAGAAGCTCGGAGACCATGGAGTTTGCTCTGCAGTTTGCCGAAACGGGCCACCTCTGCCTTGCCACCCTGCATGCCAACAACGCCAACCAGGCGCTGGATCGCATTTTGCATCTGGTGCCGCAGGATAAGCATCGCCAGTTCCTGTTCGATCTCTCCTTCAACCTCAAGGCCATCGTGGCTCAGCAGCTGGTACCGAGTATCGATGGCAAGCGGCGCTGTGCGGCGTTCGAGATCCTGCTCAACACCCCGCTTATCACCGATATCATTCGCAAGGGGGAGATGCACCGGCTCAAGGAGGTGATGACCAAATCCAGCGAGCTTGGCATGCAAACCTTCGATCAATCGCTGTTTAGCCTGTTCTGCTCCGGCCAGATTGGCTACAGTGAGGCCCTTGCCCATGCCGACTCGGCCAACGACCTGCGGCTGCTGATCAAGCTCTCTGGCCGTGATCAGCTTGGTACAGGCACGCTGGATAATGTGACGCTGGATGAATGAACAATGGAGCCGAGCTGCGGCTCGGCCCCACGCACTAAAGGAACCTTATGCTGATTGTGGTCTCCCCGGCCAAGACGCTGGATTATGAGTCACCGCTGGTGACAACCCGATTCACTCAACCCGAACTGCTGGATCACTCCGCAGAACTCATCAAGCGGGCTCGCCAACTGAGCCCGGATCAAATCGCCACTCTGATGAAGATCAGCGACAAGCTGGCGGGCCTCAACGCCGCTCGCTTTGCCCAGTGGCAGCCCGATTTCAACCCGACCAACGCCCGTCAGGCATTGTTGGCCTTCAAGGGGGATGTCTATACCGGACTGGCGGTAGAAGATTTCAGCGAGGCTGATTTTGACTTCGCTCAGGCGCATCTGCGGATGCTCTCCGGTCTCTACGGTGTGTTGCGCCCACTCGATTTGATGATGCCCTACCGTCTGGAGATGGGAACCCGGCTCGAGAATGACCGTGGCAAGGATCTCTACCAGTTCTGGGGCGAGGTGATCACTCACCACCTCAATGATGCGCTGGCCGCACAGGGGGATGAGGTGTTGATCAATCTGGCTTCTGACGAGTATTTCAAGTCGGTGCGACCCAAGAACCTGAAAGGGCGGATCGTCACCCCGGTGTTCAAGGATGAGAAGAACGGCCAGTTCAAGATCATCAGCTTCTACGCCAAGAAGGCGCGCGGCATGATGGCTCGCCATATCATCAAGCACCGTCTGACCGAGGTAGAGCAACTGACCGGTTTCAACGCTGAGGGCTACTACTTCGTGCCGGAAGAGTCGGACGCCCATACCCTGATGTTTAAACGCGCCGAAAATTAATTACAAAAAGAGGGAACCAATCTGCTGACCCACGGGTCTTAATATGTGAATCCTCTGTTGTAAGCACTTTTTATTCGCCGACGTTTGATACGTCGGCTTTTTTATTGTCTGTTTTTCTTGTCCATCGATTGTCTTCGCCGGGACTATCTGGTTCAGATAGACTCAAGACAGGAAGTGAGTGGTCGCGAGGTGGATATGGAACAGAAAAATGCCATTCGGCAGGTTGCCGTACCTTGGGCTCCGTCCCGCCAGCTTCCGCCCGGGCTGGTCGTTGCCGAGCTGCATCAGGATCTCTGGAGCGACTCCCTGACCATCATGCTGGGTCGGGCGCGCAGCATCGATCTTCCCCCGCAAATCCTCTGTCGGGTTCATTTCCGCCATATCTACGCCCTGCGGGTCATCGAAGATTGCGATCTGGCGGAGGGGAAGGATAGTCACGCCATCGAAGAGCAGATCCAGCTCATCACCCCATCCCGTTTCGCCAGCTGGTTTCATCAGGAGTCTGATGGCCTGCATCTTGACGAAGATCTGCAGCACTATCGCATCTCGACCTGGGATTATTGTGCCGATGTGTTGACCTCCTTCGCGCCGGAACTGCAGTTCCTGCCCCAAAGCGAGTAGCCAACAGTCACACCAAGAGGCGAAGGGTGATCCTTCGCCTCTTGGCGTTTGCGGTGGTGCCGATTTTGTCGCGCTCAGGCCACTCAGCCAGAGGGGGGGCCTGTTGCGTTGGCGCAAAAAAAGCGCCTCAGAGGAGGCGCTGGGGAAAAAGACAGATTGGAAGCGTCACATGGGTGCTACTTGAATCAGCGAATGAGCCGTGCCATTCAAGTATGAGACCATCATGCTCCGCTGAATCTGAAGTAGTTCTGAGATGATTCTTCATTTTCTGTTCATCTTGCCAGCAACCCGGGTGTGCTGGTTGAAAGCCTTTTCATTGTCGTGGCCACATATGTAGGGTGCCCATAAATCACGCCGCCTTTATGGGGTTAACTCAAATGCCGCCCCCGTTTGCTCCAGTGCCAATAACCAGCGTTTGATGGGGATGCCGCCGGCATAACCGGTCAGTTCGCCGCTGCGGCCGATCACCCGGTGGCAGGGCACAATGATGCTCAGCGGATTGCGGCCATTGGCGGCGCCCACGGCTCTGACCGATTTGGGATTGCCGATGGCTTGGGCGATATCGAGGTAGCTGACGGTTTCGCCGTAGGGGATATCGCACAAAGCGTGCCACACCGTTTGCTGGAACGGGGTGCCCCGAGCGGCCAGCGGCAGGTCGAACTGCTGCAACTTTCCGGTGAAATAGGCTGCGAACTGCTCAACGAAAGGGGCCAGCGCCAGATCATCCCGTTGCCAGTCAGCCTGCGGCATGACGGGTCGTTCCCCGTGCATGAACTCGACGTGGCGCAGGCCATCCTTATCGATGGCGACCAGCAGAGGGCCGCGGGCTGTCTCGCAGAAGTCGTATTTCATGTTGCTGTTCATCGGGTCTGCCCTTGTTCAATCCAGTTGCGGCTTGCCGCGGGCGGATTTGATATCCCCCTTGCGCTTCTTGGCATCAACCCGCTTGCGCTGGGAACTGCGGGTTGGCTTGGTGGCATGACGGGCCTTGGGGCGCCACGCCGCCTTCTTCAGCAGTTCGACCAGACGGCTCATCGCCTCCTTGCGGTTCATGTCCTGACTGCGATGGCTCTCGACCCGGATCATGATAAAACCGTCGTGAACCCTGCTGTCGCTCAGCTTGTCGAGCCCCTCCTTGTAGAGCGGCGTCAGGCTGGGTGAGTTGCGATAATCGAAGCGCAACCAGACGGCCGAATCGGTCTTGTTGACGTGCTGGCCGCCGTTGCCCTGGGCCCGCATGGTCTGGAATTGCAGCTCATGCCAGGGGAGGGTAACGCTGTTGGAGATGACTAACATACTGCTGTGCTCTTGTTTGGTGCAGAGGCGCTGGCCGCCACAGCGTGGTGCCTCATTATGGGGCGCGTGGCAGGTCGATCTTGGCCCGCTTTGGGTGTTGCGCCGTAATTAGACGCTATCTTCATGAAATTTAATAATAAAAATACTTGGCACAAGAATTGATTCCCGGTTTATGACACACCATGGATTGGGAGCAACCAGATGAAGCTGATTAGTGCGATTATCAAACCGTTCAAGCTGGACGATGTCCGCGAGGCCATTGCCAACCTGGGGGTGGAGGGGTTGACCGTGTCCGAGGTCAAGGGATTTGGCCGCCAGAAGGGACACACCGAATTATACCGGGGAGCCGAGTATCAGGTCGATTTTTTACCCAAGGTGAAGCTGGAGATCGCCACCACGGATGACAATGTGGAGGGGGTGATCGAGGCGATCTGCAAGGCGGCCTATACCGGCAAGATCGGTGACGGCAAGATCTTCGTATACGACCTGTTGCAGGCGGTGCGTATTCGTACCGGCGAGAGCGACGAAGAGGCGCTCTGATCGCCGGTTTGTCACCTCACTTGTCATGGCGAAACCCGATTGGGGCTGGATGGGATTCTATCCGGCCCTTTTATTTATGCTGCGTTTAATTATGTGAACTATCCCCGCAACTCCTCCTTGATCTCGCAATTGGAATATGCAGAATGCAAACGGCAATTGTTCTCACTCGGTTTAGCAACTCAAGGAATGGATGATGAAAATGAAGATGCTGGCACTGGCTCTCTCTGCTTTGGCAGCCCAGTCTGCGTTGGCGGCAGGAGAGGTGAATGTCTACTCCAACCGGCAGGATGAGCTGATCAAGCCCATCATCCAGCAGTTCGAGAAGGAATCGGGCATCAAGGTGAACGTGGTGTTCGCCAAAGAGGGGCTGAACGAGCGTCTGGAGCGGGAAGGCAAACTCTCTCCGGCCGACCTGATGCTGACGACCGATATCAGCCGCCTGACCGATCTGGTAGACAAGGGGCTGGTGCAGCCGGTTGAGAGCAAGATCCTGCAGGAGAACATCCCCGCCAGCTATCGCGATCCGGACAACCGCTGGTTCGCCCTGACCACCCGGGTGCGTGCCATCTATTCGAGCAAGGAGCGCCTCGGCAAACTCGACACCATCAGCTACGAAGATCTGGCCAAGCCGGAATTAAAAGGGAAAATCTGCACCCGCAGTGGCAAGCATGAGTACAATGTGGCGCTGGTCTCCTCCATGATCGTCCATCACGGTATGGCCGAGACCAAAACCTGGCTGGAAGGGGTCAAAGCCAACCTAGCGCGCAAGCCGCAGGGCAACGACCGGGATCAGGTCAAGGCGATCAAGGATGGCATCTGTGACGTGTCGCTCGGCAACAGCTACTATCTGGGCGCCATGTTGAAGGATCCGGCGCAGAAATCCTGGGCCGATGCCGTCTACATCAACTTCCCTAATCAGGCTGACCGCGGTGCCCACGTCAACGTGAGCGGCGTGGCCATGACCAAGTATGCCAAGAACAAAGAGGCCGCTCAGAAGCTGATGGAGTTTCTGGCCGGCGACACCGCCCAGCACATGTATGCGGACGTGAACGCCGAGTATCCGGTCAAGGCCGGGGTCGAGCCTTCCGCCATGGTCAAGTCCTGGGGCAGTTTCAAGTCTGACGCACTACCGGTCAGCGATTACGCCAAGCACCGCAAGGACGCCTTGCAGCTACTGGATGAAGTGAAGTTCGACTTGTAATTCAGATGGGGCCAATGGCCCCATCAACCTCTGTGGTCTCATGAAAAATTTTGGATGGATTACCGGCAGCTGGGCCACCGCCCTGCTGCTGGCTTTGCCGGTGCTCGCCCTCATCTTCTCTGCCTTCTCGGCTGAGGGAGAGCTGTTTCGCCACCTCGCCGATACAGTGCTGCTCGACTATCTGGCCAATACCCTGGGGCTGGTAGTCGGTGTGGTGCTGCTTAGCCTGCTGTTTGGTGTACCTACCGCCTGGTTGGTGGCCATGTGTCAGGTGCCGGGGCGTCGTGCCCTGCAGTGGGCCTTGATGCTGCCGATGGCGATGCCCTCCTATATCGTCGCCTACGTCTATACCGACCTGCTCGACTACTCGGGCCCGCTACAGGCCGGGTTGCGCGCACTCTTTGGCTGGAACAGTCCTGCAGATTACTGGTTTCCGGCCATTCGCTCCCTTGGTAGCGCCGCCTGGGTGCTGGCGCTGGTGCTGTTCCCCTATGTCTATCTGCTGACTCGAGCCTCCTTTCTGGAGCAGTCGGTCAGCCTCATTCACTCCAGCCGCCTGCTCGGCTGTACCCCGTGGCAGAGCTTTCGCCGTCTCAGTCTGCCGCTGGCGCGCCCCGCCATTATGGTGGCGGTATCGCTGGTGGCGATGGAGACATTGGCTGATTTCGCCACCGTTCACTTCTTTGCCATCAACACCCTGACCACGGCAGTCTACGACACCTGGCTCGGTTACGGCAGTCTGGCCACCGCGGCCAAACTCTCCTGCCTGATGTTGCTGGCAGTGGTGCTCTTGATCGCGCTGGAGCGCCGCTCGCGCAGTCGGCAGCAGGTGTTCCAGAAGTCCATGGGCCATGAGCAGCCGCTGCGCTATCCGCTCAAGGGGATGAGTCGTTGGTTGGCCGGTCTCTGGTGCTGGGGGCTGGTGCTGGCCGGTTTCGGCCTGCCGTTCGTCATCCTGCTCGATTACGGGGTGCGCTACTTCGAGTTGTCGTGGACGCCGGAGTTTGTCCGCTTCGCCGGCAACAGTCTGCTCATCTCGGCGCTGACCGCCCTGCTGGCGATGGGGATTGCCCTGCTGCTCGGCTTCTGCCGCCGCCTCGATGGCGGGATCAAGAGCCTGCTGCCGCTGCGCATCGCCGCCATGGGTTACGCCATGCCGGGCACTGTGCTCGCTATCGGGGTGCTGGTGCCGCTCACCGCCCTCGACTTTGCCATCAACGATCTGGCCGAGTGGCTCGGGCGTCAGGGGCTGGGGCTGCTGCTGACCGGCACCATCACCGCCATTGTGTTCGGCTATCTGGTGCGCTTCGTGGCCATCGCCATCGGCTCGGTGGAGAGCAGCATGGGTAAGATCTCCCCCAGTCTCGACATGGCGGCCCGCTCCCTGGGGCAGGGGGATGGCGCCATGCTGCGGCGGGTCCATCTGCCGCTGGTGCGCCGAGGCCTGTTTGCCGGCGCCATGCTGGTGTTCATCGAATCCATGAAGGAGCTGCCCGCCGCCCTGCTGCTACGGCCGTTCAACTTCGACACCCTGGCGACCCACGTCTACCAGTTCGTCTCGGACGAGATGCTGGAGCGCGGCGCGCTGGGGGCCATCGTCATCGTGCTGGTGGGGTTGTTGCCGCTGATCTGGGTCAACCGCAGTCTGGATAGTCCGGGTCACTGAGTCGCCACGTTGGCCAATGAAATTGCATGTGGTGTGCTGAACCGAAAGGCAGCGCACCGCCAGAAACGAGAGGAAGTCAGCCTTGTCCTGTTTGCAGGTTGAAAATGTCAGTTGCCGTTACAACGGCCGCAATGTGCTGGAACAGCTGTCCCTGACGGTGGCAGATAACGAGATCGTCTGTCTGCTGGGGGCCAGTGGTTGCGGCAAAACCACGCTGCTCAAGGCCATCGCCGGGCTGCTGCCACTGGCAGAAGGTACGATTCGCCTCGGCGATACCCTGCTCGACGGGCCGGGTGCCAGCGTGCCGCCCGAGGCGCGCAATATCGGGATGATCTTTCAGGATTACGCTCTCTTTCCCCACCTGACGGTGGCCGACAACGTCGGTTTCGGTCTGACCAGACTCGATCGCCGTGCCCGCCAGCAGCAGGTGGACGAGGCGCTGGCGCTGGTCAATCTGCAGGGGCTGGGGGATCGCTATCCGCACCAGCTCTCCGGTGGCCAGCAGCAGCGGGTGGCCATCGCCCGGGCGCTGGTGTGCAAGCCTCGGCTGATGCTGCTGGATGAGCCCTTCTCCAACATCGATACCCAGGTGCGGATGAAGCTGATCCTCGAGATCCGCGCCCTGCTCAAGCAGCAGGGGATCGGCGCCATCTTCGTCAGCCACAGCAAGGAGGAGGCGTTCGCCTTCGCCGACCGACTGGCGCTGTTTCGCGCAGGTCATATCGAACAGGTGGGCCAGCCGGAACAGCTCTATCGCCGCCCGCAAAACCGCTTCGTGGCTGAGTTTCTCGGCGGGGTCAACTATCTGGCCGCCGAGGTGGTGGACAGCCACTGCGTGCAGACGGCGCTCGGGGTTATCTGTGGCAGCGAACCCCATGGCAGGGCGGTGGGCGAGCAGTTGCAACTGATGCTCCGACCCCAGCAACTGCTGCTGGAGAGCGCCGCAGAGGGCGAGCTCAAGGTGGTGGAGCAGCAGTTCCTCGGCCATCACTGCCGGGTGCTGTTCGAGTGTGGCGATCTGCAGCTGGAGGCGAGCATTGGCGAGCCCCTTGAGGGGATGCGGGCCCGCATCCGGGTGGCGCCTCATACGCTGGTGTTGTTTGACCCTTTACCCTGAACGCGTGATATCGTCGTGAAATCAAAGAACTGGAGCTGCTCTGGTTTATAATCGCGCAACGCTAATAGCCCATAACGCTAACGCCTACTCAGGGGAGAGATATATGAAAGCCCAAGCCGGGATCTGCGCAGAGCCGAATCTGCACGCCCTCTATCTGATGTTCAATCGCACCGGCGATGCCGCCGAACTGGTCGGCCGTCTGGCCAAACTGCCCGCCCTGTGGCAGGCGGTGGCCGCCGATTTCCCTGAGGCCGGTTTCAGCGGTCTGGTCGCCGTCGGCGCCGATGCCTGGGATGGTCTCTACCCGGCCGCCCGTCCGCCCCAGTTCCGCGGCTTTATGGCGCAATCCGCCAACGGTCAGGAAGCCCCCAACACCCCGTTTGATCTCTTCGTCCAGCTGCGTGCCGATCGGGTGGACGTGCTGCACCACGCCGGCCACCGCGTGATGGCGTTGCTGGCTGGTGTGGTAGAGCTGGCTGAAGAGGTGCGCGGTTTCCGCAATCTGGATTGCCGCGACCTGACCGGTTTCGTCGACGGCACCGAGAACCCGCAGGATGAGCACCGCGCCGAAGTGGCGCTGCTGGCCGATGGCGAGTTTGCCGGTGGCTCCTACATCCACGTCCAGCGTTGGGTGCATGCCATGAGCGACTGGGAGAAGCTGGCGCAGAAAGAGCAGGAAGACATTATCGGTCGCACCAAGCCCGACAACATCGAGTATGAGTCTGCTGCCAAGCCGCTGACCGCCCACATCAAGCGGGTCAACCTCAAGACGCCGAAAGGGGAGTCCATGGAGATCCTGCGTCAGAGCATGCCCTGGGGCACCATGCGCGAGCAGGGGCTCTACTTCATCTCCTGTTGCCGCACTCAGCAGCACTTCAACGCCATGCTGGCCAGCATGTACAAGGGGGAGGGCAGCCACTTCGACCACCTGCTGCGTTTCACCAAGGCAGTGACTGGCGCCGCCTTCTTCGCCCCGTCGGAAGGTTTCCTGATGGCGCAGGGCAAGTAATAGCGGATGTGACAGCGCCACCTTCCCCCTCGTGCAGCCAAGAGCGTAAGAGGGTGCCCGGTTGCCATATAGATCGGGCGGTGGGTGTGGCTTGTCATGATCCGAGAGCTGCTGACGCTGCTGGCTAGATTGTTTCGCTGGTGCAACGCAAATCAATTTTTGCCAGCGAGAAATGCAACAATCTTGATTGATATCGCGAGGGTGGGCGAAGAGAGAGGGGGGCAGAACAGACTCCCGATCTGCTGGCTCACCCAACAAAAATCCCGGCCAAGGCCGGGATTTTTCGTTCTGGCGTGACCGCTATGACGCGGCGGCAGCCATTACGGCGTCTGTTCGAACAGCTCGAGGGCGGAGAGATAGAGCTCTTCGATATCGGTATCGCTGGTCGGGGTGATGAAGATGGTGTCATCACCGGCGATGGTACCGAGGATCCCCTCTGCCTTGCCGAGGGAGTCGAGCAGGCGGGCGATCAGCTGGGCTGCACCCGGGCTGGTGTGGATCACCACCAGTGCGCCGTTGTGGTCGACATCCAGCACCAGATTCTTGAGCGGGCTGGAGGTGGTGGGCACGCCCAGTTCCACCGGCAGGCAGTAGACCATCTCCATCTTGGCGTTGCGGGTGCGAACGGCGCCGAAGCGGCTCAGCATGCGCGATACCTTGGACTGGTTGATGTTCTCGAAGCCCAGCTCTTGCAGGGCGGTGACGATCTCTGCCTGGGAGCCAAAGCGCTCTTCTTTCAGCAAGGCTTTAAAGGCCTTGGCCAGTTTTTCTTGCTTGTCGTTATGTTTCATCTTGGTCTCACGAATGAGGAGGTGTGGCGGCCTGTGCAGCACAGACGGCAGATACGAACAGCGAGGCCATTTTGCATTCATATGCCGTTTTTTGCAAGGAAGCGGCGCTTGTGCTGCATATTGATTCAAAAATGGCTTGCATCAACCCTCATAAGGGATAGAATCGGGATGAAATTTTGAAAACTTATTCAATTGGGCTGTATGGGTATTGAATTAATAGGTATCGAGAAGTCCTGGCACAAGGTGCCGGTTCTGCAACAGGTCAGCTTTCGGACATCCCCCGGCGAAACCTTGGTGTTACTGGGCCCGAGCGGTGCTGGCAAGAGTTCCCTGCTACGGATGATGAACCTGCTGGACACCCCGGATGCGGGTGTTTTGCGGATTGGCGAAAGTGAATTTTCTTTCCCGAGCGCCCTCTCTGCTGCCGAATTCAACCGCCAGTCCCAACTGTTGCGTCGCAAGGTGGGCATGGTGTTCCAGCAATACAATCTGTGGCCCCATCTCACCGTGATGGAGAATCTGATTGAAGCGCCGGTCAAGGTGCTCGGCATGAGCAAGGAGGCCGCCATCGAGAAGGGAGCCTACCTGCTGGCCCAGCTGCAACTGGCCGACAAGCGCGATGCCTGGCCTGCCCGTCTCTCCGGCGGTCAGCAGCAGCGGGTGGCCATTGCCCGTACCCTGATGATGGACCCGGAAGTGCTGCTGTTTGACGAGCCGACCGCCGCGCTGGACCCCGAGATCACCAAAGAGGTGGCCGAGATCATCCGCAACCTGAGTCAGACCGGCATTACCCAGGTGGTGGTGACCCACGAGGTCGACTTTGCCCGCAAGGTGGCCAGTCAGGTGATCTATCTGGAGAAGGGGCGGATCATCGAATCCGGCACCGCCGCCATTTTCCAATCCCCGCAAACCAGTCGGTTTGCCGAATTCTTGATGCATTGATACTGAATCGATAAGGAAGCTGTCATGAAAAAGAGTCTGTTGCTGGTTGCTGCCATGGGTCTGTTGAGTACCTCCGTCATGGCCAAAGAGATCAAGTTCGCCACCGAGGCCACCTACGCACCGTTCGAATACCTGGACGACAAGAACGAGTTTCAGGGTTTTGACATCGATCTGGCGCGCGCCGTCTGTGAGCAGGCCAAGCTGGAGTGCAGCTTCCACAACCAGGCCTTTGACAGCCTGATCCCCAGCCTCAAATTCCGTCGCTACGATGCCGCCATCGCCGCCATGGACGTGACCCCGGAGCGTGCTGCGCAGGTCGATTTCTCCGACATCTATTACGAAAACTCGGCGGTATTCGTTGCCAAGAAAGGGGCCTTCAAGGGGCCGGAAGAGATGGTAGACAAGACGGTTGGCGTGCAGAACGGCACCTCTCACCAGTCCTATCTGGTGGATAACTGGGTGAGCAAGGGTCTGCTGACCGTGCCTTATGCCAGCTACCAGAGCGCCTTCCTCGACATGATGAATGGCCGTACCGACGGCGTGTTTGCTGATACCGCCGTCGCTGCTGACTGGCTGAAGCAGCACAAGGAGTATGTGGTGGTGGGTGCGCCGGTGACGGACGCCAAGTACTTCGGTACCGGCTTTGGCATCGCAGTGGCCAAGGGTAATCAGGAGCTGCTGACTCAGCTGAACAAGGGGCTGGCCGAGATCAAGGCTAACGGCACCTATCAGAAAATCTTCGACAAATACTTCGCGCAGTAAGCCATGTTGAGCCTGTTGTTGGATGCAGCCTGGATGACCCTCGGGCTGGCCTTGGCATCACTGGTCGGGGGCATGGTATTGGCACTGGCGTTCAGTGCCGCCGAGCTCAGCAAACAGCGTGCATTGGTGTGGCCGGTGGGCACCCTGACCACGCTGATCCGTGGCCTGCCCGAGTTGCTGGTGGTGCTGTTCATCTACTTCGGCTCGACCCAAGTGCTGTTCCTCATCACCGGCGAGTACGTAGAGTTCAGCCCGTTCGCCTGCGGCGTGCTGGCGCTCTCCCTGCTGTTTGCCAGCTATGCGACCCAGACCCTGCGGGCGGCGCTCAATGCGGTGCCTGCCGGGCAACGGTTGGCGGCACTGGCGCTCGGTCTTGGCAAGCGTCACATCTTTTTCCGTATCGTACTGCCGCAGGCGTGGCGTCACGCCCTGCCGGGCCTCGGCAACCAGTGGCTGGTATTGCTGAAAGATACCGCGCTGGTGTCGCTGATCGGGGTCAACGAGATGATGCGTCAGGCCCAGATGGCCTCGGCCAGTACCTATGAACCTTTCACTTGGTATGCCGCCGCCGCCCTCATCTATCTGGCCATCAGTCTGGTGAGTGAGTACGGCCTCGGGCTGGCTGCCCGTTACACCCGCCGTTACGGAGGCTAACTGATGCAAGAGTATCTCGTCACTTTGCTGGGCGGTCTGGTCACCACGCTGGAGCTGACCCTGTTCAGCCTGCTGCTGGGAATCGCATTGGCGGCCCTGATGACCTGGGTGCTGGAGTTGCGCCTGCCGGTGGCGACCCAGCTGGTGCAGCTGTGGGTGCTGATCTTCACCGGCACGCCGCTGCTCATTCAGATCTTCCTCATCTACTACGGACCGGGTCAGTTCGAGTGGCTGAAAGCCAGCCCGCTCTGGCCGTTGCTCAAGCAGCCCTGGTTCTGCGCCGTGCTGGCGCTGGGTCTCAACACGGCAGCCTACTCCACCCGCCTGTTCAAGGGGGCGCTTGATGCCATCCCGGCCGGTGAAGTGGAGGCGTGCCGTGCGCTGGGTTTCTCCTCTGGCCAGACTCTCTGGATGAAGGTGCGTCACGCTGCCCGTCGTCTGGTGCCTGCCTACTCCAACGAGGTGATCCTGGTGCTCAAGGGGAGTTCCCTCGCCAGTACCATCACCATCATGGATGTGATGGGGTTGGCGCAGGGGTTGAACGCCCAGACTTACGATACCCTGGCGGTGTTCGGTGTCGCTGGTGCTCTTTATCTGACCATGAACGGATTGTTAACAATTGGTTTTCGCTGGTGTGAAAAACGGGCGCTGGCATTTCAATCCTGAATCCAGTTGATCTACCTCTTTATGGGAGGGGGAAGTGCAGAAAAACTGTGCTTCCCCTCCAACTTTTTGTATTTCCCTCCAATTTTTGCTTCTGCTTGTTTCTTGGCTCACAGAACCCGTGACTGCAACTGTTATCAGATTGTTTTTTATGGGGGGATCCATTAAGGTTGGGCGCACAAGAACAAATAACCTTAAACCTACGCTTAAACATGGAGTTGATCATGAAAGTTGCCGTTCTGGGTGCCGCTGGTGGCATCGGTCAAGCCCTCGCTCTGCTGTTGAAAAACCGCCTGCCGGCCGGTTCCGAACTGAGCCTGTATGACATCGCTCCGGTCACCCCGGGTGTGGCCGTTGACCTCAGCCATATTCCTACCGACGTTGCCATCAAGGGCTTCTGCGGTGAAGATCCGACTCCTGCGCTGGTGGGTGCCGATGTGGTGCTGATCTCTGCCGGTGTGGCACGCAAGCCGGGGATGGATCGTTCCGACCTGTTCAATATCAACGCCGGTATCGTCAAGAATCTGGTGGAGAAGTGCGCGGCTACCTGCCCGAAAGCACTGATCGGCATCATCACCAACCCGGTCAACACCACCGTAGCCATCGCCGCTGAAGTGCTGAAGAAAGCGGGTGTGTATGACAAACGCCGTCTGTTCGGTGTCACCACTCTGGACGTAATCCGCTCCGAGACCTTCGTGGCTGCCGCCAAAGGGCTGAACGTCGACAAGGTTCGCGTCAACGTAATCGGCGGTCACAGTGGCGTGACTATCCTGCCGCTGCTCTCCCAGATTGAAGGCGCTTCCTTCACTGCTGAAGAAGTGGCAGCCATGACCAAGCGCATCCAGAATGCCGGTACCGAAGTGGTGGAAGCCAAAGCCGGTGGCGGTTCCGCAACCCTCTCCATGGGTCAAGCTGCTTGCCGTTTCGGCCTGTCGCTCATCAAGGGTCTGCAGGGCGAAGCCAACATCATCGAGTGTGCCTATGTTGAAGGCAAAGGTGAGCATGCCACCTTCTTCGCACAGCCGGTGCTGCTGGGCAAGAACGGCGTTGAAACCGTACTGGATTACGGCAAGCTGAGCGCATTCGAGCAGGAAGCGATGGCAGGCATGCTGGCTACCCTGAAAGCCGATATCCAGCTGGGTGTCGATTTCGCCAAGTAAGCGGGTCAATCGTGCCAACAAGGGAGCTTCGGCTCCCTTTTGTATTGATGGCTGCTGTCAGCGAGCTAAGGGGATGGGAGTGGCTGCCGATAACAGAGAGCAGCAGGAGATCCTTATGATGAAACCTCTTACCCTTCTCGTTCTGGTCGGTGCATTCACCTCGCCCCTCTATGGTGCCGAGGCTGTATCGGCTGCCATATCGAGCGATGCTGCTGAGGTGAGTGCCGCTGATCCTGCGCTGGCCAGTGCGGCGGTTGCAACCCCGGCAATTGCTGCAAGCGAGGCGACCGTCGTCGCTCCGCAGGAGTCACCCGTGCTGTTGCCCGCTGACCCGGCAATGCCAGCCGTCGCTAATCAAGCAGAGACTCCCGCTGTAGCTACCGTACCGCAACCGGTAGAACCAGCCCCCGCTGTCGCTCCCCCGGCACCCGGTGATCTGCAGGCGGTGCCGCTCTACCGTCAGGATGAATTGCTCAACTGGATTGAGCAGGGTCGTCATCTCATTCAGGTGAAGCAGGACCGCTGTCAGCTGACCCAGGATATTGAAGCACGGGCCTCGGTGATGAAGATCCCTGCCTATCAGTTCCTCTGGGGGGATATGTTGGCGTGGGGAGTCTGCACCAAGCCCAATGCCGAGCTGGGGGTGCAATATATGTGGGAGGCGGCCAATCAGGGGCTGGCCCCTGCACTCGAACAACTGGGCCGTTACTACTGGAAAGGGACGCTGGTGCAGAAGGATCTGGTTCGCGCCGAGACCCTGATGCGTGAGTCGGCCAGCCTGGGTTTTCTGCGCGCCCGCATCGAGTGGGTCGAAATGCTGCTGCAGGGAATGGGCAGTCCGCTCGATTACGAGGATGCCTACCGCTGGCTCCATGGTGCTGTTATCGGTGATAAGGCGCTGCATCAAAAGGCGGCGAGCCTGCTGAGCAAGCTGGGTAACCGGATGCCTGCCAACGTAGTGGCCCGTGCCAAGGCGATGCACTGATCCAACAAAATGACCCACAGATCTGCATCTGTGGGTCCGGTTCCAGCCGCCGTGCCATGACAGGCCGGAACCTTCCTCTGTTATATGGCTGCCCGCGCCTTAGAGATCTTGATGGGGGCCAAAAACTTCGTAATGGAGCTGAGTTGCGGGGATCCCTGCCTCAATCAGCTGTCGCTTCACCTCCTGCATGAAACCGACAGGGCCGCAGAAGTAGTAGTGGGCCTCTGGCGTGATGCGCTCCTTCACTGCGGTCAGCTCCATGGTGCCGGCAAAGTCGTAATCTTCGCCCGACACGTCACAGGCCTCCGGCTCCCGATACCAGACCCGGCTCAGCAAGTTGGTATGTTGGCGGGACTTGTGCTGAATATCCTCCCGGAAGGCGTGCACCGCGCCCTGTTCGCAGGCGTGCAGCCAGGTGAGGTCGGCCTGATGACCGCTCGCCAGCAGCTGGTTGAGCATGCTCAGCACTGGTGTCACACCGACTCCGGCCGAGAGCAGCACTACCGGGGTCTGGCTGTCGGCTTTCAGATAGAAATCGCCAGTGGGGGGCATTACCTCTATCTTGTCACCCGCTTGCAGGTGATCGTGCAGTAGGTTGGAGACCTGACCCTGCGGCTCGCGTTTGACGCTGATACGGTAATCCTGTCCGTTGGGGGCATCGGAGAGGGAGTATTGGCGGATCTCCTGATATTCGAGCTCGGGGTGTACCAGTTTGACGCTGAGGTATTGGCCCGGCTTGAAGGCCAGTACCGGCTTGCCATCTTCCGGCGCCAGCAGGAAGGAGGTGATGAGCGCGCTCTCGGCCCGCTTCTCCTTGATGACGAAGGTGCGGGTACCTTGCCAGCCGCCATCCTGATTGGCTTTCTCCTGATAGATCTCCCGCTCGCGGCCGATGAAGATGTCGGCCAGCACGCCATACGCCTTGCCCCACGCCTCCAGCACTTCATCGGTGACCGCACTTCCGCCCAATTCTTTGAGCGTGGCCAAGAGATGGCTACCTACAATGTGATATTGTTCCGGCTGGATCAGGAATCCGGTATGTTTGTGCGCAATCCGCTCGACCGCACCGGCCAGAGCCCCCAGATTGTCGATATTTTTGGCATACGCGGCGACCGCATTGAATAGCGCCAGCGGCTGGCCGCCACTGCGCTGATGGGCCAGATTGAAGATATCTTTCAGCTCCGGGTTATGGCTGAACATCCGTTGATAGAAATGCTGAGTGAGGGCGGGGCCTGCCGATTCGAGCAGGGGAATGGTGCTTTTGATGACGGCAATGGTGGTTTGGTCTAGCATATAGCCTCGTTCTAATTAAACATATAAAATGCCATTTATTAAGTGGCATCCTAGATGTTTATTTGATTTGAATCAATACTCCACTTTTCGCATTACGCTAATCAGGCTTTATGAGACTAACCAGTTATACAGATTTCGGATTGAGAGCCCTGCTCTATCTGGCCACCCTGCCGGACGGAGAGTTGTCGAGTGTCGCCAAGGTATCAGCCCTGTATGGCGTCTCCCGCAATCACATGGTGAAGGTGGTCAATCAGTTGGTGAAGCTGGGCTATCTGCAATCCCAGCGGGGCAAGAATGGCGGTATCCGCATGGCTTGTGATCCCGCCACCATCAATATCGGGCAGGTTATCCGGGCGCTGGAAGGCAATCTGGACGGGATCGACTGCGGCTCGCCCGTTTGCCATATCGTCTCGGTCTGCCTGCTCAAGAGTGCGCTGCGAGAGGCGATGGATGCGTTTTTGGCGGTGATGGACAGCTATACGCTGCAAGACTTGCTGGCCAACCGTGACGAGTTGCAACGGGTCTTTGGCGAGTTGATCCCGACTCTGGTGCTGGAGCCGGATGAAGAGGATGAGTGATATGAAGAGGGCTGCCATCGGCAGCCCTTTTTTAATGTTGTGACTCTGCTTCAGCCCGGTAAGCGGCTGGCATGATCCGCGCCATCTTTACCATGTTGTTCTCCACATCAAGGATCTCGATAGGATAGCCCGCCAGCCGGATCCCGATGTTGGGCTGGGGGATCTCCTCCAGATACTCGAGGATCAGACCATTGAGGGTGCGCGGGCCGTCGATGGGCAGGTGCCAGTTCATCTCCTTGTTCAGCTCACGCACACTGGCTGAGCCCTCGACCAGAAACGTGCCATCCGGCTGTGGATGGATCTCGTCACTCGGGGCCGGTGTCATGGAGGTGGTGAAGTCGCCCACGATCTCTTCCAGAATATCGTCCAGGGTGATAAGCCCTTGAATATCACCATATTCATCGACAATCAGACCAATTCGCTCCTTGTTGCGCTGGAACTTGGCCAGCTGCACGTTGAGCGGAGTGCCTTCCGGAATAAAGTAGATCTCGTCCACTTCCCGCAACAGACTCGATTTGTTGAACTGATCTCTGGCTATCAGTCGTAGTGCATCGCGTGCGTGTAAAAAACCCACGACATCGTCGATGTTGTCGCGATAGAGCAGGATCTTGGTGTGGGCGCAGTGTGCCAGCTGGCGCAAGATGGTCTTCCAGTCATCGTTGATGTCGATGGCGTAGATATCGCTGCGCGGCACCATGATGTCTTCGACCAGCATCTTGTCGAGATCCAGGATGCTCAGCAGCATCTCCTGATGGCGCTGGGGAATGAGGTTGCCCGCTTCGTTGACTATGGTGCGCAGCTCCTCGGTGTTGAGGGAGTCATCCTTGTTGGGATTGATCTTCAGCATCTTGAGCAGGCCGCTGGTGATGCCGTTGATCAACCAGACCAGCGGCGAGAGCGGCACCATCAGCCCTTTGAGGATCCAGGAAGCCGGGTAGGCTATTTTCTCCGGGAACATGGCGGCCAGGGTTTTGGGAGTCACTTCACCGAATACCAGTACCACCAGGGTCAGGCCGAAGGTTGCGACAGCGACCCCGAGATCGCCAAACAGCCGGATACAGACAATGGTGGCGATGGCCGATGCGAGGATATTGACCAGATTGTTGCCGATCAGGATCAGCCCCAGTAGTCGATCCGGGCGGGACAGCAGTTTCTCTACCCGACGGGCCGCCTTGTGTTTGGTTTGTGCCAGATGCCGCAGCTTGTAGCGGTTGATGGACATCAGACCGGTTTCGGAACTGGAGAAGAAGGCGGAAAGAAGGATCAAGATAACGAGGACAATGAGTAATGTGCTCGTTGAGATACTGTCCAAAAAGGGCTCCTGTTGGGTGGTAAGACGAAGAGGGTAAGGGTCAGCTCAGCAGCACTTCTTTGACGAAGCGACTGCCAAAATAGGCAAGGGTCAGGATAAAACTGCCGATCAGGCTCAGGGTGATCACCTTGCGCCCGCGCCAGCCATAAGTGTGATGGCCCCACAGCAGCACTACATAGACACACCAGGCAAGGATGGAGAGCACGGCCTTGTGGGATTTACCCTGCGCAAACATGTCTTCGAGGAAAAAAAGTCCCGAAGCGATAGAGAGCGTCAGGAGCAGCACACCAGTGGAGATCAGCTGGAACAGCCGCTTCTCGACGGTCATCAAGGGGGGCATTGCTGGCAACTGGCTGATTTTTCTCGATTTGAGCTGCTTGTCCAGACAGGCGAGTTGCAGCGCAAAGAGGCAGGCGATCATCAATACCGAGTAGGCCATCAGGGCGAGGCCAATGTGCAGCAGCAACTGGGGATGAGCCTCCAGATGGATGGTGTATCGCCCCGGGGTCAAGGCGCTACCCGCAATGATCAGGGCGGAGAAGCTGTAAACGACAGGTAGCAGGATCCAGCCATTGAAACGGCGAGCGATGCAGGTCATGAAACCACTGATGAGCAGGCTTACCAGCGAGGCCACATTGAGCATGCTCAGGTTCTGACCGGAGCCTTGCAGCACCTCCATGCCAAGGGCAGAGGCGTGAACAACCAGAGCCAGTCCGATACAGGCGAACATCGAGCGCTGTCCTACCGGCTTGGCGCTCAGTAACAGATGCAGGGAGGCGATGATGGCCAGCAGATAAAACGCCAGGGCCAGAACAGAGATTACGATCATAACCAGGTCGTTGTTGCACAAGCTTTTGAGGGTAAGAGGGGCAGTATACCTTGCACGAGAAGTGCTCGCCAGTTGTGCAACGGCCGATCTGCCCATATATAGGGAGAAGATCCCTATGGTTGCGGTGCGGTGAATAATCGTCCTCGCGCCCGCTCTGGGTTATAATGCCCCCAATTTATTACGCCAAGAACCGGAATCCGTCATGTTTGAGAATTTGACTGAACGACTCTCGCGCACCTTGCGCAATGTCAGTGGCCGTGGTCGCCTGACCGAAGACAATATCAAGGAAACCCTGCGCGAAGTCCGCATGGCGCTGCTCGAGGCGGATGTCGCCCTGCCGGTAGTGCGTGATTTCGTAGCGCGCGTCAAAGAGCGCGCGGTTGGGCAGGAAGTGGCCAAATCCCTGAGCCCGGGCCAGGCATTTATCAAGATTGTGCACGGTGAACTGGTCACCGTGATGGGGGAGGCCAACGAACAGCTCAATCTGGCTGCCCAGCCGCCTGCGATCATCCTGATGGCGGGTCTGCAGGGTGCCGGTAAGACCACCACGGTTGGCAAACTGGCCAAGCTGCTCAAAGAGCGCAGCAAGAAGAAGGTGCTGGTGGTCAGTGCCGACGTTTACCGCCCTGCGGCGATCAAGCAGCTGGAGACCCTGGCTAGCGACATCGGGGTTGACTTCTTCCCGAGCGACGCCAGCCAGAAGCCGGTCGACATAGCCACCGCCGCCATCGATCAGGCGCGCAAGAAGTTCTATGACGTGGTGATCGTCGATACCGCCGGTCGTCTGCACGTAGACAGCGAGATGATGGCCGAGATCCAGCATCTGCACGCTACCATCAAGCCGGTCGAAACCCTGTTCGTGGTCGATGCCATGACTGGTCAGGATGCCGCCAACACCGCCAAGGCGTTCAACGAAGCGTTGCCGCTTACCGGTGTGATCCTCACCAAGGCGGATGGCGACGCCCGCGGTGGTGCCGCCCTGTCGGTGCGTCACATCACTGGCAAACCGGTCAAATTTATCGGTATGGGTGAAAAGACCGATGCGCTGGAGCCGTTCCACCCGGATCGTCTCGCTTCCCGCATCCTCGGCATGGGCGATGTGCTGTCGCTGATCGAGGAAGTCGAGCGCAACGTCGACAAAGAGAAAGCGGCCAAGCTGGCCAGCAAGGTCAAGAGCGGTAAAGGCTTCGATCTGGAGGACTTCCGCGAGCAACTGGCCCAGATGCGCAACATGGGCGGCATGATGGGGATGCTCGACAAGCTGCCAGGTATGTCCGGCTTGCCGGATAACGTGAAAGATCAGATGGATGACAAGCTCACCGTACGGATGGAGGCGATCATCAGCTCCATGACGCCCAAGGAGCGTGCCCATCCCGATCTCATCAAGGGTTCCCGCAAACGCCGTATCGCCGCAGGCTCCGGCATGCAGGTGCAGGACGTGAACAAGCTGCTCAAGCAGTTCACCGAGATGCAGCGCATGATGAAGAAAATGTCCGGCAAGGGCGGCATGCGCAAGATGATGAGCCAGATGAAGAACATGATGCCCCCCGGTTTCGGTGGCGGTCGCGGTCCGTTCTGATCCGGCCTGCGTGTTGATAGGGGTCTGCAGCGGCAGGCCCCTTTTCATTGCTGTTCTGCGCAAAAAATGGCTGGCTTGGTTGCAATTATTACGAATCCAAGTAGAATTACGCGGCTTATTTTAAGCTAGGGTCCGCGTGTTTGCGGGCCTTGTTCATTAGATGTTAATGAGGACGATATGGTAACCATTCGTTTACAACGTGGTGGCGCGAAAAAGCGTCCGTTCTACCAGGTAGTAGTTTCTGACAGCCGTTGCGCCCGTGACGGTCGCTTCATCGAGCGCGTTGGTTTCTTCAACCCGGTTGCTGCTGGTTCTGCCGAAAAGCTGAACCTGGACCTGGCTCGTATCGAGCATTGGGTTGCTACTGGTGCCGCTGTTTCTGACCGCGTTGCCAAGCTGATCAAAGACGCTAAAAAAGCTGCTTAATCAGCTAAACGGTAAGGAGTTAAGGTGGAAAAACCTATAGTTCTGGGCACCCTGGGTACCGTTTATGGCATCAAGGGCTGGCTTAAAGTGAACTCCTTCACCGATGTTGCCGAAGCGATTTTCGATTACAACCCCTGGCTGATTAATCAGAACGGGGCGTGGCGTGAAATTCGGGTTTCATCCTGGAAACGTCACAATAAGGGTCTGATCTGCAAACTCGATGGTATCGATGTGCGCGAAGATGCCCTGGCATTGACCAATGTCGAGATTGGCGTACCCGCCGATCTGTTGCCTGCGTTGCCTGAAGGTGAGTTCTACTGGCGTGACCTGATTGGTTGCTCTGTGGTGACCACCAAGGGATACGACCTGGGCAAGGTGACCGAATTGATGGAAACCGGCTCCAACGATGTGTTGGTGGTTGAGGCCAATGTAAAAGATGCCTTTGGCGCAAAGGAGCGGTTGATTCCGTTCCTGGAAGAGCAGGTGATCAAGAATATTGATCTGACTGCTCGAACAATCGAAGTTGATTGGGATCCTGGTTTCTAGTTTCCCGCGCTAACACGGGTGCCGGAGGTTTCTTATGTGGATTGGGGTCATTAGCCTCTTTCCTGAAATGTTCCGAGCCATTACCGAGCACGGGGTAACGGGTCGGGCCGTCAAGAGTGGCCTGCTGCAGATTGAGTGCTGGAACCCCCGGGAGTTTACCCACGATAAACACCGTACGGTCGATGATCGTCCTTATGGTGGTGGGCCCGGCATGTTAATGATGGTTCAGCCGCTGCGTGACGCGATTCATGCAGCCAAGCAAGCGGCGGGAGACGGGGCGAAAGTCATCTATCTCTCTCCTCAGGGGCGCAAGCTGACTCAAGCGGGCGTAACCGAGTTGGCGACGAATCAGAAACTGATTCTGGTAGCCGGTCGATACGAAGGTATCGATGAACGCGTGATACAAACCGAAGTCGACGAAGAGTGGTCTATCGGGGATTACGTGTTAAGTGGTGGCGAGTTGCCTGCCATGACCCTGATCGATGCGGTTTCGCGTCTGGTCCCCGGGGTTTTGGGCGATCAGGCCAGTGCCGAGCAAGACTCCTTTACGGATGGCTTGCTGGATCATCCCCACTATACTCGGCCGGAGGTGTTGGATGGGTTGGCGGTGCCCGAGGAGCTGACAAGCGGCAATCACGAAGTGATTCGACGCTGGCGTCTCAAACAGTCGCTCGGACGAACCTGGCAAAGAAGGCCGGAACTTATTAACAACCTAGCTCTGACTGACGAGCAAGAATCACTTCTTGCCGAGTATGTCCGCGAAGTGCGTGACAGCGTTAAGTAGAGTTTTCAGTTTATCCTAGGTAAGGAAAGACAATGAGCAAGATTATTCAGCAGCTTGAACAAGAGCAACTGCGTACCGACATCCCGGCTTTTGCCCAGGGCGACACTGTACGTGTTCAAGTTCGTGTTAAAGAAGGTGGTAAAGAGCGTCTGCAGGCTTTCGAAGGCATCGTTATTGCCAAGCGTAACCGCGGTCTGCACTCTGCTTTCACCGTTCGCAAGATCTCCAACGGCGAAGGTGTTGAGCGTGTATTCCAGACTCACTCTCCGCTGATCCACAGTGTAGAACTGAAGCGTCGTGGTGATGTTCGCCGCGCCAAACTGTACTACCTGCGCAACCTGTCCGGTAAAGCTGCTCGTATCAAAGAGAAGCTCAACTAATTCGATTCGAATTGGTGTCGATATGTCGGCGAAAGCTCGACAGGTAGTGAAAAGGCTCGCCAATGGCGAGCTTTTTTGTATCCGTCTATTGGCTATCTGGTTGCCGTTACTGGATCACTCGCACCACCGAGTTGTCGCGCCCGTAGGGGCTGGGTACATAGGCATCAGCTTGCCAGTCATTCTCGTAGCGAGTATTTCCCTCCGGGGTGATGAACTGGTAGCAATACTCGAAACTCTCCGGCCCGTCGGTCGGCAGATTGAGGGTGGTCTTGAATTCTCCGCTCTTCATGCGTTTCAGTTCGACCGGTTGCCACTGGGTGAACTCGCCGATCAGCATCACCTGTTCCGCGTTTGCGGCGGCCTCTTTTTCTACGGCAAAGGTCACCTTGACCTCGGGCTTGGACTTCAGAAACTGTTTGGTCAGCGGCATGACGCCTCCTTGTCTGTGAGTTAAAAATGGCTCCTGCCCATTTTTATACCATCATATGACAAAGATGTTGATAAGGCAGATCAAGCTGGCAAGGCAAAATAACGTTGTAGCAGGCTGTGGGTGAAGTCGATCTTGAGATAAAAGCCGCGCGGCAGGGTCATGATGGGTTGACCATCGCGGCCGATGGCGCGAGTCAGCGCCTTGTTGTTGGCAGCTTTGGGCCGCAGTTGCATCACCTGGCCGTGGCGAGCACTGATCTGCTCCACTTCCCCCAGAACTATCATATCCATCAGTTCCTCCCAGTCCTGACGTAGCAGCTGATCTTCCTCTTCATTCGGGCTCCACATCAGTGGCATGCCGACTCGCCGTTCGCCAACCGGGATCTCCCGACTGCCTTCCACCGGGATCCAGAGCACCCGGGAGAGCTTGTTGCGCACGTTTGACTCCTCCCAGCGCTGGCCACTGACACCGATCAGCGGTGCAACGCAGACGAAGGTGGTCTCCAGCGGTTTGCCCTGAGGATCCACGGGGATCGTCTTGAGTTCTATCCCCAGCTCCGGGAAGTCCTGTTCCGGCTTGCTCCCT
Source organism: Aeromonas sp. MdU4 (assembly GCF_041929505.1). Lineage (NCBI taxonomy): Bacteria > Pseudomonadati > Pseudomonadota > Gammaproteobacteria > Aeromonadales > Aeromonadaceae > Aeromonas > Aeromonas sp. MdU4. Next base: position 94,338 of record NZ_JBHFMW010000006.1, on the reverse strand, counting down.
GCGCTGGCTCCCAGTTGCAGCTCGATCAACTGGCCGACCCATCCCTTGTCACGGCGCAGATCGTTGGGCACAGCGACGCCAGCCTCGGCTGCCAGTTGCGCCAGCGTGAAGCCGGCCATGGCATAGGCGCGGCTCAATAACTCCTGCTCGGATTGGGGATTGCTTGGCATAGTTGGCTCCATCTTGCTTGCCATATTCTAACAGGGGAGGATCCCGAGAAGGATCGCTGTTTTTATAACCGATCCTGAGTGGATACGATCAAATGCAAAGAGTTTGGCGACTATCAGCTCATCATTATGATTTTAAAGCGTTTTGTCTGTTTTATCGAGCAGTGATCCTGGCCTGGTTTGACCTCGAAATAGTTGTCCAAGGGTTTGTGCATGATGTTACACACAGTTATCCACAGAAATCTTGGATAAGTGGATGAAAGTGGGGAGACTCGGTGAGATGTTACAAAAAATTGTGAATGCCACCCCATTTTTACAGGGGAAACGGGGCAGATATTGTGCCACTCCTGTGGATAATTTGGCCGTGGTGGATCTTTGAACAGTTGGACTTGTTCACAATCCGGATCATGGATCTTGTGCGCGTAGCGACATGGATCTAGATCCAGTTGTTTGCCTGTAATTTATTGTATATTAATGCATTTATTTATTTATCATTGAGTGGTGGTGTGAGCCGCTGCTTTTCGCATACAGTTAAAAAGTACTGTGTATACCCGTTTGCTAACAGCTTTATGCACAGGCTGGGTGGGCAACTTGGGGGAGCGGATCTTTGGATTTGTTTATAAGTATGTTTGAAATTGAAAGTTATTCATGAAACAGGGGATTCACTCCTTGTTTGCTGCCACGGAGTGAATGTGGAACAATCTCCTTATAGATTCAGCCTTTATAAGGTGATCACGTGATTGATGGCGACGGATTTCGTCCCAATGTCGGTATCGTGATCTGTAACCGTGAAGGACAAGTGTTGTGGGCTAAACGCTATGGGCAGCACTCCTGGCAGTTTCCGCAGGGGGGGGTTGATGATGGTGAAACGCCGGAGCAGGCCATGTATCGAGAGCTGTATGAGGAGATTGGCCTCAAGCCCGAAGATGTGACCATCATGGCCACCAGTCGTAACTGGCTAAAGTACCGTTTACCCAAACGTCTTGTCCGCTGGGACAGTTCACCGGTCTGTATTGGCCAAAAGCAAAAATGGTTCCTGTTACAACTTGGTCCGGGCAGGGAATCGCGGATCCAGTTTGGCTGTCATGGCCATCCCGAATTTGACGACTGGCGTTGGGTCAGCTTCTGGTACCCGGTGCGTCAGGTTGTCTCGTTCAAGCGGGAGGTTTACCGCCGGGTCATGAAAGAGTTTGCCCCGCTGGCGATGCCAGTGCCGGCAGTGCAGGTCAACAAGAAGGATGGGCGACGCAACCGCGCCCGTTAAGGAGCACAGATTAGTTGTTAACGGAACTGAGACGTATCGTCGAGAGCATGGCCGAGGCCAATACCCTCGAGCAGGCCTTGCAGGCATTGGTGAGCCAGACCCGGCACGCCATGGCAGTGGACTGCTGCTCCGTCTATGTCTCGGAACCCGAGGTGCGCCGCTATCGACTGGCGGCTACCGACGGCTTGGCCCCTTCCGCAGTTGGCAAGGTGACCTTGCCCTACGAGCAGGGGATCGTCGGTCTGGTGGGTCAGCGGGAAGAGCTGATCAACCTGGCTGATGCCCCCGCGCACCCCAGTTTCAAATTCCTGCCCGATGTTGCCGAAGAGGCGTTCCGCTCCTTCCTGGGCGCCCCCATCATGCACCAGCGTCAGGTGGTCGGCATTCTGGTGGTGCAGCAGAAGGAGAGCCGCCGCTTCGATGAAGGGGAGGAGTCCTTCATGGTCACCCTGGCGGCTCAGCTGGCGGCGCGTATCGCCCAGGCGCAGGCCAAGGGGTGGTTGCAGAAGACCGACTGGAGTAAGCCGCTGCGCGGTATTGCCGGGGCCAGCGGCATCGCCATGGCCAAGGCCTGGGTGTGGCGGCCGCGCAAGGCGCTCTCGTCCATTACCCCGCGCAAGGATGAAGACCATGCCAGCCAGCTGGAGCGGCTGGAGCTGGCCGTGGAGGAGGTGCGCCACGATCTGGAGAGTCTGGCACTGCGTTTTCGCGAGAGCTACAGCCAGGACTCGGTGGCGATCTTCGATATCTACCTGCATCTGCTGAACGATCCCGGCTACATCAAGCCCATTCGTAACAAGGTGAGCAAGGAGCACTGGACTGCCGTCTCGGCGGTCAAGCTGATCAGCGATCGCTTGATCGAGCAGTTCAAGGGGATGAAGGATCCCTACCTGCAGGAGCGCTCTACCGACGTGAAGGATATTGCCCAGCGGCTGATCAGCCGACTGGTGCAGAACGAACCGGAACATATCTCCATCGGCGAGCCGGTGGTACTGGTTGCCGATGAGGTGACCGCCACCATATTGGCAGAAGTGCCCCGCGAATATCTGACCGGGGTGGTATCGCTCAAGGGGGGCACCAACTCCCACGCGGCCATTCTGGCCCGCGCCATGGGGGTGGCCGCCATCATGGGGGTGGATCTGCCCCTTGGCGACATTGGTGGTCGCATGCTGGTCGTCGATGGCTACAGCGGCGATCTCTTCATCGAACCCAATCAGGTGATCCTGACCGAGTATCGTCAGCTGCTTAATGAAGAGCGGGCGCTCGATACCTTGGTGCGCACAGTCGACAATCTGCCATCTGAAACTGCTGATGGCACCAAGGTTTCCCTGCTGCTCAACGCCGGTCTCAGTGCTGATACAGAAATATCTCTTAACCAGCTGGCGGACGGGGTGGGCCTCTATCGCACCGAGATCCCCTTTATGCTGCAGGAGAGCTTCCCCTCCGAGTGGGAGCAGACCGCTCGCTATCGCGGCATTCTGGAGACCTATCGCAACCGGCCGGTCTGCATGCGGACGCTGGATGTGGGCGGCGACAAGCCGTTACCCTATTTCCCCATCGTCGAGGAGAACCCCTTCCTTGGCTGGCGGGGGATCCGGATCACCCTGGATCACCCGGAGCTGTTTCTGGTGCAGCTCAAGGCGATGCTGCGGGCTAGCGAAGGGCTCGACAACCTGGCCATCATGCTGCCGATGATCAGCAGCGTCAGCGAAATCAAAGCCTCCCGTCGCCTGCTGGATCAGGCGTGGCGGGAAGTGTCGGAAGAGGCAGCCAGCCGTGATGCGGTGATCCGCTACCCCAGCCTCGGGGTGATGATCGAGGTGCCTTCAGCCCTCTTTATCTTGCCGGAGATGGCACCGCTCATCGACTTCTGGTCGGTGGGCAGCAATGACCTGACCCAGTACTTGCTGGCGGTGGATCGCAACAACTCCCGGGTCGCCAATATCTACGATGCCTTCCATCCTGCAGTGATCCGCGCCCTGCAACAGCTGGTTGATGCCTCCCATCGCTACCAGAAGCCGGTCTCGGTCTGTGGCGAGCTGGCCGGTGATCCGGTCGGTGTGCTGCTGCTGCTGGCCATGGGCTATCGCCGCTTCAGTATGAACACCCACAACATCGCCCGGATCAAGTACGTGCTGCGTCAATCCACCCTGAGCGAGTTGACCGAGCTGATGGCCGATGGCCTCAAACATGACAATCCCCATGTGCTGCGCGGCCTGTTTGCCCGCTATCTGGAGGAGCATGGTTTGGGCGGTTTACTGCGAGCCGGTCATAAATCGAAACAGAGTGATTGATAATCATGCCTTGTCCCTGCTGACGAATGATCGGAAAATGCGGCTTTTCTTATGACTGGGGCCGCTTATGCAGCACGATGGATATTGGGTTTTCTCGCAGATTGATCCCGTAGCATTCAGTTTGGGACCACTATCGGTACGCTGGTATGGGCTCATGTACCTGTTTGGTTTCGCTTTTGCCATGTGGCTTGCCGGCCGTCGCGCCGATGCGCCGAACAGCGGCTGGACCCGCGACGAGGTGTCCGACCTGCTGTTCTACGGTTTTCTCGGGGTGATCCTCGGAGGCCGAATTGGTTACGTACTGTTCTATAACTTCGATCTCTTCCTCGCGGATCCGACCTACCTGTTCAAGATCTGGACCGGTGGCATGTCGTTCCACGGCGGCCTGATCGGGGTTATCACCGCGATGATCTGGTTTGCCCACAAGACCAAGCGCCACTTCTTCACCGTGGCTGACTTTGTGGCTCCGCTCATTCCGTTTGGTCTCGGTGTTGGCCGGATCGGCAACTTCCTCAACGGCGAACTGTGGGGCCGGGTCACCGATGTGCCCTGGGCCATCATCTTCCCGGAGGCCGGTCCAGAGCCGCGTCACCCCTCCCAGCTCTATCAGTTCGCCCTGGAAGGGGTAGTGCTGTTTATCATCCTCAACCTGTTCTGGCGCAAGAATCCGCCCCGTGGTGCCATCTCCGGTATGTTCCTGCTGTTCTATGGTCTGTTCCGCTTCCTGGTCGAGTTTGTGCGCCAGCCGGACAGCCAGCTGGGTCTCTACTTCCAGGAGATCAGCATGGGCCAGATTCTCTCCACCCCGATGATTATCGCCGGTGCCCTGATGATCTGGGCAGCCTACAAGCGCCCACAGTTGTTTGGTAATGCCGTGAAGGAGGCGAAATAATGCGAGCTTATCTCGACCTGATGCAGAAGATCCTCGATGAGGGTACCGTCAAGTCCGACCGTACCGGCACCGGTACCGTCTCCCTGTTCGGCCATCAGATGCGCTTCAATCTGGCGCAAGGTTTCCCGCTGGTGACCACTAAGAAGTGCCACCTGCGCTCGATCATTCACGAGCTGCTCTGGTTCCTCAATGGCGATACCAATACCGCCTATCTGAAGGAAAATGGCGTCAGCATCTGGGATGAGTGGGCAGACGAGAATGGCGATCTGGGGCCGGTGTATGGCGCCCAGTGGCGCTCTTGGCCTGCGGCTGACGGGTCTGTCATCGACCAGATTCAAAAAGCGGTGGATGACATCAAGCACAACCCGGATTCGCGCCGCATCATCGTCTCTGCCTGGAACGTGGGCGAGCTGGACAAGATGGCGCTGGCCCCATGCCACGCCTTCTTCCAGTTCTATGTGGCGGATGGCAAGCTCTCCTGCCAGCTCTATCAGCGCAGCTGTGATGTGTTCCTCGGCCTGCCGTTCAACATCGCCAGCTACGCTCTGTTGACCCATATGATGGCCCAGCAGTGCGATCTGGAAGTGGGTGACTTCGTCTGGACTGGTGGTGATGTGCACCTCTACTCCAACCACATGGAGCAGACTGCGCTGCAGCTCTCCCGTGAGCCACGTCCGCTGCCGACCCTGGTGATCAAGCGCAAGCCCGATTCTATCTTCGACTACAAGTTCGAGGATTTCGAGATCGAGGGTTATGACCCCCACCCGGGGATCAAGGCGCCCGTCGCCATCTGATTGCAAGGCGCCTCAGGGCGCCTTTTTTATGCATGCAAGTAGTTGAAAATGCACTTTATTGATTATTTTTTTGGTGGTTAGAGGCAGATGGAAAACATGCTTATAGCAGGTGTGTTTTGTTTTGCTTTCGGTTTTTCCGTTGAATCTAGCAGTAAGAAACGATTTTTCATTGGTTGTTGCAGGATATAGACTCAAATCAAAGCAATACGGTGGAAAATTTAATCATGAGTGACGTAATCAAAAAGTTCCTGAAGCTGGAGGCCGCCTCCGGAATTATTCTGATCATGGCGGCCATGCTGGCAATGATTTTGGCCAATAGCGCGCTGGCGGGTGGGTATCAGGCATTCCTGGATACACCGGTGCAGGTGCGTATTGCGGCACTGGATATTAACAAGCCGTTGCTGCTCTGGATCAACGATGGCTTCATGGCGATCTTCTTCCTGCTGGTTGGCTTGGAAGTGAAGCGTGAAATGCTGGAAGGGGCGCTCTCTACCCGGGTTCAGGCGACCTTTCCGGCCATTGCGGCGGTGGGTGGCATGCTGGCACCGGCATTGATCTACGCCTTTTTCAACTACTCGGATGAAGTGGCGCGCGCTGGTTGGGCGATCCCGGCTGCGACCGATATCGCCTTTGCCCTCGGGGTGATGGCGCTGCTCGGCAAGCGGGTGCCGGTGAGCCTCAAGGTATTCCTGCTGGCACTGGCCATCATGGATGACCTGGGCGTTATCATCATCATCGCGCTGTTCTACACCCAGCAGCTGTCGCTGGCTGCGTTGACGGTTGGTATTCTGGCGACCCTGACGCTGCTGTGGATGAACCGCCGCGGTGAGGACAGGATCAGCCTCTATATGCTGGTCGGCCTGGTGCTCTGGGTAGCGGTGCTCAAGTCTGGTGTCCATGCGACCCTGGCGGGTGTGGTGGTTGGCTTTATGGTTCCGCTTAACGGCAAGCGTTACGCCTCGCCGCTCAAGTATCTGGAGCACAAGTTGCATCCATGGAGTGCCTATCTGATCCTGCCGCTGTTTGCCTTTGCCAACGCCGGGGTCTCGCTGGAGGGGATCGGTCTCTCCTCCCTGCTGAGTCCGGTGCCAGTGGGCATCATGCTGGGGCTGTTTATCGGCAAGCCGCTAGGGGTGTTCACCATCAGCTGGCTGTCGGTCAAGCTGGGCATCGCCCAGTTGCCGCCAGGGGTCAACTTCAAGCAGATTTTTGCGGTCAGCATCCTCTGTGGCATCGGGTTCACCATGTCGATGTTTATCGCATCGCTCGCCTTCGAGCACGGTGGGCTGGATTACGGCAGCTACTCTCGCCTCGGGATCCTGGTGGGCTCCACCATGGCGGCAGTGGTCGGCTATCTGGCCTTGCGCATGGCCCTTCCCAAGGGTGAAGGGGAACAGAGTACGGAGGGACTATGAAGCTACATACAGGGTTGTTGATACTGTTGCTGAGCCCAATGGCATGGGCTGGCGGGCTGGAGGATTGCAAGCAGGATGCTGCGTCGGTGAACTGCTCGGCCTATCTCAACGGGGTGGTAGACAGCGCCCTGCTGCTGGGAGACAAGCAGGCCAAGGCGCGCTTTGGTGAGACCTTCTCCGAGCGGGCACTGAGCAGCCGGGCTGGCGAACGGGTCAAACAGTCAAACAGGCGATATTGTAGCGAGCGAATGCCGGACAAGGCCCGTCTCAAGGCCAGTCTGATGGAGCAGTTTGGCGCGAACAAGGTTGACTCGGTCAGCGACATGTATGACATTCTGGCGGTTGAACTCAGCTGCTACCGGAGTCCGCGTCAAGCGGGAACCCCATCGGATGTCACACCTTAACTACAACCATCTCTATTATTTCTGGATGACTCAGAAGAAGGGCTCCGTTACCCAGGCAGCGGAAGCCCTTTTTTTGACCCCGCAAACTGTCACCGGTCAGATCAAGCTGTTGGAGCAGCGCCTCGGTGGCAAGCTGCTCAAACGCAAGGGGCGCTCGCTCGAGGCGACCGAGCTGGGCCAGCTGGTGTTTCGTTATGCCGACAAGATGTTCAGCCTCTCCTACGAGATGCTCGATATCGTCAACTACCGCAAGGAGAGCCAGATCCTGTTTGACGTCGGCATCGCCGATGCCCTCTCCAAGCGTCTTGCCAGCCGCGTGCTGCTCTCCGTTATCCCCAATGATGGCTCCATCCATCTGCGCTGCTTCGAATCGACCCATGAATTGCTGCTGGAGCAGCTGAGTGAGCACAAGCTCGACATGATCCTCTCAGACTGTCCGGTGGACTCCAGTCAGCATGCGGGGCTGCTCTCCAAACGGCTGGGCGGCTGTGGCGTCAGCTTCTTCTGCAAGGCGCCGTTGCCCGAGAAGCCCTTTCCCGCCTGTCTGGAAGAGCGCAAGTTGCTTATCCCCGGTCGTCGTACCGCCATGGGACGCCAGTTGACCCAGTGGTTTGAGCAGCAGGGGGTCTCCCCCAGCATTCTTGGCGAGTTCGATGATGCGGCCTTGATGAAGGCGTTTGGTTTCTTCAATCAGGGGATTTTCATGGCCCCCACCATCTATCGTGATGAGATCCTTGAAGGGGAGGGGGTGATGCTGATCGGGGAGACCCAGGATCTGATGGAGGAGTATTACGTCATTTTCGCCGAGCGGATGATCCAGCATCCGGCGGTGAAGCGGGTCTGCGAGAGCGATTTTACCTTCCTCTTTTCCGGCCAGGAGAACTTCTCTGCCATCCAGCCCGCTACCCTGTCGTTTTAAAATGGCGCGTCACCACGTATCATCGACAATGGGCGGCAGAGGAGAATGTGATGCAACTTGAAGAGATGGAAGCCAGTGCCAGTCGGGCGGTCGCCCTGCTCAAGGCGCTAGCCAACGAACGGCGGCTCTTTATCCTGTGCCATCTGCTGGAGCGGGAACTGTCGGTGGGGGAGCTCAACGAGCGATTGGGATTGAGTCAGTCGGCCTTGTCACAGCATTTGGCACTGTTGCGGCGGGATGAGCTGGTGACGACGCGCAAAGAAGCGCAAACGGTCTACTATTCGCTGCGCAGCCATGAGGTGCGCGAAATGATCAGTTTGCTACATCGACTTTACTGCAGCGCAGATAAATAAAAAACCGGCACTAAGGCCGGTTTTTTCAGCTTTGATCAGCGAATGCTGATTAAGCCATAGCTTTGATCTGGGCAGACAGGCGGCTCTTGTGACGAGCAGCTTTGTTCTTGTGGATCAGGCCTTTGGTCGCCATACGATCCATGATCGGCTGAGCAACAGCGAAAGCGGCAGTCGCGGCAGCTTTGTCGCCAGAGGCGATAGCAGCGATGACTTTCTTCAGGTAAGTACGGGTCATGGAACGACGGCTGGCGTTGTGCTGACGGCGTTTTTCTGACTGAAGAGCGCGCTTCTTAGCAGATTTGATGTTAGCCAAGGTAAAACTCCTAAAACTGTCTTAGCGAGTGTATTGAAAAGGCCCGGAAATATGCCCTTCCAACCACATAATGTCAAATGATTTGTGCAAATAAACACCGCCTCCCGGTGGTGTGTCGGTAGGGAGACGGTTAAACTGTCGGCCGATTCTAGCAGCATTCTTTTCATTCTGACAGTTCCAGAGGCCTTGTCTTGAGTAAGAAATTGATCAAATCCGGCATGATAGTGTCCGGAATGACGCTGGCATCCCGTGTAATGGGCTTGGTTCGCGATGTGGTTATCGCCAATCTGCTCGGTGCCGGGGTCGCTGCCGACGTCTTCTTCTTTGCCAATCGCATTCCCAACTTCTTGCGTCGGTTATTCGCCGAAGGTGCTTTCAATCAGGCATTTGTCCCTGTGATGACCGAGTACCGAAAAAAAGGTGACGAGAGCGAAGTGCGTGAGCTGCTGGCTGCCGTGGCGGGGACTCTCGGGGGGATCGTGACCGTGGTCACCCTGCTCGGTGTGCTGGGCTCTGGCGTGCTGACTGCCCTGTTTGGCTGGGGCTGGTTTTGGGATTGGTTGCACGGGGGGCCTGCCGCCGAGAAGTTCGAGATGGCGAGCCTGATGCTCAAGATCACCTTCCCCTATCTCTGGTTTATCACCTTCACCGCCATGGCGGGAGCTATTCTCAATACCTTTGGGCGTTTCGGGGTCTCCTCCTTTACGCCGATCTTCCTCAACATCACCATGATCGCCGCCGCCTGGTGGATCTCGCCCTGGCTCGATAACCCCGAGCTGGCATTGGCTATCGGTGTTTTTCTCGGTGGTCTGGTGCAGTTCCTGTTCCAGTTCCCGTTCCTGCGCCAGATCAACATGCTGGTGCGGCCCAAGTGGGGTTGGCACCATCCGGGGGTCGTGAAGATCCGTACCCTGATGATCCCGGCGCTGTTCGGGGTATCGGTCAGCCAGATCAACCTGCTGCTTAACACCATGCTTGCATCGTTCCTGGCGACCGGTGCCATCAGTCATCTTTACTACTCGGATCGGTTGCTGGAGTTTCCGCTCGGCATGTTTGGCGTTGCCATCAGTACCGTCATTCTGCCGGCGCTGGCCAAGAAACACGTGGATGCCGACCCGGCCGACTTCTCCCGCACCATGGATTGGGGAGTGCGGATGGTGATGCTGCTTGGCATGCCTGCCATGGTGGGTATCGCTGTACTGCGTGAGCCCATCCTGCGGGTGCTGTTCATGCGCGGCGAGTTCGGTATGCATGAGGTAAGCATGTCGAGCGCCAGTTTGCTTGCCTCCACGACCGGACTGTTGTCCTTGATGCTGATTAAGGTGTTGGCACCGGGTTACTACGCCCGCCAGGACACCAGGACGCCGGTGCGGATCGGGATGATGTCGATGGCTGCCAATATGGCCTGTAACCTGGTCTTCATCTATCCGCTCGGTTATGTGGGGCTGGCGCTTTCGACCGCCTGTTCAGGCACCTTGAATGCACTCTTGTTGTTCAAAGGGCTCTATCAGCAGAGCGTTTACCGACCCTCGCGCCATACCGGTATATTCTGCCTCAAACTGCTGGCCGCCAGTCTGCTGATGGGTGGCGTGCTTGGCTATCTCTCACCAGACCTGGCCCAGTGGGGCGCCTGGCACATGGGTAAGGCGAGCATGCAGCTGACCATGCTGCTGACACTGGGCGTTGCCATCTATGCCGGTGTGTTGCTGGCACTGGGGATCCGGCCAAGAGATCTGAGAGCGGGTCGTGAGGATTAATCTGCTTTGGCGGTGCCGGATAGTGTCGGCTGAGCCAGCATTCTGGCCGGGATAGCTGAAATCGGAGCCGCAACAGGGCTGACCCTGCCTGCTGCCTGATATATAATCCGCCGATTTCCATGGCAGCAACGCACAAGGCACTGATGGAGCTTATTCGCGGCATTCACAATCTCAAGCCCCGTCACCGGGGATGTGTATTGACCATTGGCAACTTTGATGGGGTTCATCAGGGTCATCATGCGGTATTGGCTCGTCTCAGGGAGAAAGCGGCCCATTTGGGGTTGCCCGCCTGTGTCATGTTGTTTGAGCCACAGCCGCTTGAGCTGTTTGCCGGTAGCGAGGCGCCAGCGCGTCTGAGCCGGTTGCGGGAGAAATATGAAGCGCTCAAGGGGCTGCAGATCGACCGAATGCTCTGTGTGCGCTTCAGCCACCGTTTTGCCGAGCAAGCCGCTGCGACCTTTATCGAGCAGTTGCTGGTGGAGAAACTTGGCGTGCGTTATCTGGTGGTCGGCGACGATTTTCGCTTCGGCAAGGGGCGGGCAGGTGACTTCCACCTGCTGGAGGAGGCGGGCCGCCGCTTCGGTTTTGAGGTGATCAGCACCCAGAGCTTCCAGCTCGAGCGGCAGCGGGTCAGCAGCACCTTGGTGCGCGAGGCGCTCAAAGCGGGCCGGATGGCGGAGGTGGAACTGATGCTCGGCCGCCCTTACACCATTAGCGGCCGAGTGGCTCACGGCGACAAGCTGGGCCGCACCATAGGATTTCCTACCGCCAATCTGGCCCTCAAGCGCCAGGTGATCCCGGTTGGTGGCGTGTTTGCGGTGGAAGTGATATGTTCCGGCAAGACCTTCCCCGGTGTAGCCAATGTGGGTGTACGGCCGACCTTGAGCGGTACACAAGCCAGATTGGAAGTACATCTTTTTGATTTTTCTGGCGATCTATATGGTCAACAGGTCAAGGTGCTGCTTCGCCACAAGCTGCGCGAAGAGCAGAAGTTTGCCTCTTTCACTGCCTTGAAAGAGCAGATCGAACAAGATGCCCTGGCGGCCCGAGCCTGGTTCGGGCTGCCACAATTCAATTTACCCAGCACTCTTTTAGCAAAGAAGGGAACCCAGGACTGATGAGCGACTATAAACACACCCTGAATCTTCCGGAAACCGAGTTTCCGATGCGTGGCGATTTGGCCAAGCGCGAACCCAACATGCTCAAGCGTTGGTACGATCAGGATCTCTACGGCGCTATTCGCCGCGCCAAAGCGGGCAAGCCTTCTTTCATTCTGCATGATGGCCCCCCCTATGCGAACGGCAACATTCACATCGGTCACTCGGTCAACAAGATCCTCAAAGACATCATCATCAAGTCCAAGGGCCTCTCCGGTTTTGATTCCCCCTATGTGCCGGGTTGGGATTGCCACGGTCTGCCCATCGAATTGAAAGTGGAAGGCATGGTTGGCAAGCCGGGTGAGAAGGTCTCCGCTGCCGAATTCCGCGCCGAGTGCCGCAAATACGCCAAGACCCAGATCGAAGCGCAGAAGACTGACTTCATCCGTCTGGGTGTGCTGGGCGACTGGGAACATCCCTACCTGACCATGGATTTTGGCACTGAAGCCAACATCATCCGTTCCATGGCCAAGATCGTTGAAAACGGCCACCTGCACAAAGGCTCCAAGCCGGTGCACTGGTGTACCGATTGTGGCTCCGCGCTGGCTGAAGCCGAAGTGGAGTACTACGACAAGAACTCTCCATCCATCGATGTGCGTTTCAAGGCCGTCGATGAGGAAACCGTTGCTGCCAAGTTTGATTGCGCCGAAGGTCACACCGGCAAGGGCCCGCTCTCTGCGGTGATCTGGACCACCACTCCGTGGACTCTGCCTGCCAACCGCGCCATCGCCATGCACGCCGATCTGGATTACGCACTGGTGCAGGTGGAAGGGGAGCACCCCGAGCGTCTGATCTTGGCCGCTGAGCTGGTTAAGGACGTCATGGATCGCGCCGGTATCGAGAAGTTCCACAATCTGGGCTATGCCAAGGGCGCCGCGCTCGAGCTGCTGCGCTTCAACCACCCCTTCTACAGCTTCGACGTGCCGGTGGTACTGGGTGACCACGTCACTCTGGATGCCGGTACCGGCGCGGTACACACCGCCCCTGGCCACGGTCAGGAAGACTTTGTGGTCGGTCAGAAGTACGGTCTGGAAGTGGCCAACCCGGTTGGCAGCAACGGCGTTTACTTGCCGGATACCGAACTGTTTGCTGGCCAGCATGTGTTCAAGGCCAACGCCTCTGTGGTCGAAGTTCTGACCGAGCGTGGCGCGCTGCTGCATCACAAGGTGTTCAATCACTCCTACCCGCACTGCTGGCGTCACAAGACCCCGATCATCTTCCGTGCCACTCCGCAGTGGTTCATCAGCATGGAGCAGAAGGGTCTGCGCAAGCGCGCGCTGGAAGAGATCGAGCGTATCGAGCAAGACGGTATCAAACAGCACGGCCAGAGCGGCTGGGTTCCGGCCTGGGGTAAAAACCGCATTCAGGCGATGGTCGAGAACCGCCCTGACTGGTGTATCTCCCGTCAGCGTACCTGGGGTGTGCCTATCTCCCTGTTCGTCCACAAAGAGACTCAGGCGCTGCACCCGGAATCCGTGCGCCTGATGCACGAAGTGGCCAAGCGGGTTGAACAGTCCGGCATCCAGGCATGGTGGGATCTGGACAAGGCCGAGCTGCTGGGCAGCGACGCCGACATGTACGACAAGGTGCCTGACACCCTGGACGTCTGGTTTGACTCCGGTTCAACCCACTCCTCCGTGGTCGATGCCCGTCCCGAGTTCAACGGCAACCCGGCCGACATGTATCTGGAAGGCTCTGACCAGCATCGCGGCTGGTTCATGTCCTCCCTGATGATCGGCGTGGCGATGAAAGACAAGGCCCCGTACAACCAGGTGCTGACTCACGGCTTCACCGTGGATGGTCAGGGTCGCAAGATGTCCAAGTCCATCGGTAATGTGGTCAGCCCGCAGGACGTAATGAACAAGCTGGGCGCCGACATTCTGCGTCTCTGGGTAGCGAGTACTGACTACACCGGCGAGATGACTGTCTCCGACGAGATCCTCAAGCGCTCTGCCGATGCCTATCGCCGTATTCGCAACACCGCTCGCTTCCTGCTGGCCAACCTGAACGGCTTCAACCCGGCGACCGACATGGTTGCGCCTGCCGACATGGTGGTGGTAGATCGCTGGGCGGTGGGTCGTGCCAAAGCGGTACAGGCCGAGATCATGGCGGCATTTGACGAGTACAACTTCCACGGTGTGACTCAGAAGCTGATGCAGTTCTGCTCCATCGAGATGGGCTCCTTCTATCTGGATGTCATCAAGGATCGTCAGTACACCGCCAAGGCCGACAGCCTGGCCCGTCGCTCCTGCCAGACCGCCCTCTATCACATCGCCGAGGCCATGGTGCGCTGGATGGCGCCGATCATGAGCTTCACCGCCGATGAAATCTGGGCTCTGCTGCCGGGTGAGCGCGGTGAGTTCGTGTTCACCGAAGAGTGGTACGACGGCCTGTTCGGGCTGGAAGCCGGTGAAACCCTCAACGACAACTTCTGGGCCGAGATCCTCACCGTGCGCGGTGAAGTGAACAAGGCGCTGGAAGTAGCCCGTGGCGAGAAGCGCATCGGCGGTTCCCTGCAGGCTGAGCTGACCCTGTTCGCCAAGCCGGAACTGGCTGCGCGCCTGAATGCCCTGGCCGATGAGCTGCGCTTCGTGCTGCTCACTTCCAAAGCCAAGGTGGTGGTGGCTGACACTGCACCGGAAGGTTCTGTGGCGACCGAACGTGATGACCTGTGGCTGAGCGTGGCCCAGTCTGCTGCCGCCAAGTGCGACCGCTGCTGGCACCATGTGGAAGACGTGGGCACCATCGCGGGTCATGAAGAGATCTGTGGTCGCTGTGTGACCAACGTTGAGGGTGACGGCGAAACGCGTCAATTTGCCTGATGAACATGACTCAACATAAAAGTGGCCTGCGTTGGCTGTGGCTGGCAGTACTGGCCTTTGTACTGGACCAGGCGAGCAAGCTCGCCGTGGTCAAGTTGCTGCCATTTGGTTACCCGGGGGTGGAGATCACCCCCTTCTTCAATCTGGTTCACGTCTACAACAAGGGTGCTGCGTTCAGCTTTCTGGCTGATCAGGGGGGCTGGCAGCGCTGGTTCTTCGCACTGCTCGCCTTTGCCATTTGTGGATTGCTGATCCACTGGCTGCGCAAGCAGTCGGTGACCCAGCGTTGGAGCGGTATCGCCTATTCACTCATCATCGGTGGTGCCCTTGGCAACGTCTTTGATCGACTGGTGTTGGGCCATGTGGTCGACTTCCTCGACTTCTACTGGCAGCGTGCGCACTGGCCGGCATTTAACCTGGCTGACAGCTTTATCTTTATCGGGGCCGCCATGATTGTGCTGGACGGTTTCCGTGGTGAGAAAAAGGAGCAGGCATGAGCCAGCAGATCACCGCTAACAGCAGCGTGTTGTTCCACTTCTCCATCAAGCTGGAAGATGGTTCGGTTGCCGACAGCACTACGCTGCACGGCAAACCGGCTCGCCTGCGGATGGGCGATGGCAGCCTGACCCCGACCTTCGAGCAGTGCCTGCTGGGCCTGTGCGAAGGGGAGAGCAAGAGCTTCACGCTGGCGCCGGAGCAGGCATTTGGCCTCTCCAATCCCGACAACATCTACCATCTCGACCGTGCCAAGTTTGGCGCCGATGTGGAGCCAAAAGTCGGCACCATCATCCTGTTCGATCAGCCCAATGGCAGCGAGTTGCCGGGCATCATCCGGGCAGTGGCCGGGATGTCGGTGACGGTCGATTTCAACCATCCGCTGGCCGGTCATACCGTCACCTTCGAGGTGGAGATCCTGGGCGTTGATGATGAGGAGAAGGTGCACTAATGGATATTCTGCTCGCTAACCCTCGCGGTTTTTGCGCCGGTGTTGATCGCGCCATCAGCATTGTCGAGAGCGCGCTGGAGAAGTTCGGGGCCCCGATCTATGTCCGCCACGAGGTGGTGCATAACCGCTATGTGGTAAACAAGCTGAAAGAGGCGGGCGCTGTATTCGTCGAGGAGCTTGATGAGGTGCCGGATGACAGCATCGTCATCTTCTCCGCCCACGGCGTGGCCAAGACGGTGCGCGAGATGGCCAAGTCCCGCGCCCTCAAGGTATTCGATGCCACCTGTCCGCTGGTGACCAAGGTGCACATGGAGGTTCATCGTGCCAGCCGCAAGGGCTCTGAAGCTGTGCTGATCGGTCACGCTGGCCACCCCGAAGTGATCGGGACCATGGGGCAGTACGAGAATCGCGAAGGCGGCATGTATCTGGTGGAGACACCGGAAGATGTGGCCAGGCTCAAGGTGAAGAATCCGGATGATCTCTGCTTCGTCACCCAGACCACCCTGAGCGTGGACGAGACTTCTGACGTGATCGATGCGCTGCGCAAGCACTTCCCCAAGATCCAGGGGCCGCGCAAGGATGACATCTGCTACGCCACCCAGAACCGTCAGGATGCGGTACGGGAGATGGCGGGGCTGGTGCAGGCCATGCTGGTGGTGGGGTCGCGCAACTCCTCCAACTCCAACCGCCTGCGGGAGCTGGCCGAGAAGGTGGGCGCCAAGGCCTACCTCATCGACGATGCCTCCATGATTGATGCCAGCTGGTTGGAAGGGGTAACGGCGATCGGCGTGACTGCTGGCGCCTCCGCCCCCGAGGTACTGGTGCAATCCGTCATCACTCGTCTGCGCGAGCTGGGTGGCAAGGTGGTTGCTGAGCACCCTGGCCGCGAAGAGAACGTCGTCTTTGAGGTTCCTCCCGAACTTAGAATCATTTGAGTGATGCCAGCAAGGCTTAAGAATAAAGTGCAATGATATTGACGCCGGGTTTGTTCTAGTGACAGGCTCGGCGTTAAACTTATGAAGCAGTCTGTCACCAAGGATGGGATATGATTGGATACTTTCGTGGCTTTTCCCTTATTGAGCTGATGATTGTCGTCGCCATTGTGGCGATTCTTGGCACCATCGCTTACCCCTCTTATCAGCAATACCTGCTGACCAGTCATCGTGTTGATGCCAAAAAGATGCTACTTGATGCTGCCAATCGGCAAGAGAGCTATTTTATGGACTTCAATCAGTACGCGTCATCGGCAGCGGCACTCAATATCTCCGAAAATTCAGACTCCGGCTTTTACCATCTGGTTATTTCTGCTGCTGCTAGCACTTATACGCTGACAGCGACGGCTTCTGGTGCGCAGGGCTCTGACCAAGACTGCATCATTTTCTCCGTCGATCAAAATGGCACCAAAAGCGCAAAAAATATCAGCAATGCAACCAACAATAGTTGTTGGAACTAGGCCATGAAACACAGCGGTTTTGATGGTATTCCCACCGGTTTCAGCCTGCTTGAAGTGATGATTGCTGCCGTCGTGCTCTCTTTTGGCTTGCTGGGACTGGTCGCCATGCAGGCACAATCCAAATTCTCAGGATACGAGGCGAGACAACGCACCATTGCCAGTTGGCTGGCAAACGACATGGTTGAGCGGATCAAGGTCAATCGGGCTATCTGGGAGGTACAGGCCAGTAATACCTGGATCGTCAGCTCGAGTACATCGTCGCTGCCATCCTGTGCCAATGCCAATGGCACCATGAGCAACTGCAGCGATGCAAATATGCTGGCGCTCGACCTCTACTATTGGCGTCAGTCACTAATAGGCAGTGCCGCATCGGGGGCCGGGTCTACGCTGAATAATCCTGTTGGCTGCATCATTAAAGGGGCGAGCAATTCACTGACTGTTGCCATTTTTTGGGCGGGGCGCAAGGCCTCCCATGATGGCTCGAGTGCTCTCGCATTAGCCACGACCAATGCATGCGGCATATCCGGGGTCGACTTGACGAGGCGTCAATACGTATTGACGACCACCTTATGAACAGCCGCGGTTTTACCTTGGTTGAATGGCTGATTGCTATGGTGATCGGCGTGTTTCTGCTGGGTGGTGTGCTTAGTGTGTTTGTTGCTTCCCGTACGACCTCCGAAGACGCATTTGATCAGAGCGAGTTACAGGAAAATGGCCGTCTGGCGATGCGTCTGATAGCCCAAGACCTTAAGTGGGCAGGTTTCTGGGGTGATTATACCGGTATGCCGATGCAGTTGAACTCCGGGGTAACCATCACTTCAGGGGCAGCTGTTACCTCTAGCAAAGATTGTTTGGATGAGCGTAGTGAAGGAAGTTTCCCCTCAGCATCAGCTCCTGTACGTAGTATATGGGCGACACATATTGATGCTAACAAGTTGACCACAGGCAATGCATTCGGCTGTATTACATCGGTCAACAGGGTTGCGAATTCAGATATCATTAGTATTAAACGATTGATCGGTTTCCCCTTGGCAGACAGCGCACTCTCTGCAAACAGATTCTATATGGCAACGACTCCCCAGTCGGCTGTTATATTTCGCGGAAATGAAGCCCCACCTGACAGTACAGCTATGCCAAACAGGCAGTTATGGGAGTATCAGCACTATATCTACCATATTGTTGATAATAGTGGCGTCCCTGAGCTGCATAAGCGAATGCTTACTGCCAATGATGGTTCATGGGATATTTCCGGTGCGCTTGCGCAAGGTATAGAAAGAATAACATTGCTATACGGTATAGATACCAGTGCTGTTCCAGATGGACGAATAGACAAATATGTTGATATTAACACTGTAGCGAGTGACGAGTGGAATGAAGGACGTGTCATAGCTGCCCGTCTATTTATTCTTGTTCGCTCTCTGCAAGCATCATCAAAATATATAAATAACAATACATATCAGGTTGGCAATATTCAGGTGGCGGGTAGCGGTGATGGTTTTAGACGATTGCTTCTGGAGACATCCATCGCACTGCGAAACCCGGCAGCGATTGCAGGAGGTGGCAAATGAGACGAACCAGAGGTGTTGCGTTGATTGTAGCCTTGGTCATTCTGGTGCCACTTACTTTGATTGCTGTTGTGATGATGCAGTCCAGTGGCGTTGATCTCAAAATGGCGGGGGCTGCGGCCAGTTTGCAGCAAGCTGAGCATCGGATTGAAGGGATGATAGAGAGTGCATTATCGCAAGCTGGCTTGTCGAGCAAGATTGCGACTATGGGAGTCAGCTCTGCAATCTCGGTTAATGGCAACACCATGAATATGGAGCGCCGTGGTGAAAGTGTCTGCAAGCGAAAAGTGGATGCCAGTAGCCAGAATGTTATTCCCTCTTGTCGTTATGTTGAGCTACAGGCAGCGGCGACCTATGGCAAGAATAGTCGTGCAATGAATTGGACAGCTGGGGTAGAGCAGCCCCTGCTAAAGGCGGAATAGGAGCATAGGATATGCGCGAATATGGACGAGCCTTGCTGCTTTGCACGGTAATGGCGGCCATGCCGGTCTTGGCAAGCAGTAGTTATTCTGATGATACGGAGCTGTTCATCTACGATTTTTCCAAAGCTGGCGACTTCAGACCAAAAATACTGATTATTTTCGATAATTCGGGGAGTATGAGCTCTACCATGGATGTGGTTAGAGAGGCTTATGACCCAAACACTGTATATCCAGCGCTCAGCAATGATCCAGACACTGGAAATAGTAAAAAATACATCTACTTTTCCACGGATGGCACAGTTCCCTCAATCACCAACACCCAGCGATTTAAAGATAGTATAAATGCCTGCGCATCCTCCAAAGCACCATTGTCTACAGTCGGTTATTTTCAGTCTCAAGTATGGAGTTACAATTACTCCAGCTATTCAGGTAGTACACCGAGACAGGGGACATGGGGTACTGTCTCTGGCCGTACCGAATCTAATATTGTATTGGTTGATTGCAAGCAAGATATTCTTGCTAGTAATAACAGCAATCCTTATTCAGGGCCGAGCTTGGTTGTTGGTAGTATATCTAATGGTTATCCTGTTAATAAAACATCAAATAGTAGTGGCTTATGGTATTACACAACAAATATTAGCAATGCTGCTGCGGGGAGCAATACTGCTGTTACATTGTATAGTGCAAACTACATCAGATGGTATTATGGCCCAACCGGGCATAGTACTCCATCACGACTTCAGGTCGCCAAAGATGCGGTAAAGGGGCTTATCTCTTCAACACCGGGAGTTGATTTTGGATTAGCAGTTTATAATTACAATGATAGTAATGGAACAAAAAATGGTGGGCGTATCGTTCGCCGTATTCTCAGCAATGATACTGATATGGGGAACGGTGTTACTGCAGAGAAAAATATATTGTCAACTATAGATAGCTTGGGGGCAGAAACCAATACGCCGCTATGTGAAACACTATATGAAGCATATCGTCTATTTGGCGGCCTTTCGATATATTATGGAGATGACGACAGTTCACGCACACCGACTCGAGATACTCTGGCGGAAAATCCTGTCGGTACATATAAAGCCCCTTATGATAAATGCTCAAATAATGGCTATGTTATCTATATAACCGATGGTGAGCCAACTCAGGATACCAACGCAAACACATTAGTGCAGGGATTGTTAAGTAATCTTAATGCAACTGAAAAGGCTGCATATGGTACAACCGTTGGATATGGTAGCAGCGGCAGCACCAGTTATATTGCTGCTTTGGCTGGTTATATGAAAAACAAGGATATAAATCCCGGATCACCCGGAGTACAGACCGTTACGACATTTACTGTTGGATTTGGTGATGATGCAGTTACTGGTGCGGGCAACTTGTTAGCTGAAACTGCTCGCCGTGGGGGAGGGCTCTATTATCCTGCGACCAGTGCCGAAGCACTCAGTCAGGCACTAAAGTCATCTTTACTTGCCATACTTCGCATAAATACATCTCTGGTCTCTCCCGCCATCGCAACAAATAATTTTGACCGTACGCGAAGCTTGAATAATATATACTACGCAATGTTTGAGCCTGATACTGGCCCGCGATGGAAAGGCAATCTTAAAAAGCTGATTCTATCAGATAAAGGATATGTTGTTGATACAACAACGTTACCTGCGATAAAAAGTGATGGCACAATTCTGGAGAATGCCAGAACTTTTTGGTCATCAGAAGACGACGGTAATCAGGTTGCAAAAGGTGGTGTGCAGGAGATGCTTGCAGATAAAAGCAACCGCAATATTTATCTAATTAATGACAAGGCATCACCAAAACGTCTGGATAGTTTTACCCGCAGCAATGCCCAAACAATGGCTGGCAGTGCCGAGGTGCTACGCTCCCTGATGCAGCTATCTGACGTATCTGAACTGGATAATATGTTCAGTTGGATCACTGGTAGTGATGTCGACAATGAAGATAACGACAGCAGCACTACAATCAGGAAATATATATTAGGTGATCCCCTGCACTCCAGACCTTTGGTCATCAACTACGGTTGTACTGTTGGACAAGGACAGACTAGTTGTACTCCTGACTTGCGTATTGTCATGGGAACCAATGCCGGTTTTCTGCATATGTTCAAGGATCTTGGATCATCTGTTGATGAAACCTGGGCCATGATGCCTTATCCACTTTTAGCCACTCAAAAAGCGTTACGACAAAATGATGAGTCATCTGCTCACGTATTTGGTGTGGACTCATCTCCCGTTGCACTCATCAAGGATGCCAACCAGAATGGTGTAATAAAAGCATCAGAGAGCGATTATGTCTGGATGTTTGTCGGGTTGCGTGGTGGCGGTAAAAACTATTATGCCTTTGATATCACAAATCCTAATGCTCCAACCCTGAAATGGTCGATTACCCCTGATTCGAGTGGTTTTTCCCAGCTGGGGCAGACCTGGTCAGTTCCTGAGGTAGCTTTTGTTCCTGGGGTTACCGAACCGGTGGTGATTTTTGCCGGGGGTTATGATTTGAATAAAAGCCCCCTCGGACTGGGCAGTTCTGATAGTAGCGGAGCAGGTATTTACATAGTGAATGCCAATACAGGGGCCCTTGTCTACAGTGCAACGCCTGCAGCTAATAGTCCGACTAATTTACAAGTCAGTACTATGCTGGACAGCATGCCAGGCTCAGTGGCAACACTGGATAGTGATGGCGATGGTAAGATAGATCGCATTTATGCAGGGGATACCGGCGGGAATATATGGCGAATGGATTTGCCGAATGCCACTAAAACAGATTGGAGTGTATTCAAATTTGCCAGCCTGGGTTCAGATACACAACAAAGTGAGGATCGGCGTTTCTTCACTCAACCCGTATTGGTAAGAACAATCAATAAGGGATGGGAGGTAAAAAATAGCCAGTATGTTTATAGCGAGCGCCCCTTTGATGCGCTCTTGATTGGCTCTGGAGACCGTAACCGTCCATCATCAGAATCGACAGTCAATAATGCCTACTTTATGCTGCGGGACTATCAGGTTGTTCCCAAATCTTATCGCGCAGTTACCCCGCCATCGGCGATCACTATTGATCAACTCTACGATGTAACAACAGACCCCTTCCTTGGTAAAACTGATACGGAGATATTGACGTTCAAGAAAACACTAACCAGCAAGATGGGGTGGAAATATTGGTTGGATGCAACAGGAGAGAAGTCGATGGGAGCAGGGGTTGTGCTGCAGGGTAAGCTCTATTTCACCTCGTTCTTGCCACAAGTACAGTCTTTCCAGGAGTGTACCATCCAATCGATAGGGGCCATGCGTCAATACATGGTCGATATGCACTATGGCACCTCATTCCGCTATACGGTCGATCAGGCGGGTAATCAGTCCCCGGAACGATATGTTGAGGTAAATAATAAAGTTGCCGATGATCTTGTTGTACATGCTGGTGATGATGCCAAGATCCGTATTATCGGTGGGGCTCCGGGTGAGGAGGTTATCCTGAAAAATGATGGGAATAATCAGCCAACTCGTTGTACCGGGGCGGGGGAATGTTCCGAGGGGGCCGATGAGGCAGAAATGGATATGACTCCTAAGAAAATATACCTCTACGAGGATGAACCCCAATGAGAGTAATTATGTTATTGACTCTGCTGGGCATGGGTTGCGCCTATGCCGCGGTAGACCGGAAGTGTTATGTCGAGCTGGAAAATGGTGTAAATGTTGTGCTGCAGGGGGCGATCCCGGATAACCAAAAGCCTGAAATTGTTTTTAAAGAGAAAGGTTTTGAGGTGGATGGGCAGGTATTGATGGTTAGCAAAGTACTGGAATGTCAGCCTGTTGACCGACCATTCACTCTTGAATCTGCACGTAAACAAGAGAAAGAACAGCCAAGATAGCAGTAGTGCAATATGGTTGACTCAAGGACAGATTGTGGTTGTATCTGTCCTGCTGCTGCGGCCGGAGACAGCAATAACCAGATCAATCTCCGGTTCTTGGCTCACACACACTTTGATCGTCATATTGGTGCCCAGACTGGTGCCGTCAGGAGCAAAGAGGATTCGTGTTCTTGTCGAAGTGATCGTGGCGCTGGATGAGAAGGTTGGCGTACGTGCCAACTCGGTTTCACCATTATCAAGTTGTGAGTTGTTGTTGGTATCAACAAATACCAATAACTGTGTTGAATTACTGGAAACGCACTGGCTTGCGTTGTTGATGAGACATGCAGATACGGTTTGTTGCTCGCTGATTGCCTCGTTACGAGCGAAGCGCAAGTGCTTTATCAGCCGCTCACTTTCATAGTTAGCTGTGTTTTCTTTGAGCAGATCGCTGAGGGCTGGGATGCCAATGGCGAGCAGTATGACCCCCAATGCAATGGCTATCATCAGCTCCAGCAAGGTAAATCCGTGTTGTTTCATGGTGGCCTGAGGTGTGTCGTTCCGTGACTACTTACAGCTTATCCCTCCCACTGATTGCTGTCACATGGTTAAGCCAGTCTTGAACTGGCAGATTGCCCACCTTTTCTTTATTATTCCCCATCATTTCTGATTTTAAGACCCATTGCCATGGCAAAAGCCCTCTCTCTGATGCTTGCCCAGATGAATCTTACGGTAGGCGCCATCGAAGAAAACTGTGACAAGGTGCTCGCTGCGGCTGCTCAAGCCGAACAGCAAGGTGCCGATCTACTGGTCTGTTCCGAGTTGGCCCTGACCGGTTATCCACCGGAAGACCTGCTGCTGCGCGCGGACCTGATGATCCGGGTGGAGACTGCTCTGGCCCGCATCGCAGCATGGCAGGGGGCTTGCGCGATCCTGGTGGGTCACCCCTGGCGCGATGGTAAGGAGCTCTACAACGCCGCCTCTCTCTATGAACAGGGGAAACTGGTCGCACGCTACTTCAAGCAGGACTTGCCCAACTACGGTGTGTTTGACGAAAAGCGTTACTTCACTGCGGCCACAGGGACCTGCGTGGTGCCGTTCCGTGGCTATCAGCTGGGGCTGCTCATCTGCGAAGACCTCTGGCAGCCGGGGCCTGCACTGGCTGCTAAGGCTGCGGGAGCCGAGTTGCTGCTTACTATTAATGCCTCGCCTTACGATCAGGAAAAACCTTGGATCCGCCGTGAGTTGATGGTGGAGCGCTGCGATCAGACCGGCTTGCCGCTGGTCTACCTCAATCAGGTGTGCGGTCAGGATGAGCTGATTTTCGATGGCTGCTCCAAGGTGTTCAACAGCCAGGGCGAGCTAACCCACAAGTTGGCTCCGTTTGCCGAAGAGCTGGCGCTGGTGCGCTTTGCTGATGGCCAGCCAGTTAAAGAGCTGGAACCCGCTGCTCCACTGGAGCCGTTGGCCGAGACCTATCAGGCCCTGGTGTTAGCGGTACGCGACTACGTCACCAAGAACGGTTTCCAGGGCGCGGTGCTGGGGCTGTCCGGCGGCATCGATTCGGCGCTTACGCTGGCTATCGCGGCCGATGCCATCGGCGCTGACAAGGTACAGGCGGTGATGATGCCGTTCCGTTACACCGCCCAGATGAGCGTGGAAGATGCCAAGGAGCAGGCCGAGCGGATGGGGGTGGAGTTCAACATCATCTCCATCGAGCCGATGTTTGAAGGGTTTATGGCCCAACTTGCGCCGCTGTTTGAAGGCACCGCCCGCGACACCACCGAAGAGAACCTGCAGGCACGTTGCCGCGGCGTGCTGCTGATGGCACTTTCCAACAAGCGTCGTCGCATCGTGCTGACCACCGGCAACAAGAGCGAGATGGCGGTTGGCTATGCCACTCTTTATGGCGATATGGCCGGTGGCTTCGATGTGCTGAAAGATGTGCCCAAGACGCTGGTCTTCAAGCTGTGCGAATATCGCAACTCAGTCGACTACGTGATCCCGCAACGGGTTATCGACCGCCCGCCTTCGGCAGAATTGGCGCCGGATCAAGTGGATCAGGACAGTCTGCCGCCGTACGACATCCTCGATGCCATCCTCAAGCGCTACGTCGAGGAGGATGCGTCTGTAGCTGATATGGTGGCGGAGGGCTTCGAGGAAACGGTGGTGCGCAAGGTGATCCGCCTGGTGGATCTCAACGAATACAAGCGCCGTCAGGCGGCGGTCGGGCCCCGTATTACGGCTCGCAACTTTGGTAAGGATCGCCGTTACCCCATTACATCCGGGTTCGGCAAACAGAACTGGTAAGGAGTCACCATGAAGAAGATTGAAGCCATCATCAAACCGTTCAAGCTGGACGATGTGCGCGAGGCCCTGGCCGAGATCGGCATCAACGGCATGACCGTCTCCGAAGTCAAAGGCTTCGGTCGTCAGAAAGGTCACACCGAGCTCTATCGCGGCGCCGAGTACATGGTCGACTTTCTGCCGAAAGTGAAAGTGGAGCTGGTGGTGCAGGACGAGGATCTCGATGCCTGTCTGGAAGCGATCCAGAACACCGCCCGCACCGGCAAGATTGGTGACGGCAAGATCTTCGTTTGCGAGGTGGAGCGTGTTATTCGTATCCGTACTGGCGAAGAGAACGAAGACGCTATCTGATGTTGTTTTTGCCTCGTTATGTTCAGGAGAGCAAAACAAATTCTGCTCTGATGTCCCGGAAACGCCTCGTGGCGGCAGCTGGTCTGCTGACTCTTCTTACCGCCTGTAGTACCCGTCCACCGGCCGAGCCGGAAAACCTGTGCCAGATCTTTCGCGAGAAACCGGAGTGGCACAAGGCGGCGCTCAAGATGAACGAGAAGTGGGGGACGCCGATCCATGTGGTGATGGCCATGATGTATCAGGAGTCCTCCTTCGTACACGACGCCCAGCCGCCGATGGAGTATTTCCTCTTTATTCCGACCGGGCGGGCCAGTTCGGCTTATGGCTATGCCCAGGTGAAAGACGAGACCTGGGCTGATTACCAGCGAGAGACCGGCAATAGCTGGAGCGATCGCGATGACTTTGCCGACGCCATCGATTTTATGGGCTGGTACACTAACAAGGCTCAGCGGCTCAATGGTACCTCCAAGTGGGATGCCTATGGCCAGTATCTCAATTATCACGAAGGGTGGGGTGGCTACCGGCGTGGCAGCTACCGTAGCAAGGGATGGCTGATGAAGACATCCCGCAAGGTAGAGGCTCGTGCCCAGCGCTACGGCGCCCAGTATCGACAATGCAAGGATCAGCTCTCCCGCGGGGGCTGGTTCTGGTAACCCAATCAGGAGTCAGAAATGCCGTTATTGGACAGTTTTACCGTTGACCACACCCGTATGGAAGCGCCAGCGGTGCGTGTGGCCAAAACCATGCAGACCCCGAACAAAGATACCATTACCGTGTTCGACCTGCGTTTCTGCGTACCGAACAAAGAGATCCTCTCCGAGCGCGGCATCCATACGCTGGAGCACCTGTTCGCTGGGTTCATGCGTGACCACCTGAACGGCAACGGGGTGGAGATCATCGATATCTCTCCCATGGGTTGCCGTACCGGTTTCTACATGAGCCTGATCGGTGCACCAGATGAAGCCCGGGTCGGCGCCGCCTGGCAGGCCGCCATGAGCGACGTGCTGACCGTGCAGGAGCAAGGCAAGATCCCCGAATTGAACGAATACCAGTGCGGAACTTACAGCATGCACTCGCTGGAAGAGGCTCATGCCATCGCTCGTCACGTGCTGGAGCGCGGCATCGGCGTCAACCACAACGACGAGCTGGCGCTGCCGGAAGAGAAGCTGAAAAGCCTGTGAGACGATGAGCATTGTGCTCTGCGAGTCATCATAAAAGAGCCGGTCAGCCATGCTGACCGGCTCTTTTTTATCTCGTCCGATGGCAATAATGGGGATGACTTGCTCACCTTGTCGACACTGATTAGGATGGTTTCTTGACCTGAACCTGTTGGCGGAGGTGTGACGATGAAAGGCGTATTGCTACGTTGGCTGGCCCGTTACGACGCGTGGTGCGAGGAGTGGGGGCTCACTCAGGAGAACCGGCGCTGCTGTACGCCGGTTCGTTATGATGCCGATTCAACCAAAGAGCGAGCTTGCGCAGAAGAGGCAGAACTCAATCAAAATTGCGGGTCACGGCACCGGTAACGCTGTTGTATTCAAAGCCCAGGCCGTTTTCATACTCTGAACCTGTCTGGAAGCGGCCCACTGATTTTTGCAGAATATAACGGCAATTAGAGTGTTCCAGGCCACTTGGTTCGGTTTGGTCATCTGCAGGAATTAGCTTTGAGATATAAACTGTGTTTTTATCTTTCTTGTCCTCATCAGCCACAGACTGATCAGTATCAAGTATTGCGGCGAAAAGAAGAGAGCAGTCATCCCTACTATTCACAGATATCTCGTCGTTGCCTCCACCAGTTGAGGGTTCATCTATTCCTTGACCACCTTCTTCCGTGCCCACAGGCCAGCCATAGTGGTTGATATCAAGGTCTTTGTTACCCATCCCACTGAAGTTATACAGTGCGAGGTCTTGCCCCTGAACTTTCACTGCCCAGCCCGCATGAGCCAGCTGTACCGCACTGGCAAAACTGCCAGCGGTCGCCGAGACCGTACTTTGCAGGGCATCATCCTTGATATTGATAAAGCGGGGTAGCGCGGTGACGGCCAGGATCCCCAGCACTATGATCACCAGTACCAGTTCAATCAGGGTAAAGCCGTTGTTTCTGTTGTTCATCATGTTCCATGACCCATTAAATACCGCAAACAGGTGTGAGTGATATGCAGCTGATAGATACCCATTGCCATCTCGACTTTCCGGTGTTCGACCAGGACCGGGAGGCGTTGCTGGACCGTTGCCGGGCATTGGGGGTGACGGAGTATATCATTCCTGCCATCGCCGAGAATAACTGGACTCGTGTGATAGCACTGGCAGATCAGCATATTGACTTTTTTTATGGCCTGGGAGTTCACCCCTGGTATGCCGGTGAGCAGCGTGAGGGGGTGATGGATCGGCTGAGGGCGCTGGTGATGAGTCAGCCTGCCGGGCTGGTGGCAATCGGCGAGTGTGGGTTGGACCTGCGCTCTCATGTGCCGCAGGAGGGGCAGCTTGCGCTCTTTGAGGCGCAAATCCGGCTGGCATCTGATGCTGATCTTCCGCTGATGGTGCACTCGGTGCGAGCCAATGACACAGTGGCCAAGGTCTTGCGCCGCTTCAAGCCGCCACGTGGCGGAGTGATCCACGCTTTCAGCGGCTCACTTCAGCAGGCGGAGGCATTCTGGCAACTGGGTTTTCGGCTCGGTGTTGGCGGGGTGATCAGCTTTGAGCGAGCGAATAAAACTCGCGATGTATTTAAGGTAATGCCACTGGAGGCGTTGGTGCTGGAAACGGATTCCCCTGACATGCCGTTGCAGAGTGAACAAGGGGCAAGAAATACCCCGGAATCTTTGCCAAAAATAGCAGCTATCTTGATGGATTTACGGGACGAACCGGCTCGCCTTGTTGCCGACATGTTGCTTTGCAATGCGCGTAATCTTTTCCATCACGGAACATGACGATTAAACATTTAGATAACATACTGTTGGGTTGTCAGGAAAAAAAATGAGCGTAAAAATCGTTTGCTGTCTAATTTTGTGACACTTGGACATTTTGATGACGATAAAGTGTGACCAGTATTCTATTTTATCGGCCTTTAATTAGTATAATGCGCACCCTTGATTAGCGGTCTCTGTTTACATTTCGCTAACAGGCATAGGTGCTACATAAGAGGATAAGATAATAATGAGTATAATAATGAGTCTGGTAGGGATGGTCACGCTCCTCCTTATCGCCGTACTGTTCTCCAACAACCGTAAGGCAATAAATCTACGTACCGTTATTGGTGCGTTTGTTCTTCAGCTTGGTCTGGGGGCATTTGTATTGTATGTGCCGGTTGGCCGTGACATTTTATATGCAATATCCAGTGGTGTGTCTGAAGTATTTTCGTATGGTAAGTTTGGTATTGACTTCTTATTTGGTGGCTTGGCCAGTGATAAGATGTTTGAAATTTTTGGTGGCGGCGGAATGGTCTTTGCCATCAGAATTCTGCCAACCATCGTCTTTTTCTCTTCTGTGATTGCTGTACTCTACTACCTTGGCATTATGCAGTTTATCATTAATTTGCTGGGTGGCGCGATGCAGAAGATGCTAGGTACTTCTCGTACCGAGTCTCTCTCAGCCACTGCAAATATTTTTGTTGGTCAGACAGAAGCGCCGTTGGTGGTTCGTCCCTATATCGCCACGATGACAGATTCAGAATTGTTTGCTGTTATGTGTGGTGGTTTGGCGTCTGTTGCTGGTGCGGTAATGGTTGGCTACGCTGGCATGGGTGTCAAGATGGAGTACCTGATTGCAGCCTCCTTTATGGCAGCACCGGGTGGTCTGCTGTTTGCCAAGTTGTTGGTTCCTGAGACTGACATTCCTAACAATGATATTAGTTCCAGTGATAGCGAGCTGGACGACAAACCAGCCAACGTGATCGATGCGGCTGCTGCAGGTGCTGCTGCAGGTATGCAATTAGCATTGAATGTTGGCGCAATGTTACTGGCATTCGTTGCCCTCATCGCCATGATCAACGGCATCTTCTCCGGTGTGGGTGGCTGGTTCGGTTATCCGCAGCTCTCTCTGGAGCTGATCCTGGGTTGGATGTTCTCCCCGCTGGCCTTCCTGATCGGTGTACCATGGAATGAGGCGATTGTTGCCGGTTCCTTCATTGGTCAGAAAGTGGTGGTGAACGAGTTTGTTGCGTACATGAACTTCGCACCGTATATCAAAAATGAGGTTCTGATCAACGGCGTGGCCATGTCTGAGCACACCAAGGCAATCATCTCCTTTGCTTTGTGTGGTTTTGCCAACCTCTCCTCTGTTGCCATCCTGTTGGGGGGGCTGGGTTCCATGGCGCCAAATCGTCGCGGCACTATCGCCCGTTTTGGCCTGAAAGCCGTATTGGCTGGTTCTCTGTCCAACCTGATGTCTGCCACCATCGCAGGCTTCTTCCTGGCTTTGTCCGGCATGTAATAGCTGCCTGACTGACAGGGTATAAAGACAAACGCCACGGCATCTGCCGTGGCGTTTGTGTATGGGGCGGTTACAACCGTTTTCCTATCTAAACTAATAATAAAAGGAGTCAAATCGGAGGTTATATGAATGAAGTGGTACTGGCGATGGTGGCCGGCTTTATAGTCGGTTTGTTGTTTTCTTTCCTCAAGTTGCCGATCCCGGCGCCTCCGGTTTTGTCCGGGGTGATGGGGGTCATTGGCGTCTATCTTGGGGGGCTGGCTTACTCCTGGATCCTGACTCGCTTCTTTTCGTAAGGCTTTTTTATACAGAGATTTGCCAGATGTGAGGTACCTCTGAAATTGGCAAATCCGGCTTGCAAACAGGGGGTATCTCGGCTGAAATAGGCGTTGCCAGCAGGGTGCTGGCAATGACTAATGCCCGATGAAATCGGGTGTTGGCGGTCAAATGGAATTGATTGGGAAGTTGGGTCAGCAGTGGTCGGCCTTTCTCAAGTCTTCATGGAACCAAGTCCGCACTTTTGTAAGAAAGTGACAGGGCTCTTGCCTTATTTACAGTCGTAGTGCCTGCATGGTGCGTTCAATCGCATCTGGATATTGCCGTTGCCTGCGCACTGTAATTCCATTCCCGTATAGCTGGGGATCTTCGCCTATCTATCCTTTTTACTGGATGTTGTGGTGGTGCCCGGTTATCTGGATTTAATCGAGACTTTGGAGAATAGAATGACTGATCTGAAAGTGGCCGCTCAGCGCGCCCTGAACCTGATGGACCTGACCACCCTGAACGATGACGACACCGATCAGAAGGTGATCGACCTGTGCCGCAAGGCCAAGTCACCGGCTGGCCTGACTGCCGCCGTTTGTATCTACCCCCGTTTCATTCCCATCGCTCGCAAAACCCTGCGTGAAATCGGCGCTGCCGATGTGCGCATTGCGACCGTAACCAACTTCCCTCACGGTAACGACGACATCGAGATCGCCGTGGCCGAAACTCGCGCTGCCGTTGCCTATGGTGCCGATGAAGTGGACGTGGTCTTCCCGTATCGTGCCTTCATGGCGGGCAATGAACAGATCGGTTTTGATCTGGTCAAAGCTTGTAAGGAAGCCTGTGGCGCCAACGTGCTGCTGAAAGTGATCATCGAGACCGGTGAACTGAAAGAAGAGGCGCTGATCCGTCGCGCTTCCGAAATCTGTATCGATGCCGGTGCCGACTTCATCAAGACCTCCACTGGCAAGGTGCCGGTCAATGCGACCCCGGAAGCGGCTCGCATCATGATGGAAGTGATCAAGGCCAAGAATCCGAAAGTCGGCTTCAAGCCTGCCGGTGGCGTGAAAGATGCCGCCGTTGCTGGTCAGTACCTGGCTATGGCTGAAGAGATCCTCGGCAACGGCTGGGTCTCTGCTCGCACTTTCCGTTTTGGCGCTTCCAGCCTGCTGGCCAGCCTGCTGGCTACCCTGGGACATGGCGACAAGCCAGCCAACACCAGCGGTTACTAATTCCAATAAGTTGATGAGAGGGCGGGCATTCCCCGCCCTGTTAAGCCCCCACCATGCGGTGTGCGGGCAAGGAACCAGGCTTGTTTGACGCCAGCGATGGCGGAGGGAATGAAAGATGTTTTTGCCTCAAGAAATTATTCGCAAGAAGCGCAACGGTGAAGCGCTCAGTACCCAAGAGATTCAATTCTTCGTTCAGGGCATTACCAACAACACCATCGGTGAGGCGCAGATCGCAGCGCTGGCGATGGCGGTCTACTTCAAAGACATGACCATGGATGAGCGGGTTGCCCTGACCTGCGCCATGCGTGACTCCGGCATGGTGCTGAGCTGGGATCACCTGAACCTGGGTGGCCCGATTGTCGACAAACACTCCACCGGTGGTGTGGGTGATGTGGTCTCCCTGATGCTTGGCCCGATGGTCGCCGCCTGTGGCGGTTTCGTGCCGATGATCTCCGGCCGTGGCTTGGGCCACACTGGCGGTACTCTGGACAAGCTGGATGCCATTCCCGGCTATCAGACGTCGGTCGACAACGATCGTTTCCTGAAAGTGGTGAAAGAGGCGGGTGTCGCCATCATCGGTCAGACCGGCGATCTCGCCCCGGCCGACAAGCGTATCTATGCAGTACGTGATATCACTGCCACCGTCGAATCTGTCGCCATGATCACCGGCTCCATCCTCTCCAAGAAGCTTGCCTCCGGGTTGGAAGCATTGGTGATGGACGTGAAAGTGGGCTCCGGCGCCTTTATGCCGACCTTCGAGGCCTCCGTAGACCTGGCCAAGAGCATTGTGGCCGTGGCCAACGGTGCCGGCTGCCGCACCTCTGTCCTGCTGACCGACATGAATCAGGTGCTGGCATCCAGTGCCGGTAACTCGGTGGAAGTACGGGAAGCGGTGCGCTACCTGACCGGTGAATACCGCAACCCGCGCATCCACGCTGTGACCATGGCGCTGGCTTGCGAGATGCTGATCTCCGCCGGTCTGGCCAGCGATGAGCGTGATGCCCGCGCCAAGCTGCAGGCGGTACTGGACAACGGCAAGGCGGCCGAGATCTTCGGTCGTATGGTGACCGGCCTCGGTGGTCCGTCCGACTTCATGGAACGTTATGATCACTACCTGCCGAAGGCTGCCATCGTGCGCCCGGTCTTCGCGGCCAATAGCGGTTTTGTGACCGCCATGAATACCCGTGAAGTGGGCTTGGCCGTGGTCGCCATGGGCGGCGGTCGCCGCGCTGCCGGTGACAAACTTGATTATGCGGTTGGTCTGACCGACTTTATCCGCCTGGGTCAGAGCGTCGATGCTGACAAGCCGATCGCCATGATCCACGCTCAGACCGAAGAGCAATATGCACAGGCTGCCAGCATGGTGCAGGCGGCGGTCCAGATTGGTGGCGAGCGGCCGGAAGCACTGCCTGAAGTGTACCGCCGTATCACCCTGGCTGATTTGTAACAAGGGGAACTCCCATGAAACGTACCTTTATTCTGATGATGGACTCTTTCGGTATTGGCGCTGCTGCCGATGCTGACAAGTTCGGAGATGTGGGGGCCAACACCCTTGGTCATATCGCCAAGGCGTGTGCGGCTGGTGAAGCACAGGGCCGCGGTGCCCTTAACTTGCCAAACCTGAGCAAACTGGGATTGGGCCATGCCGGTGAACTGGCATCCGGCACTTTTCCGGCTGGGTTGAACAAAGATATCGACGTCGTCGGTGCCTACGGCTTTGCTCAGGAGCTCTCCTCCGGCAAGGATACTCCGTCCGGTCACTGGGAGATCGCCGGGGTGCCCGTACTGTTCGAGTGGGGCTACTTCAAGGAGCACACCAACAGCTTCCCGCAGGAGCTGCTGGACGCCATCGTCGAGAAGGCGGGTCTGCCGGGTTATCTGGGCAACTGCCACGCCTCCGGTACCCAGGTGCTGGACGATCTGGGCGAAGAGCACATGCGTACCGGCAAGCCGATCCTCTACACCTCTGCCGATTCGGTGTTCCAGATCGCCTGCCACGAAGAGACCTATGGCCTCGAGAAGCTCTATGAGCTGTGCCACATCGTGCGTGAGTTGCTGGAGCCCTACAACATTGGTCGCGTCATCGCGCGTCCGTTTGTGGGCAGCGGCAAGGGCAACTTCAAGCGTACCGGCAACCGTCACGACTACTCCGTGCTGCCGCCAGCACCGACCGTGCTGGACTACATGAAGGACGCGGGTGGCCAGGTGGTTTCCATCGGCAAGATCGCCGACATCTATGCCGAGCAGGGCATCACCAAGAAGGTGAAGGGAACTGGTCTGGTTGAGCTGTGGGATCGCACCCTGGAAGAGGTGCAAGCGGCCGGTGACAACACCATCGTCTTCACCAACTTCGTTGACTTCGACTCCTCTTACGGTCACCGTCGTGACGTGAAGGGCTACGCCGATGCGCTGGAGTATTTCGACTCCCGCCTGCCGGAGCTGTTCGATCTGCTGCAGGATGGCGATGTGGTGGTGCTGACCGCTGACCATGGTTGCGATCCGACCTGGAGCGGTACCGACCATACCCGCGAGTACATCCCGGTGCTGTTCTACGGCAAGCCGGTCAAGGCTGGCTCCGTCGGTCGTCGCGAGACCTTTGCCGATATCGGCCAGAGCATTGCGGCGTACCACGGTCTGCCCAAACTGGCATACGGTACCAGCTTCCTGTAATTTACCCGCCCGCCACTTCGGCGGCGGGCAATTTATAAAACAATAAAACTCAACCTAGTGTGAAGGAATCAAGAGAATGGCAACTCCTCATATCAATGCGAAAGATGGCGCCTTTGCTGATACCGTGCTGATGCCGGGCGACCCCCTGCGCGCCAAGTACATCGCCGAGACTTTCCTGGAGAACGTCGAGCAGATCTGCGACGTGCGCAACATGTTCGGTTTTACCGGCACCTACAAGGGCCGTCGTATCTCCGTCATGGGCCACGGCATGGGTATCCCCTCCTGCTCCATCTACGCAAAAGAGCTGATCACCGATTACGGTGTGAAGACTCTGATCCGCGTGGGCTCCTGTGGCGCCGTGCGTGAAGACGTGAAACTGCGTGACGTGGTGATCGGTATGGGTGCTTGCACCGATTCCAAAGTAAACCGTCTGCGCTTCAAGGATCACGACTTCTCCGCCATCGCCGACTTTGACCTGGTTGCCAATGCTGTGCAGGCTGCCAAGAACAAGGGCGTTGCTGTCCGCGTCGGTAACATCTTCTCCGCCGACCTGTTCTACACCCCGGACCCCTCCATGTTCGACGTCATGGAAAAATACGGCATCCTGGGTGTCGAGATGGAAGCCGCCGGTATCTACGGCGTGGCTGCAGAGTACGGTGCCAAGGCACTGACTATCTGCACCGTTTCCGACCATATCCGTACCGGTGAGCAGACCACTGCCGAAGAGCGTCAGCTGACCTTCAACGACATGATCGAGATCGCGCTGGACTCCGTCCTGCTGGGCGACAAGTAATCTCCCGGTATTTGAATGAAAACGGCGGCCTGCGGGCCGCCGTTTTGCATTTCAGAGATGATTGCGGATGAGGTGGAGCTGCCGAGCCAGATGTTCGCGCGGTTCGCGGACGTGCAGTCCAAGGCTCCATAGCCGCGTCAACCGATCCTCTTAGTTAACAAGCATCGGGGGACAGTCATGCTGCGCTCCTGCTGGTTGTTTCATCACCCTGAGACACAAGGTGGCAGGGGGCAACCCCGAATTATGGCTGATCAGTCGGTTTGCTCTTTTTCTTGTGCTTGCGTACCCGCATGTAGTTACGGCGGATGCCGTAGGAGAGCAGGACGCCAGCCAGTAGCGCGACCAGCAGCATCAGGCGTTGCTTCTCCTGTGTCACCTTGAGCCCGGTGTCCTTGTCTGCCAGCATCTGCCGCTCCTCCAGGGTGATGCGCAGGTAGCCGATTGCCTGAGTGCCATCCTGAATTTCTTGCACGAACTGGATCCGTCCCTTGCCCTGCTCAGGAATCGATTTGTTGTCGCTGCCAATGGGGAGCAGGCTCTCCAGCGGGACGGCACCATCTGACTGGGCGAGGGGAATGCCGCGCCCGTCGTAGAGCGTGACATCGAGGATCTCCGGCTCTGCCGCCAGATCCCGTGCCAGTCGCTCCAGCTCGCTGCCCTTGTCTTCCTTGATCCAGCGCTTCATGTCGCGGGCGGCATAAGCCACCAGCGCCTGGGCACGGCTGCGCGCCTCACTGTGCAGTGCTGCCTGGCTTTCACTCTGCATATGGAGCAGCAGACCGAGAACCCAGCAGCCCAGCAGAATACCGGCTGCCAGACTGAGAAGACGTTTAATGGGAAGATGACGCTGCAAACGCGAGGCCTCATGGTGACAAGGTGTGGCGGGATCTTGGCGCTTGCCTGTACAAAAAGCAATACGCTACTCTGGGCCAGCATTGTTAACCCCCTGATCACCAAGGAAGGCGTATCCCCTATGTTGTTGTCCCGGCTCCCCCCGTTGATATCCGATTGGCCTACACATCTCTCTGGTGCCCCCTGGTGGCAGCTAACCACGGATGCCCTGCAGCCGACCGACACCCCGCTACTGGCTGGTTGGCTGGTACTGTTTGGCAAGGCGCTGGAGCCTGCCTCGCTGACGGTGTTGGCCTCCCGGCTAGCCGGGCATGGCGTGGCGGCGACCCTCTATCCGGCGACCGAGGTGGTGGGTATACCGCTGCTGCTGCTTGGCACCGACCGCTTTTCCCCCGAGCTGGTCGCCGAACTCAAGGCAGAGGAGTGGGCGTTTGATCTCTGCCATCTGCCCGCGCTGCCCACTCTGAGCGAACCGGGATTGCTGGTGATGGATATGGACTCCACCGCGATCCGTATCGAGTGTATCGACGAGATTGCCCGGCTCGCAGGTGTGGGCGAGCAGGTGGCGGCGGTGACTGCTGCCGCCATGCAGGGCAAGCTGGAATTTTCTACCAGTCTGCGTAACCGGGTGGCGCTGCTTGAGGGGGCGCCTGTCACCATTCTCGATGAGGTGGTGGCCAACATGCCCTGGATGCCGGGTTTGCAGTTGATGGTTGATACCCTCAAGCAGGCGGGTTGGAAGGTAGCCATCGCCTCAGGGGGATTTACCCGTTTTGCTGGCCCGTTGCAGCAGGCATTGGGGCTAGACGCCATCTTCGCCAACGAGCTGGCGGTAGAGGGGGGGCGGCTGACCGGCAAGGTGAGCGGGCGCATCGTCGATGCCAGCGTCAAGGCTGAGGTGTTGCAGCTGCTGGCGGCTGAGTATGCCATCGCGCCAGCCCAGACCGTCGCTGTCGGTGATGGTGCCAACGACCTCAAAATGATGGCGGTGGCGGGCCTTGGCATCGCCATTCATGCCAAACCGTTGGTACGGGCGCAGGCGGCAGCAACCCTCAATCATCACGATCTGGAGGGGGTACTTTGCCTGCTTTCAGCAGGTGCCTGTAGCGAAAGGCGTTGGGATCGCCCCTAAGATTGTTTCATGGAGGAGACTAATCGAAATGGAATTGTTGCAACAATCCCTCTTTGTCCCTTGTGGCGAGCATCAACTGCATGTTCGTCATATCAAGCCGGGGGTCGCCGTGCATGGCGAGCCGATCCTGATGGTGCATGGCGCCATTGAGAATGGCCGGATCTTCTACACCGAATCGGGCAAAGGGCTGGCCTGTTTTCTGGCCCGCCACGGTTTTCAGGTTTATGTCGCCGATCTGCGGGGACGCGGGCTCAGTACCCCAGCCATTGCCGAGCAGGCCGAACATGGCCAGCACGAACTCATCACCGAGGATCTGCCTGCCCTGCAGCGCTGGATTGCCGAGCGGCATAGTGATTTCAAGGTGCACTGGGTGGCCCACTCATGGGGGGGGGTCATCATGGCCTCGACGTTGGTGCGCTTTCCCGAGTTGGCGGATCAGGTGGCCAGTCTGCTCTTCTTTGGAACCAAGCGCGGGGTCTCGGTGCAGAATCCGGAGCGCTGGCTGAAGGTGGATCTGATCTGGAACCGGCTGGCCCCCTGGTTGGCTCGCCGCCGCGGTTTTCTGGCCGCCCGCAACTTGAAGATCGGTGCCGACGATGAGCCGTTGCGCTATCTGCAGGAGACTATCCCCTGGGTCAAGTGCGGCCCCTGGCGAGATCCCCACGACGGTTTTGCCTATGACGAAGCTGCTGCTCGAGTCAACTGGCCGCCGCTCTGGATGATCTCGGCCAAGGCGGACAAGGTGCTGGGTCACCCCATCGATGTGCGTCGTTTCAGTGACGAGATGGGTTCGATGACCCGTCACACCCGTCTTGGCCGGGATAACGGCAACCGGCTCGATTACGACCATATCAACATGCTGACCGCCCCGCAGGCGCAGGAGGATCACTTCCCCAGGATCCTCGACTGGTTGCTGGATCCACAGGCGGCGTGATAAAGGAACAGGGCGCATGATGCGCCCTGTTTTGCTATGGCAAGGATCAGTTGAGCGGCGGCGTGATGCCGAGGCGGAACAGGGTCGCCTGGGTGGTGTCGGTCAGCTCGCCGACCCCCACTACGCTCCACAGCTCCTCCTCCAGCTTCTTGGCTTTGTGAATGGCAAACTTGGCGATGTAGTCCAGCTCGTTGGCGATGAAGTTGGTGTCGGGTCGCCCGGTGCGGGAGATGCCGACCAGTACCGAGTGAAACTCGCCCTGCTGCTGTGCCAGCTCGATGAACTGGCGCTTCTCCTTCACGTTGCTGAAGCTGCTGGCAAGGCGGCTGGTGAAGATCGGCAAGCCAGCCTTGGTCTGGATGCTGGCGATGTAGACCTCCTCCTCCTTCGGCTTGTCCTCCCGTTCGATGGCCCGCAGCGGTGTCATCAGCAGCTCTTTGAGCAACTCCCCCTGAAACAGCGGGTAGAGATTCTCCTGCTCTGGCTGTTCGGCGCAGGCGGTGAGCAGCCGTTGCAGGCTGCGCGGTTTGAGCGATTTACCAATAGAGGCCGGTTTGGGCGCCCCTTTCAGTTTGTTGATATAGACCGGCGAGTTGAACAGGTGATGGGTGTAGATGTTGCGCAGCGCCCGTGCCAGCCCGCGATAGCGACGCTGCTCCTGCGCCGCCTTGAGCTTGTTCTGGTTGCTCTCGATCAGCAGGCTGAAGAACTGACGGCCAGTGTGGCGATCCGAATCCCCCTCGATACAGAGATGCAGCACGGTGCGGGTCATATTAAGACTGACCAGCCGGTAGGAGAGATGTTGCAGATCCATGCTCTTGGAGAGCTCCTGCAGACGTGGCAGGGCAATGGTCACCACATCGTTTTTCTCGCCGATGAAAGCTTCTTCCAGCTCGATCTGCAGGCCATGGGCCGAGATGTCGCGGGTCCAGCCCAGCCAGGATTTGCCGTTGTGATGAATGGCGACTGCCGTCTTGTGGATGTAGCGCAGCTCCTTGCGCAACTGGACATAGTGCAGGGTTTCGATCTCGAACGGAGCCGCCCCCGGTTCGTGGCCAAAGCGTTGCAGCTCGTTGGCGTTGTTGCTGACATCCTCCTGATGGAACTCTTCCCGCTGGGACTCCAGGCTGATCTCCTGTATCAGGCCGCAGTAACCAATCTGTTTAAGCCGCTCGAGCAGCAGGATATCTTGCAGCTGAGGATTGTCGAGTCCCTGGATCTGGCCGACGTCTGCCTCGAGCAACTCGCACGCTTCCAGCGAAAATTTGTAGACTCGCCAGCTTGGCCGACGGGAACCAACCTGGAAAAAGAGGGCGGTTAGGCCACTTTGGCGCAACTCCTCGGTGGTGGCCGAGAAGAAGTAGATGTGGCTGCGAATCGTATGGGTAAAGCTGTAGATGAGGGTCTCTGTGGTGGCGCCGGGGGCCGGGCAGAGTCGCTTCATCCGTTCGGCACTGAAGAGGCTTGCCAGCGTGTCGCGGTTCTTCTCGTCGCGCCAGTACTCCAGCAGATGCTGATTGTTTTCCGTGCGCAGGGCAATCTCGAGGTTGGGACTGTCGCCTGTGCTGAAGAAGAGCGGCATGCCGGTCATCCGCGGCAGGTAGAACTGCTCATACCCCTTGATGACGGCAGCGGAGAGCAGATAGTCGACGCTGACCCGGTAGCGGAGCTTGTTGGCCTCGATAAAGTCGCTGAGGAAGGCGTCGAAGGCGGGCTGTTCGCCAGAGCGTACCAGCCGCAGCCAGAATTTCCCCTCTTTGCTCTCTTCGCCGAGGATCTGGTAGCTGACCGGTTGATGCAGTATCGGGTTGGGGGTATCTCGCTCCAGTCCGGTGAAGAAGACCTCTACCTGGGCTCCCGTATGGTAATTGGGTCGATAGGGTACTGAAACCCGCATCCCGCCCAGCGAGAGATCTGAGCTCTTGGCGAACAGTTTCTCCCCATCCTGAAACTTGATGAGTACCGGCGAGCTGAAGTGCATCCGCTCCTGACGACGGCCATAGTAGCTGGCAAAGGCGATGGTATTGACATCATATTGCCTGAAGGGGCTGGCTGGTGGTAACAGTTGGCCGTCAACCTTGGCATGGTGATGGTTTTTTTGCCACAGCTGGAGTGCTTCGTAGACTCCCATGGTATAGGCGTCGCGGTAGAGATAGCACTGGGACTGGAACAGGCCGATGGCCTCGCCCGGCATGAAGTGGGTGATCCCGTCAAACTCGTGTACCAGGCACTCATCTTCCAGCTCATCGCGCATGTCGATGACCCTGCGGCAGGGCGAGCATTTGCGCGTGAGCTCCATTTTGAGCAGAAAACGGCTGTTGCTGTTCTCCTCCTGGGTCATGCGGTTGAAGATCTCCTCGAAATCTTTCTCTCGCAGCAAGGGGACGAGTTGTTCAATCAGGTGTTGCTGGTGCTCTAAATCCATGTGTTTCCTGCCACGGAAAGTCACTTTTCCGATTCTGGGTTTGATCTGCCGGTCGCAAACAAGTATATCAAGCAGGAATTCATCCTGTCCCCGAGTTATCAATGGCCAAAAATAAAACTGCTTATGTTTGTTCCGAATGTGGTGCCGATTTCACACGCTGGCAAGGCCAATGCAGCGAGTGCAAGGAGTGGAACACCATTACCGAGGTGCGTCTCGGCTCGGTGAGCCCTGCCGGCAAGAGTGCCCGTTACACCGGTTATGCTGGTGCCGTTGGCAGTCAGGTACAGACACTGGCAGAGATCGCCACCACCGAGATCCCCCGTTTTACTTCAGGTTTCAAGGAGCTGGATCGGGTACTTGGCGGTGGCGTGGTGCCCGGTTCGGCGATTCTGATCGGCGGCAACCCGGGGGCGGGCAAGTCGACCCTGCTGTTGCAGACCATGTGCGGTCTGGCAGAGCGGATGAAAACCCTGTATGTCACCGGTGAGGAGTCGCTGCAGCAGGTGGCGATGCGGGCCAACCGTCTCGGTTTGCCGACTGACAAACTGCGGATGCTCTCCGAGACCAGCGTCGAGCAGATCTGCCTGATTGCCCAGCAGGAGCAGCCGCAGATCATGGTGATCGACTCCATTCAGGTGATGCATGTGGCGGATGTACAATCGTCCCCCGGCTCTGTCTCTCAGGTGCGCGAAGCGGCAGCGTTGCTGACCCGTTACGCCAAGCAGAATCATGTGGCCATTTTCATGGTGGGTCACGTGACCAAGGATGGCAGCCTGGCTGGTCCCAAGGTGCTGGAGCACTGCATCGACTGCTCGGTGCTGCTTGACGGTGGCCATGACTCCCGTTTTCGGACCCTGCGTTCCCACAAGAACCGATTCGGCGCGGTCAACGAGCTGGGGGTCTTTGCCATGACAGAGCAGGGGATGCGTGAGGTGAGCAACCCCTCGGCTATTTTCCTCAGCCGTGGCCAGGAGCAGGCGCCCGGTTCCATCGTCATGGTGATCTGGGAAGGGACCAGACCGTTGCTGGTGGAGCTGCAGGCGCTGGTGGACTACTCCCAGCTCTCCAACCCGCGTCGGGTGGCGGTGGGGATGGATCACAACCGGCTCGCCATGCTGCTGGCCGTATTGCACCGCCATGGCGGTCTGCAGATGGCGGATCAGGATGTCTTCATCAACGTGGTTGGCGGCGTCAAGGTCGAGGAGACCAGCGCGGATCTGGCGCTGCTGCTGGCCATGGTCTCCAGTTTTCGGGATCAGGCGCTGCCCAAGGATCTGGTGGTGTTTGGTGAAGTGGGGCTCTCCGGTGAAATTCGCCCGGTCCCGTCCGGCCAGGAGCGGCTGCAGGAGGCGGCCAAACATGGCTTCCGTCGAGCCATCGTGCCGCACGCCAATGCCCCCAAACACCCTATCGAGGGGATGGAAGTGGTGCCGGTCAAGAAGTTGTCCGATGCGTTAGAGGCCTTGTAACTGTGCCGCAGGCCAATTGAATCGAAACAGGACAGCAACAAAAAAGAGCGCCACAGCGCTCTTTTTTACGGCATAGAAACAGCCATCAGGGCTGGCTATGTTCCAGATGTTCGCTCAGCAGTTGTTCCAGCTCACGGTGCAGCAACTCTTCGTCGCCGACGTTGAGCTCGATCATCCGCTTGAGGTGGGTGGCACTGTCGATATCGATGTGGTGGCAGTAGAACCCCAGCTTCTTGCTGGCTTCGTGGGTCAGCTCGACCTGCATCTTGATCTCGATATCGCTGCCGCTCAGGACAAAACTGAGCTGATACTCCTTGTTGTCACGGCTTTCCCAGTCGTCGGGCCTGATCAACAGAGCCCCTTGCAGGGAGATATCGACAAGCTGAGTCTGCCACTTTCGTTCCCCCTGAGTGAGTTCGGCCATGGTCAAGTAGAGGATCCGTGCAAAACGGCGGCGCTCAGACATGCTCATCTCCTGTATGCAATAAGTGTGGACGCTAGGTCATTGCTCTGAGTGTAATCCACCTTGGTTGCCAGTATCTTGAACTTGCTCCGAAAATGGCGTTCAGACTTGCTGGGTACTCAAGGATTCCACCACATGGAGTGCTTTGACCAGACGGTCTTCCTGTTTGAAGCGCTCTTCCAGCACCGGACCCAGTTCGTTGAGATCATCATCGAGCAGCAGCAATTGAGCTTCGTCGGCTTCACTGTATTTGTCGTTGAATTCGAGGGCAAATTCGGTGCTGGTACGGATGTGGGGGTAGATGCGCTTGGCCAGCTCCAGCGTTTCGCCGCTGGCTTGTTCAAACGCGGTGACTACATGGTTGTAAATTTCGAAGTGACCCGCGCTGACATAATCAACCAGCTTATCGCAAAAGTGCTGCAGCTCTTCTGTTCTGGGGAGGTTGCGCTGTTTGGTGCGGGCCGGGGTAAGACCAGCCAGCCGCATATATTCGACCAGCAAAGCTTGCCTTGCATCCAGCCAATCGTCGATCGCTTTATGCTTGCCAGCCAGCGCCTGTTTGGTCTGTTCCAGTTTCGTCAACATAATCCCTCCATGGGGCAAAGGCTGGGCGTTTGATGGGGCTTCCTAGCCATTTGAGCAGTGACACAATCTATAACTAGGGAAAATCTGACCAAGCGTCAATAGGCTTGCGGGGATATTGTTAAGTGAAGAAGAAATAGACAGCGGGTTGGTTCTTGCGACAAGCAGGTTTTGGGCCTGAGTGCGCTTTGTCACCTGTGGAATGTGACTATTTCCGCAGATCTTGATGAAATCCCCAGCGTTTGATGCGTTCGGCTCGATAAAGCCTTTGCTTGAGCGTTTTTTTTTGCATAGAGTGGCCCAGCGCTAAATGCCCGATCATAAAGGAAATGTTATGAACAAAGCTCAACTTGTCGATGCGATTGCCGCCAAAGCAGATCTGAGCAAAGCTCAGGCCAAAGTGGCTCTGGAAGAGATCATCAATGGTATTACCCAGAGCTTGAAAGAAGGCGATGCTGTGCAACTGGTCGGTTTTGGCACCTTCAAGGTTACCCACCGCGCAGGCCGCACTGGTCGTAACCCGCAAACTGGTCAAGAGATCCAGATTGCTGCTGCCAACGTGCCTTCATTCGTGGCTGGCAAGGCGCTGAAAGACGCCGTTAAGTAAGTCCGAAAGTCTGTTTTTGTCCAATGCCAGTCAGCTTGCTGACTGGCATTGTTTTTATGGGGTTCTCCCATCCTTCCGGTTAGTTATTCCAGACTTTTCCAGCAGTGCCAGCTCCTTTCACCAGCCTTGTTGCGGCTGAGGATTCATGCCGTCTGCGGGGTGGATGGCAGCGGCCAGATCCGCTCATAGGCCCAGGTAAAGACCATGATGTAAACGAGGTAGAAGGCGACGAAGCCGAGATCCAGCATCAGGGCATCCCACACTCCCAGATCGAGCCAGAACATGACGCAGGGGAGCGAGAGCATCATAAAGCTCGCCTCGTAGCCAAACGCGTGCAGGAAGCGGTCCAGCGGTCGCTTGTTGGTGCGCCCGCACAGTCTGAGCAAGCCCATGTCAAACAACAGGTTCCAGCCGTAGGTCCAGGCGGTGGCTA
This sequence comes from Aeromonas sp. MdU4, assembly GCF_041929505.1. NCBI lineage: Bacteria > Pseudomonadati > Pseudomonadota > Gammaproteobacteria > Aeromonadales > Aeromonadaceae > Aeromonas > Aeromonas sp. MdU4. Next base: position 50,591 of record NZ_JBHFMW010000006.1, on the reverse strand, counting down.
CGATGGAGAAGAAGATGGCCAGCGAACCGACCTCGGCAACCCCTTGACCAAACAGCTGGCTGATAAGCGGCGCGACCATGGCCAAGCCTATGCCTTCATAGAGAACCAGATAGCGAAGTCGATCCGAAGTGGTGCGCAGTTGGGTACTACTCATGGGTGATGTGCCTCCTGTGGGAGGCGCATTTTAATGAGCGGTTGACCAAAAATGAAGCAATTTGTCTCTGGCCTGCCGTTGCACTGTAGGTTTTTCGCCGCTCTAGGCTGCAGGCGCAATCACTTGGGTGTGGAGTGTGAACCCTTCCTCTGAAGGGTTGAGCGTCACCCTGACCTCTCCCAGCTCGGCAAGCGAGGCAACATGGGTACCGCCACAGGGAATGGTCACCTCCTGGCCTTCCAGCGTACAGTGCCAGTAGCGCGAATCAATGATCGCCTCGCCCGCACGGCTGCGGCGGATCTCGCTCCCGGCTGCAATCCAGTCGGCCAACTGCCGGTTGACCTTCTCTTCAATCAGCGCCAGATCCGCCAGCAATGCTTCACTGTTGACTCCCTTCTTGCGCAGACTTTTACCGATGCGGTACTGCTCCTGCGAACCGCAAGGTTCGACCCGTGAGCTCTGGATGGCGAGGCGGTCGAAATCGGGTTGACCCAGTGCATCGCGCTCACTCACTTCTTTACGCCAGTAAGGAGTGAGAGTCCGGTTGAGAGCGAGCGCAGCCAGATGGCATCCACTATGGCCGAGACTCATGGCGTGGCGGGCCGCGCTATCAACCTGCAACTCTATCTGGCTGCCGACGGCCAGCGCGTGGTCACCGGTCAGCGGATGGACCACCACGAACCGCCATCCCTCTGCACCCCGTTTGACCGGAATATCGGCGTCGACGAACAGCTCGCCATCCGGGCTGATGGCCCCCATCCTGCAGGGGCCAATAGCGGTTTCGCCACCTTCCCAGCGAACATGGCCGACATCCCCTGGCTGATCGGGCCAGAGATGACTCTGAGGGTGAAAGGGGGTGAGGTCGGTGACCAGCAGAGTGGTTGCACCGCGCTGGCAGCAGACCACGCTGGCCTGCTCCTGATGATGGCCCAGCACGAAGCTGACTCGGGTATGTTCCATGGCAAGGCTCCCGCAACGATAAATGAGAAGAGAAAGCGGCAGCATACGCCAAAGTGCGAAGGGGCTCATTAACCAGCGTTAATGAGCCCCTGATATGTGTGATGAGTTGCTAGATCATGGCGACCAGCAGATAGGCGTTGAGCCCGATCACCAGCGCAACGATAAGGCGTCCTACCGCCTGGGTGACGGGGTGGTTGCGATGTTGCCCCATCAGCGCCCGATCGCCGGTCAATATCAACAGCGGGATCAGGGCCAGTGCGATACCAAAGCTCAGCACCACCTGACTCAGCACCAGAATTTCTGTGGTGTTGAGCCCCATGGCGATCACCACGAAGGCGGGAGCCATGGTGATGGCGCGACGTAGCCAGAGCGGGATGGTGAAGCGGACAAAGCCCTGCATCACTACTTGCCCGGCCAGCGTCCCCACCACGGTTGAGCTGATGCCGGACGCGACCAGCGAGAGGCCAAACAGGGTGGCCGCGGCTTGACCCAACAGCGGAGTGAGGGTCTGGTAGGCGGACTCCAGCTCGGCTACCTGCTGGTGGCCCGAGTTATGAAAGGCTGCTGCCGCCATCGCCATCATCGCCAGGTTGACGAAGCCAGCAATCGTCATGGCAATCGCCACATCGACCCGGGTGGTGTGCAGTCGCTGGCTGACCGAGCCCTGATCCTGAGTGTGCTGGGTCAGCGCCGAGTGCAGGTAGATGACGTGGGGCATCACGGTCGCGCCCAGCACCCCGGCAGCCAGATAGACGGCATCGCTGTTGGGCAGACCGGGGAAGAGGGCGCCCTCCAGCAGACTCGGCAGATGGGGGCGGGAGAAGATCAGCTCGACGATGTAGGCCGCTGCGACAAACAGCAACAGGCCACCGACTACGAACTCCAGCGGTTTCTGGCCGCGGGATTGCAACATCAGGATCCCCCAGGTCACCACAGCTGTGATACAGGCCCCTTCCAGCAGGGTGACCCCGAGCAGCAGTTTGAAGCCCACGGCCGCCCCGATAAATTCAGCCAGATCGGTCGCCATGGCGATGATCTCTGCTTGCACCCAGTAGGCCCAGACCGCCGGTTTCGGCAGTCGGTCGCGGATGTGCTCCGCCAGATTCTTGCCGGTAACGATGCCGAGTTTGGCCGACAGTGTTTGCACCACCATGGCCATCAGGTTGGCCCATACCACCACCCATAGCAGCTGGTAGCCGAATGTTGAGCCAGCCTGAATATTGGTGGCGAAGTTACCCGGGTCTATATAACCGATGGCGGCAATAAAGGCGGGCCCGAGCAGGGTCAGCTTGAATTTGCGGGTTGGAATCGTTGTAGTCAGTACGGGTTGCATAGCATCACCCTCCATCAGGATATGGAGAGAGAATAGATCTAAATGATAATTATTATCAATTGATCTTTTGTATCATATCCATCGGGAAAAACTTTTGAGGTCGTCAGTTGCAGTGAGGGATGCGATTTCGTACAATACGCCGCCCTAGAAAAGCAGCGACTAAACACCATTATGTTCCTTGCCTCCGAGGTCTGGCTGCACCTGGGCGGAGGCTGAATTAATCCGTAAGGAGCTAAAATGCGTCATTACGAAATCGTCTTCATGGTTCATCCGGACCAGAGCGAGCAAGTTCCCGGCATGATCGAGCGTTACACCGGCGCCATCACCACCTCCGGTGGTACCATTCATCGCCTGGAAGATTGGGGCCGTCGTCAGCTGGCTTACCCGATCGACAAACTGCACAAAGCCCACTACGTTCTGATGAACGTAGAAGCAGAGCAAGCCGTTATCGATGAGCTGGAAACCAACTTCCGCTTCAACGATGCCGTTATCCGCAACATGATCATGCGCACCAAGCACGCCGTGACTGAAGTTTCTCCGATGGCCAAGGCCAAAGAAGAGCGCTTCACCCGTCGTGACGACGAGCGCCGCGAAGAAGCTACTGAAGCTGCTTCCGAAGAGTAATTCTGGATCACTGACTAGAGGATAAAGGCCATGGCACGTTATTTCCGTCGTCGTAAGTTCTGTCGCTTCACTGCCGAGAACGTTACCGAGATCGACTACAAAGATATCGTTACTCTGAAAAACTACATCACTGAATCTGGCAAGATCGTACCGAGCCGTATCACCGGTACCCGCGCCAAGTATCAGCGTCAGCTGGCACGCGCCATCAAGCGTGCTCGTTACCTGGCTCTGCTGCCGTACACCGATCTGCACAACAAGTAAGAATCGGTCCGGCACTTAAGCCTAACTCAACGAAATTTATAGAGGAAAGGTAATGCAAGTTATCCTGCTCGACAAAATCGCCAAACTGGGCGGTCTGGGTGACCAAGTTTCTGTGAAATCTGGTTATGCCCGTAACTACCTGATCCCGCAAGGCAAAGCTGTTATGGCCACCAAGGCCAACATCGAAGCTTTCGGTGCTCGTCGCGCTGAGCTGGAAGCCAAACTGGCTGCCAACAAAGCTGCTGCTGAAGAGCGTGCTGCCAAGCTGGCCGAACTGGCTACCGTGGTTATCGCTTCCAAGTCTGGCGACGAAGGCAAGCTGTTCGGTTCCATCGGTACCCGTGACGTGGCTGAAGCCATCACTGCTGCCGGCGTAGCCGTTGCCAAGAGCGAAGTCCGCATGGGCAACGTTCTGCGTAACACCGGTGACTACGAAGTTGCTGTTCAGCTGCACGCTGACGTTAAAGCAACCGTACAGATCCAGGTTGTTGCCCTGTAATAGCGATTCGCTTTTGCAGAAAAAACCCGCGCACTTGCGCGGGTTTTTTATTTTCAGGCCCGGGGGTAGAGTGAAGCTCTGTTCCTCTGGAGGAGATCTCTATGGCCTGGGTCGAAGGTCGCGTCATCGAACGCATCGAATGGACACCCACTCTGTTCTCCCTGCGGGTAGCGGCCGATCTGGCCCCCTACAAGGCAGGTCAATTCACCAAACTGGCCCTTGAGCAGGGCGAGCGGCGCATTCAGCGCGCCTACTCCTTTGTCAATCCTCCCTCTGCGCCATACCACGAGTTCTATCTGGTCGAGATCCCGAGCGGTGAGCTGACCCCTTCCCTCGGCTCGCTGCAAGCAGGCGATACCCTGCTGGTGCAGTCCCTGGCCACCGGCTTTCTGACACTGGATGAGGTACCGGCCGGACGCGATCTCTGGCTGCTTTCCACCGGTACTGCCATTGGCCCCTTCCTCGCCATGCTGGCCGATGGTGAAGCATTCAAGCGCTTCGAGAATCTGGTGCTGGTGCATGGGGTACGCAAAGGCGAAGAGCTGAGTTATCAGGATTTGATTGCGAGCTTTGCCGAGCAACAGGGCGAGCGTTTTCGCTATGTTCCCTTTGTCAGCCGCGAGCCTTGGGCCGATGCGATGACCGGGCGGATCCCGGCTGCGATTGCCAGCGGCCAGTTGCAGCAGCGGGTGGGGTTGGAGTTCTCACCCGAGCTGAGTCAGGTGCTTATCTGTGGCAATCCGGAGATGGTGAAAGAGACCCAGCAGACCCTGCTGGCACTGGGATTGGCTAAAAACCTGCGCCGGGCGCCGGGCAATATCAGTGCGGAAAACTACTGGTAGCACAAATCACGCAGGGGCCTGAGCCCCTGCTGGATGAGAAAATGGGAGCGTCAGTTTTTTTTGCTGTTGCCCTTGTTCTTGTGCTTGTCGTGACCCTGGCCCGGGTTGTTGCCGCTGTGGATGCTGTGGTTGTAGTGATCCCGATATTTGCCATCCATCTTGTCGCAGTTGAGCTTTAGTCGGCTGTCACCGATACCGATATCCAGACAGTTGTTTTGCCACCAGTCGTACTCTTTCTGATCCCAGTCGAGATCGACCTTGATGTCATCGCCGGAGATCTTGAGTCCATCGCTGTTTTTGGTCGGCGGGGCGGCAAAGGCGATACCTTGCACCAGCAGCAGCGAGAGCAGCAAGGCATTTCTGTTCAGTAGGGGCCTGGTCGGTGAGCTCATATCGCAATGCTCCATGACATTACTGGTTGTTGCCCTGAGGGGCAGTTATCTGATTGGTGCTGGGAGGTTGGTTGCGGTTCTCTTCATCCTCCAGATTGAATTTTACTGCCTTGCAGTCGGAGGGGACGCTTTCACCGACGCCGAGATCGAGACAATCGGTTTGTGACCAGCCGAACTGCTTGTCATCCCAGTCCAGATTGAATTTAAGCTCATCAACAGAGAATTCGGAGCCACTGCTCTCTTGATATTGCTGTGTCGCAGAGGCGCTGCCGGTAACCAGAAGAAGGGAGAGTAGCAAAGGAGTCGTGCTGTTCATGATGGCCTCGGATAATTGCAACGGCGGATGAGTATATATCGGCGGGCAGAACCCGGCCGGAATCGTACCTCATTTCGCCATACGATGAAGTCAGGAGGGGGATTGTAGCGCTTTTCTGTCGCCAATTTGTCCGTTTTGGTCGCACTCTGGGCAGCTGGTCTGCAATATCCGGGAATTCAGGTGTTTGCCCTTCTCTGAACGGCGCTGCCGACTATAATCTGCAGCCAACTTTTCCTGCACTGCACCACAGTTTCATCATGATCACACAGGACACTTCCGCGTTGCGTTATCCCAAGGGATGGTTTGCGCTCACCACGGTATACAGTTTTACCGGACTGGCCATTCTGGCCTCCATCATTTTCTCCCTGCTGCTGTTCCTCTCCATCGATGACAATCCGCTGATGAAGTGGCTGTTTGGTGGTCTGGCGATCATTTTTGAGCTGGGCAAGTTCTATGTCTGGTATGAGTACGGCGAGCGCAAGGCGCGCCGGGATCTGGGCGGGGCTTTCTGGTCGCTGCTGTTCTACAGCGTGCTGGCGGCCATCTCCATCGGTGGCAGTATCGGCGGCATCAACAGCGCCACCAATACGGTGTTGAGCCAGCAGGCGCGCCACGAGCGGGAGATCGCTCGCTTCGACGAGCAGATCGCCAGTATTGAACGGCAGATCCAGCTCAACGAGGAGGCTGCTCGCAAATACATCGAGCTGGAGCGCATCTCTAGCGGTGTATCCTCACTGCAGCACGCCAACACCAAGCTGCGTTTGCAGCAGGATGAGCTGCGCCAGCAGCGCGATGCCAAGCCGATCAACGAACAATCCTCCATGCTGGGGCTGATGAGCAGTCTGGCGGACGGGGTGGGGATGAGCATCAGTCAGGTTCAGTTTCTGCTGGTCTGTTTCCTCTCGGTGCTGCTCGACGTATTCGGTGCCTTCTTTGTCAGCCTGATCGGCGAGGAGAACCGCTTTCGCCGGATGTGGCGCTGGCAACAGGCTCGCGCCTGTGCCGAGGAGCAGGAAGCGCTGACGCAGGCAGCCCAGCTCGAGCCCATGCTGCCGCCCGAGCCCGCTCCCGAGGTACTGGCACAGGTGCGCGGCGCGCTGGAAAGCGGTGAGCTCAAGTGCAGCAAACGCTCGGTGGCACAGGCGCTGTCACTTTCGCTTGATGAGGTGGATCGGGTATTCCACCATCTGCTGTCGCAAGGGGTGTTGGGGCAGGGGAGCAATCGTCACTACTACCTCAATCCTGCGCAGGAGCAACAAGTCGGATAATGAGAAGGCCACCGGAATGCGGTGGCCTTTTTCGTTATCGAATGTCAGTGGCGCTCAGTGAGTCAGCACCATCATCAGGCTGAGGAAGGCGGCAAGCCCGCCACCGATGCCGATGATCCAGTAAAACCCTTTGGCCCCCTGTTTGAGCGGGATGCGAAAGTAGAGCAGAAATGCCCACCATCCCAGCGCTAGCAACAGAGGAATAAGAAACATTCGAGCCATAGTCTCCTCGCTGTTATTCTGTTGACCCTCGATGCATCAACAGGATGGCTTGTGCAATGACGCAACTACAGATTACCGCATTCGGCGACCCCTCGGTACTCAAGCTCAACCCCTCTCTCGACAAGGTGCCAGCCGATGGCGAAGTGCGGGTGCGCATTTGCTTTGCGGGGGTTAACCCCATCGATGCCAAGACCCGGGCCGGACTTGGCTGGGCGGCGGCCCAAAACAAGGACAAGCTGCCCTGGACGCCCGGTTATGATGTGGCGGGCGTGGTGGAGAGTGTGGGCCCCGGCGTAGCCTCGTTGGCTGAGGGCGATCTGGTGTGCGGCATGGTCGGTTTTCCCCTTGCAGCCGGTGGGTACGCTGAATCCGTGGTGGCGAGCGAGCACGAGCTGGTCAAGCTTGACGGAGTGATCCTCCAGCAGGGAGCGGCGCTGCCACTGGCGGGTCTCACCGCCTGGCAGGGACTGTTCGAACACGGTGAGCTCAAGGCGGGGCAGCGAGTGCTGGTTCTTGCCGGTGCTGGCGGTGTCGGTCATCTGGCGGTGCAGTTTGCCGCTGCTTATGGTGCCCACGTAGTGGCCACGGCGAGCGGCGACAACCACAGCTTCCTCCATAGTCTCGGGGCGAACCGGATGGTGGATTACCATCAGGCCGAATGGTTCGCCGAGGCGATCGCCGATGGCCAGTTCGATCTGGTGCTGGATCTGGTGGGCGGCGAGAGCGGCAAGGCGGCGCTCGCCTGCGTCAAACCGGGTGGCCGCTTGGTGACCGTGCCTACCATCACCGCCCAGCAGATCAAGGATGCTGGTGCAACGGCGGGCGTCGAGGTGGTTGGCATGCTGGTACACCCCGACCATAAGCAGCTGGGCCAGATGCTGATGCTGCTGCGCCAGGGCGAAGTAAACATTGCCATCGCTGGTGAATTTGCCCTGAGCGAAGGGGGGTTGGCCCACCAGACCATTGAGGAGGGTCATGTTCGTGGCAAGCTGCTGCTGCGGATGCCCGCCGCCGACGGTTATTCTGCATGAGCGGGATGATGACGATGACGCATGGTTGGGTTGAGGCTAAGCGCTTCGCTTTCTTGCCTGTGTGGTGGGGAAGAGCCTCATGAATGAACTGATGGAGATGGGGCTGGGTTGGCTCTTTTTAAGCGCCTTCACCTCAGCCACCCTGCTGCCCGGCAGCTCGGAAGTGCTGCTGGGGGCCATGGCGGCCAAGGGGGAGTGGAGCATGGCCAGCCTGTTGCTGTGGGCGACGCTGGGCAACACCCTCGGTTCCATGACGACCTGGTGGCTCGGCTGGCTCGCCACCTTCAAGAAAAAACCGGAAGATTTTCAAGGCCGTGGGGAACAAAAAGCCCTCGGCTGGCTCAAACAACATGGTCACTGGTGTTTGTTGCTTGCCTGGACGCCGGTGGTCGGTGATGGACTCTGTCTGCTGGCCGGTTGGCTGCGTCTCTCCTTCTGGCGTTCTCTTGTCCTGATCGGGCTCGGCAAATTGTTGCGTTATGCTGTGGTTTTTCTGCTGGCCAGTCACATTTTCTAGCCTTTTTTGTCACTCACGAGGTTACCGTGAACAAAGTCATACCTTTAACGATTCTGCTGGGTTTCACCCTGCCGGTGCTGGCAGCACCCACCCTCGTCTCCGAACAGGGCAAGGAGGAGGGCAAGCTCGCCATCCCCTATCAGATGTACAAGCTGGACAACGGCCTGACCGTTATTCTGGCCCCCGACAAGTCGGATCCGCTGGTGCATCTCGATGTTACCTATCACGTCGGATCGTCGCGCGAAACGGTCGGCAAGTCCGGTTTTGCCCACTTCTTCGAGCACATGATGTTCCAGGGCTCCAAGCACGTCGGTGATCAGGAGCATATGCGGATCATCAATGAGGCTGGTGGCGACATGAATGGCACCACCAACAAGGACCGCACCAACTACTACGAGACAGTGCCTGCCAATCAGTTGGAGAAGGTGCTCTGGCTGGAGGCGGATCGGATGGGCTTCCTGCTCGATGCCGTGAGCCAGAAGAAGTTCGAGATCCAGCGCGCTACCGTCAAGAACGAGCGGGCCCAGCGTATCGACAACCAGCCCTATGGTCTGGTGAGCGAGAAGGTGGGCGAGGCGCTCTATCCACGCACTCATCCCTACTCCTGGCAGCCCATCGGCTATGTGGAAGATCTCGACCGGGTTGACGTCAACGACCTCAAGCAGTTCTTCCTGCGCTGGTATGGCCCCAACAATGCAACCCTCACTCTGGGTGGCGACTTCGATACCAAGCAGGCCCTCGACTGGATCGAGCAGTACTTCGGCTCCATCCCGCGTGGCCCGGATGTGGCCGAGCCGACGCCAAAGCCGGTCGCCCTGCCAGAGACCCGTTACGTGACGCTGCAGGACAAGGTGCATCTGCCGCTGCTCTATATCAGCTATCCGACCGTGTCACTGGGTGATCCGCAGGAGCCGGCACTCGACATGTTTGCCGACGTGCTCGGTGGCAGCGCCAGCTCCATGCTCTACCAGTCGCTGGTTAAAACCGGCAAGGCGATCGATGCAGGCGCCTCTCACTACTGCGAAGAGTTGGCCTGTACCCTGACTGTGTACGCCTATCCCAACCCGGCAGTGGATGGCAGCCTGAAAACCCTCAAGGGGGAGGTGGACAAGGTGATCGGCGAGTTCGCCCAGCGCGGTCTCAAGCCGGAGGATCTGGAGAAGGCGATCAACAGCTATCGCGCCTCGGCCATCTGGGGACTCGACAGCGTGGATGGCAAGGTGAGTCAGCTCGCCATGGGTCAGGTGTTTGCCCAGGATCCCAACTACGTCTTCAAGACTCTCGACGCCATCGGCAAGGTGACTCCGGAGCAGGTGAAAACCGCCTACGACCAGTTCATTGCCAACAAACCGGCGGTGGTGTTGAGCGTGGTACCCAAAGGCAAGAGTGCATGGCAGGTAGCTGCACCCAACTTCACTCCCGCCAAGCGTGAGCTGCCGGATTACAGCAAGCATGACGAGGCGCTGGCCGAGCGGCCGGTGCAGGACAGCTTCGATCGCAGCGTGCAACCCAAGGTTGGTGATGCAGTCAGCGTCAAGGTGCCCACCATCTGGCACGGCAAGCTCGACAAGAACATCGAGATCATCGGCACCAAGAGTGACGAGATCCCCGCTGTTTCCATCATGATCGCCCTGCCGGGCGGTATCCGGGCCGAGGAGCAAGGGCAGCTGGGGCTGGCCAATCTGACCGCGGCCATGATGGGACAGGGTTCGGTGCGTTTGACCGAGGGGCAACTGAGCGATGAGCTGCAAAAGCTGGGCTCTTCCATCGATGTCTCCAGCGCTCAGTACAACACCCTGGTGACGATTAGCTCGCTGGCGGACAAGCTGCCCGAGACCTTGGGCCTGGTGCGTGAAGTGTTCGAACGCCCCGGGATGCGGGAGGCGGACTTCGAGCGGGTCAAGGCGCAGCTGCTGCAAGGGATGCAGCAGGCCCAGCAGCAGCCGGAATGGCTGGCCGGGCAGGCGTTCCGCGAGCTGGTCTATGGCAAGAACAGTCGTTTGGGGCAGCCTTCCGACGGAGTGCCTGCCGATGTGGCCAAGCTGACTCTGGCAGATGTGAAGCACTTCTATCAGGCCTACTACAACCCCACCAACGCCAAGGTGGTGGTGGCCGGGGATGTGACCCAGAAACAGATTGAGGAGCAGCTTGGCTTCCTGAGCGAGTGGAAAGGGGCGACGCCGACTCTGGGCGATCTCAAGTTCAAGGGCAAACAGGCCAAACCGGGAATCTATCTGGTGGACAAACCGGGTGCCCCCCAGTCGGTGATCCGCATCGGCCGCCGCGCCATGCCGTTTGATACCACTGGCGATTACTTCACCGCCGGGCTGATGAACTTCAATCTGGGTGGCAACTTCAACAGCCGTATCAACCTCAACCTGCGGGAAGACAAGGGCTACACCTATGGTGCCAGCTCCGGCTTCTCCGCCAACCGCGAGGTGGGTACCTTTGCCACCGGTGCCAATGTGCGCACCGATGCGACCGTTGATGCCATTCGCCAGTTTATCAAGGAGATGGATAACTATCGCAAGAGCGGTCCGACGCCGGTCGAGCTGGCCTATATGCGCAGCGCCGTGTCCCAGCAGGATGCCCTCTCTTACGAGACCCTCGGCCAGAAGGCAGGATTCCTGCTGCAGATGGTGATGTATGACCTGAAGCCGGACTATGTGCAGGCCCAGAGCAACCTGATCAAGACGGTATCGGCCGAGACGCTCAAGGCCAGTGCCGCCCGTTGGCTCAATCCCGCCGAGATGGTGATCGTGGTAGTGGGAGACAAGCAAAAGCTTGAAAAACCCCTGAAGGAGCTTCATCTTCCCATCTATCCGCTGCAGTTGCCGTAACTGACGCTTTATAAAAATCAAGAGCCGCCCCGGATGGGGCGGCCTCACATGAGCCGTTAATATGACTACTACAAGCTTGTCGCTCACCGAGTTGTTGAACGTTCTGGGATCACCGGAGCGGTTGACCGCCCTCAAGGGGATCCGGCGCGGGATCGAGCGCGAATGTTTGCGCATCACCCCGGATGGCCGACTCGCCCAGAGCGATCACCCGCGGGCGCTGGGCTCAGCCCTGACCCACCCCAATATCACCACCGATTACTCCGAGAGCTTGCTGGAGTTCATCACTCCGGCGACCGACTCTATCGACAGCCTGATGGAGCAGCTCGGTGATATCCATCACCACGTGATGCAGCATTTGGGTGACGAGCGGATCTGGCCGCTCTCCATGCCCTGCTTCGTCGGTGGTGAGGAGAGCATCCGGCTGGCCCAATACGGCAGCTCCAACATCGGGCGGATGAAGACCCTCTATCGCCAGGGCTTGAAGAATCGCTACGGCAGCCTGATGCAGGTGATTGCCGGCGTGCACTTCAACTTCTCCATGCCCGACAGTTTCTGGAGCGAGTGGCAGGAGCTGGAGTGCGTCGGTTGCTGCAGCCAGCGCTTTATCTCCGACAAGTACATGGGGCTTATTCGCAACGTCTACCGTTTTGGCTGGCTGGTTCCCTATCTGTTTGGCGCCTCTCCTGCCATCTGCGAATCCTTCCTCAAAGGACGCAAGAGCACTCTGCCGTTCGAGAAGACCGGCAATGGCACCCTCTATCTGCCCTACGCCACTGCGCTGCGTCTCTCCGATCTGGGCTATACCAACAGTTCCCAGGCGGGGCTCAAGATCAGTCACGACAATCTGCCAGCCTATGTCAGCAGCCTGCGCCGCGCCATCAATACCCATGATCCCGAGTTCGCCAAAATTGGGGTCAAGGTGGATGGTGAGTACCGCCAGCTCAATGACAACGTGTTGCAGCTGGAGAACGAGCTTTACGCCCCGATCCGGCCCAAGCGCACCCCGCGCAGCGGCGAGAAGCCCTCGGACGCGCTGGAGCAGCGCGGTATCGAGTACATCGAGTTGCGCACTGTGGACGTCAACCCCTTCACGCCGCTCGGGATCGATGCCGAGCAGATCCGCTTCTTCGATCTGTTCCTGGTCTGGTGCCTGCTGCGCCCGTCTGCGGTGCTGAGTGAGGAAGAGATTGCCCGCAACCGCCGCAACCAGACCAAGGTGGTGCTGGAAGGGCGTCGTCCCGGCCTGGAGCTGGAAGATGAGCAGGGGGCGGCCATTGGCCTGAAAGAGTACGGCCTCAAGTTGTTTGACGAGTTGGCGCAGGTGGCCGAGCTGCTGGATCGCTGTTGTGGCCGCAACCACTATCGCAAAACGCTGGCGATGCATCGCGAGAAGCTGCTCGACCCCGAGCTCACTTACTCTGCCCGCATGCTCAAGGAGCTGCTGGAGAGTGGCAAGGACAACGGTTGCTATGGCGACAAGCTGGCAACCCGCTATCGCGAGGAGCTGCTGGCTGCGGAACTGCAGTACTGGGATGAGGCCTATTTCGCCGGTGAGGCGAAGGATTCGCTTGCCAAGCAGCGGGAGCGAGAGCGCAGCGACAGCCTGTCATTCGACGATTTCCTGGCCGACTACTTCGGTACCAGCACGACGACTGCCTGATGGCAGACCAACAAAAGCCGCTCGATGAGCGGCTTTTTTATTTCCGGAAATCCGAGCGGTATCAGGCGTGGTTATACATGGCCTCGATTTCGCTCTGATACTTGGCTTCGATGATCTTGCGACGCAGCTTCATGGTCGGGGTGAGTTCACCCAGCTCCATGGAGAAGGCGCTCGGCAGCAGGGTGAACTTCTTCACCTGCTCGAACTTGGCCAGCTCTTTTTGCAGATCTGCGATGCGTGCCTCAAAGAACTCCTTCACCCGGGAGTTGCGCAGCAGCTCGGTCTTGCACTGGTACTGCAGATTGATGGAGCGGGCGTACTCTTCCAGCGACTCGAAGCAGGGGACGATCAGTGCCGAGACGAAGTGGCGGGCATCGGCGACGATGGCGATCTGCTCGATAAAGCGATCCTTGCCGATGGTTCCTTCCACCAGTTGCGGCGCTACGTACTTGCCATTGGAGGTTTTCATCAGCTCTTTGAGGCGCTCGGTGAAGTAGATGTTGCCCTGGCTGTCGAGCTCGGCGGCATCGCCGGTACGCAGGAAGCCATCTTCGGTCATCACCTCGGCGGTCGCTTCCGGCTTGTTGTAGTAGCCGCGCATCACGGTGGGGGAGCGCACCAGCAGCTCGTTGTTCTCACCCAGCTTCACTTCGATACCGTTCAGTACAGTGCCGATGGAGCCCAGCTTGAACTGTTGATCTTCGTAGCAGCAGACGGTGGCGGTGGTCTCGGTCATGCCGTAGCCGTACTTGAGGTTGAGCCCCATGGCCTGGAAGAAGAGGTTCACATCATCGGCGAGGCGGGCACCGGCTACCGGCAGGAAGCGGGTTCGGCCGCCAAAACGGGCGCGCAGCTTGCGAAACACCAGCCGCTCGGCGAGCCAGAGCTGGCCGTAGAGCAGGGGTGAGGCGGACTTGCCAGCCTGACGGGTGGCGACCATCTGCTTGCCGACGCGAGTGGCCCAGCCAAACAGGGCCTGGCGCAGACGGGGAGCCTGGGCAACCCGGGCCTGGATCATGGCGTAGGCCTTCTCGTAGAGGCGCGGCACGGCGCACATCACGGTCGGCTGCACCTCGCCAATCACCTCCATCACCTTCTGCGGATCGCGGATATAGACGTTCTCGGCGCCACAATAGAGCACGTAGTAGCTCCAGGCGCGCTCGAACACGTGGCTGAGCGGCAGCATGCAGAGCGACACATCCTGCTCGTTGAGGTCGAGGCGGCTGTTGTGCATCTCGAAACAGGCGGCGATGTTGCTGAAGTCGAGCATCACCCCTTTGGGCTCGCCGGTGGTGCCGGAGGTGTAGATCAGGGTCAGCAGATCATCCATCCGGTACTGGCTTTCCCGTACCCGCAGCTCCTGTTCGCTGGGCTGATGGTTGCCGGAGACCAGAAACTCCTGGAAGTGGCTCGCTTGCGGGCAGTCGCGCAGGTTGACGTTGCCGTCGAGAGCAACGATCTGGCGGATCTCGCCGCTTTCAATCAGTTGCAGCGCCTGATCGAACTGGGGCTGTTCGCCGACAAACAGCAGACCGATATTGGCATCACGCACGATATAGCGCAGCTGATCCAGGGTGCTGGTGGGGTAGATGGGGACGCTGACGCCGCGGGCGGCAAGGATGCCGAGATCGGCCTGGGTCCACTCCGGCATGTTGCGCGAGTAGATGCCGACCATCTCGGTTGGCTGGTGGCCGCAGCGGATCAGTGCCTGGGCACAGTAGTCCATGGCTTGGCCCAGAGTGCGCCAGCCGATGGCCCGCCACTGACCATCCTGCTGAACCCGCAGGGCGGCCTTGTTGCCAAGTCGGGCAATCCGTTCACGCATCAGTCGAACCAGATGAAGCTTCGGCATCAGTTAAACATCCTTTAATTACAGTTGTACGCCCACGAGGGCACTAAAAATCGGGCTAGAGTGTAAACTCCAACATTACAGCTTACAAGTGTTCGCCGTTTGTCTTGGATCACAAAGAGCGCAAATAGCTCTCCCTTTGCGCGCGCTGGTCGATACTGCAAGGAGGCCGAGAGAGGGGTAACAATATGAATCTGTGGGTGAAAGGGGCGTTGGCCTCAGTTGGGCTCATGGTGGTGGGGGGCGGTGCAGCCTGGTTCTTTCTTGGCAAGGGCGTGCAGGGGCCCGCCAATCCTTGGTATCAGGGAGCCGAGGGGTATCATCAGGCCCAGCAACAGGCGCTGGCGTTGGGTTATCCGCTGCTCTATGTGCTGGAAACCCCCAAGTGCCGCCGTTGTGGCGATCTGGAGAAAAAATTCTGGCAGAGCAAGGAGATGGCGGGCCCGCTTGCCCGGCTGGTGAAGGTGCGGCTCAACCCGGGCAAGGGGGATGGCAGCGAGCAGATCCTGCGCCGCTTTCCCAAGGTCGCTACGCCGCCCGGCATCTATATCCAGCAGCCGGGGCAGCCCCTCAGACCCATCAAGATAGTGGTGGATATCGACCAGATCTGGATGCCGGGAAAAACCTGGCAGCGTGGCTTTTATATGCCACTCTCTGCCGCCGGATTCGAGGCGGTGGTGCACACTACCTTCTCCTTACAGGACCCCGCGCTGGACAACGCCCCACTCGATTGAGGGGGCCAAGACGTTTAAGCGCGTAAGCGCGGCGAATTGGCTGGATCAGCCGAAATCGAACAGTCGCGACATCAGTACCGCATCTTCCCGGTCGTTGCCGGTGCCGTAGTAGTCGGCACGGCGGCAATATTCAGCAAAACCGGCGCTCTCGTAGAGGTTGATGGCGGTCTGGTTACCGGCCCGCACCTCAAGAAACCAGGCCTCTGCGCCAGCTTGTTTGCTGCGAGCCAGATAAGCTTGCAACAGCGCCCGTCCCAGCCCCTTGCCCTGAAAATCGGGATGAACGCAGATGTTCATCAGCGAGCTGTCGCCAGCCACAAGATCCGAGATGTAGAAACCCGCTGGCTTGCCATCGACCAGCATCAGGGTGTTGAGGTAACGGGGGCCAAAGCAGGAGAGCAGGTTGGCCTGGCTCCAGGGCTCCTTGTGGGCGGCCTGTTCGATGGGATAGACAAGGTCGAAATCGGCTTCAAGCAGGGGGCGAAACTCAGGCATGGTAGCTCCGTGGGGTAACGTCAAAGCCCGCATCGACGGGCATAGGATTCGGTCAGGCTGTATGGGCAGCCAGATGCGGTTGCAGTTGCTGCCATAGTGCCCGTTTTTCACTGCTGCAAGGGGCGATCGGACAGACGAGGGCATCGGGCCAGCGGGGATCGGCTGTCGTCAGCCAGAGCAACGGGGGCTGCTCTTGTTGCAGCCACTGCGCTTCGGGCGGCGAGTGCAGCAGGGAGACTTCGTCGGTACCGATGGCAAGCAGCTGGCAGATATCTTCCAGCAGCGTCGCGGCGGGCAGTGTCTGCGCCAGTAGCCAGAGCTTGCCGGTGGGGCGGGTGGCTTGGGGAATAACCTGCTGCGATGTGGTGATACTGGCCTCTGCGACGGTGGCGTTACCCAGCAGAGCCGGACGACGCAGCTGCCAGCTCTGAATGCCCATACGGGCCAGCATGCTTTGACGAACGGGGTCTGTCATGGGGGACTCACTCTTTAACAGCGTTGGGGGAAAATCGTCTCGGCAGGGTACACTTGAAGTGGTACCACTGCACCCTTTGCGGCCCTTGCGGGGGTTATCCGGTTTTTTTCCAGCCAGAGTCGGGTATTCTGGCTGGGCGAAAACTGGATAAATATCATAACAAGATAAACTCCAAGGACGAACAGATGGCTATCAATCCTTGGGACTATCATCATCCCAGCCTGGAAATGTCTCTATGTCGCCTATAGCTCAAGCCACTCACTCTGCGCGCGCCATTCCCATTCAGGAGCGTTTGCCCCGCCTGCTGGCGGCCCTTGGCGAGGGGCTCTATGAACGGCAGGATGCCCTGCGCCTTGGTCTGCTGGCCGCCCTTAGCGGCGAGAGCGTCTTCTTGCTGGGGCCACCCGGTATTGCCAAGAGCCTGATCGCCCGCCGCCTCAAACTGGCGTTCTTTGATGCCCGCCACTTCGAATACCTGATGACCCGCTTCAGTACGCCGGAGGAGGTGTTTGGCCCCCTCTCCATTCAGGCGCTGAAAGAGGACGGCAAATACCTGCGCCTCACCGCCGGTTATCTGCCAGAGGCCGAGGTGGTGTTCCTCGACGAGATCTGGAAGGCGGGCCCCGCCATCCTCAATACCCTGCTCACCGCCATCAACGAGCGGCAGTTTCGCAACGGCGACAGCCAGCACCCCATCCCGATGCGCTTGCTGGTCACCGCCTCCAACGAGCTGCCTGCGCCGGATAGCGGGCTGGAAGCGCTCTATGACCGGATGCTGGTGCGGATCTGGATGGACCGGGTGCAGGAGAAGTCGAACTTTCAGGCGATGCTGGCCAGCGATGGTCATGCCCATCAGAACCTGTCGGAATCTTTGCAGATCCGTGGGGATGAGTATGAGCAGTGGCAGAGTCAGATTGAGCAGGTGCGGCTGCCGGATGCCTGCTTCGAGCTTATCTATCAGCTGCGCCAGCAGCTCGACAGCCAGCTGGCCCACCGTTGTTATGTGTCGGACCGTCGCTGGAAAAAGGCGGTACGGCTGATCAAGGCGAGTGCCTTTTTCAATGGTCGCGACGAAGTGGCCCCCCTCGACCTGCTGCTGTTCAAGGATTGTCTCTGGCATGACGAAGAGTCCCGCACCGCCCTGCTGGAGATGATGACCGAGTTCTCCCGCCTCTATGGTTATCAGCAACTGGCGATGACCCGCCAGCTGCTGGCCCTGCGGGATCAGTTCAAGCAGCTTAAACAGAGCGTGGCCCAACGCCTCTGCTGCAAGGCGCGGCAACGCAAGCAGTGGTTTGGCCGGCGGGCACGGGGGATCGAGATTCCGCTTGTCAATGCCAGGCCCTTTGGCAAGCAGGTGCACTTCCATCTGCTCACCCCGGCGCCACTGGATGGCAGCGATCCCGAGCGCCTAACCAGTACATTGGTGTTCGATCGCACCCTGCTTTCCCACTGGCGTCCCACTGGCGAGGCGCTGGTGGGTTATCAGTTCGGCAATCCAAAAGAGGGACACTACGAGCTGGTGCTTGATGACGAACTGCGGCTTCATGTACTCGACATCCAGCGTCAGCAGATCCCGCTGGTGTTGATGGAGCGCAATGCCATCCCCGAGGTGGTGCTGGAGCCCTGGTTACTGGCGCTTGACGAGCAACTGAGCCAGGTCGGCAAGGTGGTGCAGGAGCTCAAACAGCAGCGCAGCCTGTTCGAGCGCCATCAGCAGCACCTCTTTATCGCCCCGCGCTGGTTGCAACAGGTGGAGGACAGCTTCTTCGTGCTGAACCGGGATCTTGAACAGTTGCGCAACGAGCTGCTTCACTGGCGTGAGCGCTTGCCAAGACTGGACGAGTAAGGGGCGCACATGCTTGAGATCGGCATGCTGGATCTGGGGCTCCTGATGGGCGAAGGGGAGCTGGCAGGGGAGGTCGCCATATTGCTGGCTGCCTCGCCCAAGATATCGGAATTTATCCGGCGCTCCCCGTTGCAGGGCAAGCTGCTGAAAAAACGTCTGCAGAGCTGGAGTGCGCAGCTGGGCGAAGAGATCCGCCACAAACCGGTGCCGGTCGCGCTGGAGCATGAGTACCTGCTCTATCAGGCCCATCGGCAACTGGCGATGACCGAGCTGGTTGGCCGCCTGCCCAGCCTGCTGGAGTCGCTGGAGCAGTACAGCCCCTTTGCCGGCGAGGCCCGCTCCTTGGTGCGCCAGCTGATGGCTCATCCTACCGAGAGCATGCGTCAACTCTTTATCGACAAGTGGCGCGCCAGTCTGGTGGGGTGCCTGCTGCAACTGCAGCAGCAGATCGCCGAGGCGGAGCGGGAGAAGCAGCGTCAGGAGATTGAAGATCAGTTGCTGGCGAGCCGTACCTTGGCCGATGCCCTCGATCCCAACCAGATTTCTGCCGGTGGCTTGTGGGATCTGGCGCAGGGAAGTTGGCACAAACGCAGCCTGGTGCTGGTCAAGCAGTATGCTCGCATGTTGCAGCGCGAGCCCCTGCTGGCGGAGATTGCCGGTCTACTCGGGCGGAGTGCGCGGGATCGGCGGGCGCAGGAGCAACCGGTGCCACCGGTCGAGGTGTTGGAGCTGGAGCCAGCCCCCAGCGATGATGTGCCGGATGATCTGGTGGGCATTCATCAGGCGAGCGATCTAATGCGGCTGTTGCCAAGCGAGGCGGTAATGCTGGGACTGCCGGAGCTGGAACTGGAGTTCTACCGCCGCTATCTGGAGCGGCGCCTGCTCAGCTACCAGTCGCGCGGTACCCTGCCGCGCCAGCGCATCATGCTGCGCACCCCGGAGCAGGGGGGCAAGCAACTGCAGCAGCGCGGTCCCTTTATCGTTTGTGTCGATACCTCCGGCTCTATGGGCGGTTATCCCGAGGAGTGTGCCAAGGCGCTGTTTCTGGCGCTGCTCAAGGTGGCGATGGATGAGAAGCGCGGCTGTTACCTGATGCTCTTCTCCACCGAGGTGGCAACCCTCGAGATCACCGCCGATACCGGGCTGGAGAAGGCGGAGCGCTTCCTCTCCATGAGTTTCCATGGGGGGACCGATCTGGTGCCCTGTCTCGAGAAGGCGCTGGCCAAGCTCGATGATCCCGCCTTTGCCAAGGCCGATGTGCTGGTCATTTCCGACTTTATCGCCCAGAGCCTGCCGCACGCCTTGCTTGATCAGATGAACCGCTATCGCCAGCGCCAGACCCGCTTTCATGCGGTGGCCATGTCCCGCCATGCCAAACCGGCGTTGCTGCGGGTGTTCGATAACAGCTGGCTGCTCGATTGCGGCTTGCGCGGTCGCTTGCTGCGCCGCTGGCAACACTGACGCCGGCCCCATTGAGCCATCTCGCCTGGTTGCAGCCTCCGCCGTGCGGCTCTGCACGGGGCTACTTCTCGCAATCTCTGTATGTTTGACGCCGGGGCGATATGATGGTCAGCATAAGCCCGACTGGCGCAAAGGGGAGAAGAGACTTCACATGATGATACGTTTCATGGCTTTGCTCTTGCTGACAGGGCTATTCGGTGGCCCCGCCAGTGCCGCGAGAGAACCACTGGTTGAGCCCAAGCTGTCCAGAGAGTTGCTGCAACTGGAGGAGGGGGTTCACCCCGAACGTGTATTTCGGCTGCGTGTTGCTGCATTGGCCGCTAACTATGCTGTCTATCCCCCCGCAGTACAGGGACGTATCACCCGTCTTCAGTGTTGGGCCATGCCTGCCGAGCGGGATGGCGAGTATCGCAATGTGGTGGCGTTTGCCGACCAGATGTTGAGCCGTGCCCGTGAGCGTCAGGATAGAACCACCGAAGCGGGGTTGCTTACCTGTCGCGGTTTTCATCGGCAGTTGCTGGGGAATATGGATGAGGCGCTGGCTGATTATGAGCAGGCTCTGCAGATAGCACGCGAGCTGGGCGACAAGGTTCAGGAGGCGGGGATCCTCAACTACCGGGGCGACATGCTGGCTTATCAGGGCAAGCTTGCTGCCGGATTGCAGTCGTTGATGATGGCTCATGGCAGCTATGAAGCGCTGGGGCTGAGCAGCAAGGCCCGGGAGGTGCTGGCCAATATCGCCAACACCTATCGGCGGATGGGACTTTATGAGCGGGCTGAGGGTTACTTCAAAGAGCTGGCACAAGCGTACAACGATGAGGATGAGGTCGAGCATCACATCGATATTCTCGCCCAGCAGGGGCTGCTCTATAGCGAAATGGGACAGTATAAACGGGCCCGGCCTCTGCTGGAGCAAGCCGAAAAATACTACCAGCAGCAACATCAGGATGGTTTGCTTGCCTGGAGCAAAATCGAGTTGGCAACCATTCTGCTCCAGCAGGGGCAGACAGCGGCGGCCATGACCCAACTGCAGCACGCAGAGGTGATTTTACACCGCGATGGTGACATTGACAGTGCTACGGTGGGGCACTGGCAACTGGTGATGGGCATGGTGCTGGAGGCTGCAGGAGAGCTGAATGGGGCACTGGATAGCCTGGCGCTCGCAGAACCCATTTTTGTGAAGGAAAATAATAAGCGCTTTTTAAGCCGCCTCTATGAAGTGCGTGCACGACTCCTGGAGCAGAAGGGGAATATCCGCGAGTCACTGGCCAACCTCAAGCTGTACGTCAAGACCAAAATGGAAGTGGAGAAGGGGCTCATGGAGCAGCGCTCTCTCCAGATCCGCTTTGAGTTCGAACTGGCACGTAAAGAGCTTGCCAATCAGTCCCTCAAGACCAGGCAGTTATTGCAGGATGCGGAGATTGAGCAGTTGCACGAGCGGCGTTTCTGGCAATATCTGGTACTTGGTCTGGTGGTGCTGGTCATGGGGATGTTGGTGGTATATCAGTATCGCCGGACCGATCAGATGCATCGTCTGGCGATGACTGACGAGCTCACCGGCATCCATAACCGTCGCCAAATTCTGGCACAGGGCGAGACCTGGTTCAGGCAAGCTCGGGCGAGTGAGAAGCCATTCAGTGTGCTGCTGCTGGATATCGACCATTTCAAGCAGGTGAATGACCAGCTTGGCCACCATATTGGCGATCGGGTGCTGATTGCGGTGGCGTGTTGTATTGCTGCCCAGCTTGGCGCTCAGGCTCAGGTTGGACGCAATGGTGGGGAGGAGTTTCTGGTGCTGCTGCCCGAGCGAGATTTGCACGAGGCGGCTAACCTGGCTGAGCGGATCCGCCAGCGGGTTTCACAGCTGTCTATTGATGAGATGCCTGAGGGATGGCCTATCCATGTAAGTATCGGGTGTGCCCAGCTGGGCCCGTATGATGAAGCCCTGGATGGTCTGATTCAGCGAGCGGATGCCGCCATGTATCGGGCCAAGCAGTCTGGCCGGAATCTGGTGATCTGTGCCGAGTAGCGAGCCCCGCGCTCTTCAGGTTCTCGCTTCTTGTTTTTTAATTAGCCAGTACCGCCGAATCTCCCAAGCCGGGCTGGGTATTTTTCACTCGCGCGGGTATAATGTCGCGCAATTTTGCTTTGACTCAGGCGAGAAGACCCATGTAACGCAACCCTCTTCCTCTCTCCACCGACAGGTCTGATACCCGTCCGCGTGGCCCGTTGCGTATCCATGCCGGACCGTGAGTCAATGCGGCATCCCGGAATTACTCCCACGGTGGCTCAGGCCGCCGCCCAAATAGAAGAACGTTGAATTATGTCAGCTGAATTTCTGAGTGAAGTCTCCAAGAGACGCACTTTTGCGATCATCTCGCACCCGGATGCGGGTAAAACCACCATCACCGAAAAAGTCCTGCTGTTCGGACAGGCCATTCAGCGCGCCGGTACCGTCAAGGGCCGTGGCTCAGGCCAGCATGCCAAATCCGACTGGATGGAGATGGAGAAGCAGCGTGGTATCTCCATCACCACCTCGGTGATGCAGTTCCCCTATGCCGACTGTCTGGTCAACCTGCTCGATACCCCGGGTCACGAGGACTTCTCCGAAGATACCTACCGTACCCTGACGGCGGTCGACTGCTGCCTGATGGTCATCGATGCCGCCAAGGGTGTTGAAGACCGGACCCGCAAGCTGATGGAAGTAACCCGGCTGCGCGACACCCCCATCCTCACCTTCATGAACAAACTGGATCGTGAAGTGCGTGACCCGATGGAAGTGATGGACGAGGTGGAGCGCGAGCTGAAGATCATGTGCGCCCCCATCACCTGGCCGATCGGCTGTGGCAAATCCTTCAAGGGTGTCTACCACCTCTACAAGGATGAGACCTATCTCTATCAGACCGGTCAGGGCCACACCATCCAGGAGAAGCGGGTGGTCAAGGGGTTGAACAACCCGGATCTGGATGCCGCCATCGGCGAAGATCTGGCTGCCCAACTGCGCGGCGAGCTGGAGCTGGTGCAGGGTGCCTCCCCCGAGTTCGATCACGATGCCTTTATCGCTGGCGAGATGACCCCGGTCTTCTTCGGTACCGCACTGGGTAACTTCGGTGTCGACCACATGCTGGATGGTCTGACCGACTGGGCACCGGCTCCCATGCCGCGCAAGGCCGAGAGCCGCGAGGTGGAAGCGACCGAGGAGAAATTCTCCGGCTTCGTGTTCAAGATCCAGGCGAACATGGATCCGAAACACCGCGACCGTATTGCCTTTATGCGTATCGTGTCAGGCACTTACAGCAAGGGCATGAAGATGCGCCATGTGCGTATCGGCAAGGATGTGAACATCTCCGACGCCGTTACCTTCATGGCCGGTGACCGGGAGCAGGCGGAAGACGCCTTCGCCGGTGACATCATCGGTCTGCACAACCACGGCACCATCCAGATCGGCGACACCTTCACCCAGGGTGAGGATCTCAAGTTCACCGGTATCCCGAACTTCGCGCCGGAACTGTTCCGCCGCATCCGCTTGCGCGACCCGCTCAAGCAGAAGCAGCTGCTCAAGGGGCTGGTGCAGCTCTCCGAAGAGGGCGCGGTGCAGGTGTTCCGTCCGCTGATCAGCAACGATCTCATCGTCGGTGCGGTCGGTGTGCTGCAGTTTGACGTGGTGGTATCGCGTCTGAAGAGCGAATACAACGTCGAAGCCCTGTACGAGGCGGTCAACGTCTCCACCGCCCGCTGGGTGGAAGGGACCGACGTCAAAAAGTTCGAAGAGTTCAAGCGCAAGAACGAGGTCAACCTGGCCCTCGATGGCGGTGACAACCTCACCTACATCGCGCCGACCATGGTCAACCTGCGCCTGGCACAGGAGCGTCATCCGGACGTCGAGTTCCGCCAGACCCGCGAGCATTGATACTGCTTACCGAATCCCGCCAGATGGCGGGATTTTTTTATCTCTCAAGGAGGGAAGATGGCTGAGTCGATGAATCCTGCCTGCTCGGCTCTGGTTGAGCGTTATCTGTTATCCCTACCCGTTGAAGCACGGGTTCGCCATGTGTCTGCTGACTACTTTTGTGCTGATGAACACAATGCCAATCTTTGTGCCGAGCTGGTGGCAGCAGGGAGCAAGCGTGCCACCTGTAGTCTGGCCTACTGGTATCTGGAGAAGGGCGAACGGATCTCAAAACAGGGTGACCTGCTGGTAGTGACCGACTGGAGCGGTCAACCGAAGGCGCTGGTTGAAATGCTATCTGTCACCTTGTGCCCTTTCGACGAGATTGATGCTGCGTTTGCTGCCGAGGAGGGAGAGGGCGATGGCTCTCTGGCCTGGTGGCGCGAGGCACACAGGACCTTCTTCGAACGGGAGATGAAGGCGGAAGGGGGCGAATTTGATGAGCACGCCATGCTGGTGCTGGAGCGATTCCGGGTGGTGGCACTGCCGCAGTAGATGAGTCGGGCAAGCAGGCGAGCTCGCCCTGCTTGCCACGGTAACCCGGTGGTCTATTAAAACGTGCGCAGCAAGCGGGCGGGATTGCCGGCATAGGTACCGGGTATCTCGATATCCCGGGTGACCACGGCTCCGGCACCGATGACGGCGCCCCGGCAGATGCGTACCGGCAAAATGGTGGCATTGGAACCGATGCAAACCTCATCCTCAACGATGGTTCTGCCCCAGTGGGACGAGTTCGGGTCGGGGGTACCACCTTTGAACAGGTCGTTGGCAAACATTACCCCGTGGCCGATAAAGCACTCCTCCCCGATGGTGACATGCTCGCAGATAAAGGTGTGCGACTGGACTCTGGTTGCGCGGCCAATGGTGACGTTGGCCTGAACTTCCACGAAGGGGCCGATAAAGACATCGTCAGCCAGGGTACAGCCGTAGAGATTGACGGGTTCAACCAGTTTTACCCGCTCACCGAAGCTGACATTGTGGATGCCCGTGAGGTGGTGTGTCGGCTGGTTCATGGCGCGTTCCTTTCTTTCAGATCTATCACCATGCAGATCTCGCAATCTCCGTGGCCGGTGCAGCCAAGGGGGCCGGGCAGATGTTCAAACCCGAGGGATTCATAGAGGCCGGTAGCTTCCCGCAGTACCTCGGTGGTTTCCAGATAGCAGCACCGATAGCCGAGTGCTCGCGCTTCATCGAGCGCTTGCAGTACCAGCCGTTTGCCAAGGCCGAGCCCGCGCAGAGTAGGCATAAAGTACATCTTCTGCAGCTCGCACACTCCCTCTTCGCCAGTCAGCGGCGCTATGCCACCACCACCCAAGATGGATCCGTCCAGCCCTTCGATCACCCAATAGCGGCTCTTCTCCCCCTGATAGCTTTGAGAGAGGGTATCTAGATTGGGATCTGATACCCCGTACCCCTTGTCGGCGGTGAGGCCATACTCCGCCGATACGGCGCGAATTACTGCGGCAATTTGCTCGTTGTCCGCCGCCCGGATCGGACGGATATGGTAGCCCTGCTGGCGGCGGGCGCGGGAGAGGGCACTGCGATAGAGCAGCAATCCTTGCCACAGTAGCTCCCGCTCGGGCAGGCTCAACTGCGCCAGCATCTCCTCCATTGCGTTGTCCATCTCCCGATGTAGTGTTACCAGCATCGCCTGGCCGTCGCTGGTCAGGCGTGCCTCCTTGCTGCGGCCATCGGAGGGGTGGGGATGCCAGCTAATCAGCTCCCGCTCGGCCAGACGAGCCAGCGGGCGGCTGGCATTGGACTTGTCGATGTGCAGTTTTTCCGCCAGTTGCTGGTTGGTGGCGGGGGCATTCTCCAGCTCGATGAGCAGGTGAGCCTCGATGGGAGTGAGGGCCAGATTGCCGCACTGTTGGGATAGCATACCGAGTTCGCGAACCAGATCGCGCGACAACGCGCGCAGGGGGCGGGGATCCATGTCGGGGTTTCCTGTTTGGTTGTGCCTGACAACTAAAATAGTTTAAAAGTTGTAATGCACAACTTTTTTCATGCTCCTGCGGGCTTTAAATGATCTGCGGCAGCCTTGGGGGCTGCCGCAGGAGGAGGGCAACAATCAGGCGGCAGCTCTTGCCCCCAGTTCGGGACGACGGGAGAAGCAGCGGGCGAGCAGCAGCATGGTGACGACGCCTATGGTGCCCAGCACCAGCCAGGGGAGGGCGGGCTGACCCTGCTGCAGGGAAAAGTCATAGAGGGAGCCACCCCCTACGTAGCCGGTCATGCCTCCCAGTGCCAGCCCGAGGCGGCTAAAGCCCATGTAGCTGCCACGCGCTGAAGGGTTGGCGAGCCGGGTCATCAGAGTTTCCCGCGCCGGTTCACAGATGATGATGCCCAGATAGAAGCAGGCCAGCAGTACAAAAATACCGGAGAGGGTGCTGACAAACGCGACCAACCCGATCCCTACCGTCATCAGCAGGATACCCGCCATTAGCCGGTTCTCCAGCCGGTAGCGCCGCTCACTGAAACGGGCGATGGGATAGAGCAGGGCCAGTGACAAGGCGGTCTCCAGGCTGTACATCCAGCCGACCGCGGTGGTGGTGCCAGCCAGCTGCTTGACCAGGATCGGGAAGATCAGCATCACCTGTACCCACAGCATGTAGTAGCCGCTCAGGATCAGCACCAGCCGACAGAAGGCGCGATCTGCCAGCACCTGCCCCAGTCCTTCCCGCATCGGGGTCGGCTTGACGGAGAGGCGGTAGGCGGGCAACAGGGTCCAGTTACAGATCGCGGCCAGGGTGAAGAGTCCGGCCCCCAGCAGGCAGACATAGGTGAAGTCAAAGCGAAGCAGCCAGCTGCCGAGCAGGGCCCCGGTCACGGCGCCCGCACTCTCCAGCATCATCAGCAAGGAGATGAAACGGCCTCGCTCATGGGGGCGGGTGAATTTGATCACCAGTGCCGCCCGTGGCGGATCGAACAGACAGCCGCCAAGGCCCGAGAGGAAGCAGGAGAAGATCAGCATGGCACCGCTGTCGGCCCAGGCCAGGGTGGCAAAACCGACAGCCCGCAACAGCATGCCGGTGACGATGAGTGGACGAGCGCCGAAGCGGTCAGCCAGCGAGCCGCCAAAGATCCCCAGTCCCTGCTGGGTCAGCTGGCGCAGGCCGAGCGCCAGCCCTACCAGGCCTGCTGCCCAGCCGAGTTGATCGACGAAGCGCAGACTTATCATCGGCATTACCACAAAGAAACCCAGGATCACCAAGGTCGTATCCAATGCCAGAAACCAGCGTCCCCAAAATCTCGCCCTATCGACCATAACACCCTCTCATTCATAGATAACTTCATTCTGGAGGGGGTTTAGATATAGTGGTAGACGACAACTACCTATATTTCATATCAGGATTATTTATGTCTATGGATCTGGATGATCTGCAGCTGCTGCTGGATGTCGCCGAGCTGGGCAGCTTTAGTCAGGCTGCGGCTATCCGTGGCTGGTCACAGCCGTTGGTGAGCCAGCGTATAGCACAGCTGGAATTGAGTCTGGGGGCGCCACTGTTTCAGCGTCATCGGCGCGGGGTGACACCGACCCGGGCCTGCGAGCAGTTTCTGCCATCGGCTCGCTCTGCGCTGGCGACCTTGAATGAAGGGAGGCTGGCGCTGCAGGGCGCTCCCGCATTGCCTTGTATTCGCCTTGCCAGCCTGCCATCTCTCACCTCGGTGGTGTTCGGTTCCTTGTTGATGGAGCTGGTGGATGAACCATTCGAGATCCGCTGTACCACGGATCACTCTGGCGTCATCATGCAGGAGTTGCTGACCGGGGTGACCGATATCGGTTTTGTACTCAAGTGTCCGCCGGTGGCTGGCCTGCAGATGGAGCTGCTGTGCTGCTCTCCCATTATTGCCATCGCCTCGCCTCTGCACCCGCTGGCCGGGTGCCACGGGTTGACCTTGCACGATATTGCCGATCAACGGCTGGCGCCACAGGTGTGGGGGCCCGGTTGTGATGCCTTTATCCAGCAGTTGCGGCGGTTGCGGCGGGCAGCCAGTCCCCTGCATGGGGTGCAGCCAGCCAGTGCCGCCCGGGATCTGGCGCTGGAGCACGGTTTTATTACCCTGATGCCTGAGCTGGCCATCAAGCGGGATCTGGAGGTGGGTCGGTTGGTCCGGCTTGATGTGCGCAATCTGCCGCAGGATCATTGGGATGTGATGATGGCCTGGCGCGGTGGCAAGCGCCCCAATCCCGCTCGGGAGGCGGTACTGGCGACAGCTCGTTCGTTGGCAAAACGCTGGCGCAATGAGTGGTGAACATTAGCTCATCGACGAGATGTAAAAGTGTTGGCGCGGGGAGTTGCGATTGGCTACATTGGGTGGCTGGCTAACTATTTTACGACTGATTTAAAAGGAGATTTCCATGTTTTCATGGCAGTTGGACGACGAGCTTGCGCTGCTCTTTTTGCAGCCCGATATGGCGAGCGAACTGTTCGCCCTCTGCAATGACAACCGGGAATACCTTTCCCAGTGGTTGCCTTGGCCACCTCTTATGCAGCGCCCCGCCGATTACACCCTGTTCATTCGCAGTGCCATCGAGAAGTTCGCCAGTGGCGAGGGGCTTACCACTGCTATCGAGTATCAGGGGGAAGTGGTGGGGGTGATAAGTTACAACCGTATCGACCACAACCTGAGCAAGGTGGCCATCGGTTACTGGTTGGCGGAGCGCTGGCAGGGTAACGGCATTATTACCCGGGCCTGTCAGGCCCTGATCCATCACGCCTTCGAAGAGATGGGGATGGAGAAGGTGGAGATCAGCGCCGCCACCGATAACGAGCCCAGCAGAGCGGTCTGTGAGCGACTCGGGATGCAGCAGGAGGGGATTACCCGGCGTGCCGAACGACTGGGTTCACGGGTAGTGGATCATGTGCACTACTGCCTGCTTCGCGAGGAGTGGCTAAGACTGAGGGAGTCTTGATGGCGCTACCGCATATAAAAACGGCCCGTACCCACCTGACCATACTGGCGCCGGATCAGGCTCCGATGATGCTCGATTTCTACCGGCGCAACCGTGCCCATCTCGCCCCTTGGGAGCCGCTAAGAGATGACCATTTTTACACCCTCTCTTACTGGCATACCCGGTTGCAGGATAGCTACAGCCAGTTTTTCAACGGCACCTGCGTCAATCTGGTGGCCCTCGACCCGGCGGGCGAGCAGGTGATTGCCACCTGCAACTTCAGCAATATCCTGATGGGGGTCTTCAAGGCGTGCCATCTGGGCTATGCCATCGACCAGCAGCATGAGGGGCAGGGGGTGATGCGAGAGGTATTGTCAGCCGCCATCGACTATCTGTTTCACGAGCATGATCTGCATCGCGTCATGGCGTGCTATATGCCCGCCAACCAGCGTAGCGGCGCTTTGCTGGAGCGGCTCGGTTTCGAGCGGGAGGGGTATGCGCGGGAGTATCTGATGATCAATGGCCGCTGGGAGGATCACATCCTCACCTCGCTGATTAATCCAGCCCCCTGAGTGACAGATAAAAAAACGGGTCCGAAGTTGCCTTCGGACCCGTCTTCCAATGAGGTGCAGGCTTAGTTGGCCTTGGCATCGCTCACTGCAGCTTCAACCTTGGTAGCAGCTTCATCAGCAGCTTTTTCAACGGTTGCAGTCGCTTCAGAGGCGGCTTTTTCTACAGTTGCAGCAACTTCGGCGGCCGGAGCTGCAGCAGGAGCAGCAGCTTTCTCTTCTTTCTGACCACACGCGGTCAACATCAGACCCAGGATACCGGCTACCAGTACTTTGTTCATGTGCATACCCTCAAAAAAAGATGGAGAGATGGTTGTAGAACCATCACAGCGCCTGCCGAGGCCCGGTATTGAAACAGGAGGCCGGGAGGCAGCAGGCGGGCGCAATATAGCCCCATTGGTTACCGATGGAAACGGATATCACAATGACATTTTTTCGTTCCGTGGATAAAAAGCACTGCTTTATCCACGGATATCAATACAAGATGCCGATATAGTCGCTAAGGTGCACAATAAAACCCCACGTTATCGTCATCGCTTGGCAGTTTGGCTAGATTTTACCCGTATCAGGGATGCCGATAGACGAGGTGTCAGTCAGACAGCTTCTGACAGGGCAGCCGTTTTCCTTCCTGATTGCTCTGGCGGGCCAGATCCAGCAGTGCCATTACCGCCAATGCTTCCGTAGCTGGCACCGGGTTGTCCCCTTCGCCCTTGATGGCGGCACAGACGCCGCGATAGTAGGCGCCATAATCGCCTGCCTCGCCGACCACGTTTTGCTGCTGCAGCTGGCCATCCACAATGCGGCTCAGCTGACCAAGCTCGCCATCCAGACCCCAATCTGCTGCCGGTGGCCGCAAGCCCTGCTTGAGCTGATCTTCCTGCACATCCATACCGAATTTGACGAACGAGCCCTGGCTGCCATGGATGACAAAGCGGGGCATGGTGGCTGACACCAGACAGCTGCCGTGCAGGATCACTCTCATCTCGCCGTAACCCAGCACTACATGGAAGTAGTCATCCGCCAGCGCGCCGGGGCGCTGCTGTGCCAGGTCGGCCTGCAGCCAGTCCGGCTGCCCGAACAGTTGCAGTGCCTGATCCAGCACGTGGGGGCCGAGATCGAACCAGAGGCCGGAACCGGGACCGCCCGCCTCGCGCCAACGTTGACGAACCTCCGGGCGATAGCGATCGAAATGAGATTCGAACTGGGCTACCTGCCCCAGCGAGCCATCAGCCAGCAGACGGCGTACGGTCAGAAAATCGCCATCCCAGCGCCGATTGTGGAAGATGCTGAGCAGTCGCTGCTGTTTTTCGGCCAGTTCGACCAGCGCTTTTGCTTCGGTCAGATCCAGTGCAAACGGCTTGTCGATCACCACATGCTTGCCTGCCAGCAGCGCCTGGCGGGCGAGGGGGGCGTGAGTATCGTTGGGGGTGGCGATGACCACCAGATCGACGGAGTCATCGTTCAGCACCTGTTCCAGCGAACCGACCCGGCAGCCGGGCAGATCGGCCTGCACCTTGGCGGCATCGCGGCTCACTACCCAGCTCAGGGATAAGCCCGGCGTGGTGGAGAGGAAGGGGGCGTGGAAGGTCTTGCCTGCAAAGCCATAGCCCACCAGGGCTGCGCTGAGAGTGTGGCTCATCGGGTATTCTCCGCTGACATCGAATGAGAGAGGTTGCCATTGCAGCCGGGCTGCAGATGGTCATGCGCTGTAAAGGCGATAAAAAACGAAGGGGGCCGTGGCCCCCTGAGCGTGCCCATCAGAGCACAGGATTTATTGCAAACACAAGCGGCGTCCGCGGCGTGTCATCAGCATCACCAGGGGCGGCAGCAGCAGCCACATATGTAGCGCCAGCTGGCTGAGCGGGTCGTGCATCAGGATGCCGGTCAGGCCAACCAGGGCGCCGGAGCCGCTCATCTGGAACAGGCCGAGCAGGGCCGCGGCGGTACCGGCGCAGTGACCAAACGGAGCCAGTGCCATTCCGGCGGCTGAGCCCAGGATCATGGCAAAGCCGATACTGGAGAGGAACACCGGCCCCATCATCGCCAGCGGATGTGCGATGTGCATCGCCAGGGTCAGGGCGACGGCAGAGAGCAGCAGCACCAGCAGGCCGATGCGCAGGGTGCGTCTTGGCCCCATCTTGGCAATCAGGCGCGGAGCCATGAAGCAGGCCAGGATATTGAGCGCCGCATTGGCGGTAAACCAGTAGCTAAAGCCGCTCATATCCAGTCCCAGCTTCACCATCAACTGCACCGGTGCTGCGGTGACATAGGCGAGGATCACTGCCATCGCCAGCATGCAGAGTGCGGCATTGAACAGGAAGCTGGGGGAGCGCAGCACCGGGCTGTAGCGCGACCAGCTGATGAGGGCGCCTTCGCTGCGGGTCTCTTCCGGGCGGGTCTCCGGCATCCGCCACATCAACCAGCTGCCGACGATGACCGCATAGCCCGCCATAAACCAGAAGTTGGCAGACCAGCCTGCCTTGGCGGTGAGCCAGCCACCGAGCAGGGGAGCCAGTGCCGGAATAAAGCAGATGGCGCCATTCAGATAGGAGATCATCTGGCCGCTCTTTTTCGGGCCATAGCTGTCACGCACCACCGAGAAGGCGGCGACCGAGGTGGCGCAGGCGCCGAAACCCTGCAGTACCCGGGCAACCATCAGTTCGCCGAGACTGGCGGCGAAACCGGCCGCCAGCGCACTCAGACCGTATAACAGCACGCCACCCAGGGCGATGGGCTTGCGACCGTAGCGATCGGCCAGCGGTCCCACCAGCAGTTGTCCCAGCCCCATGCTGAACAGGAACCAGGTGATGGTGCCCTGCATCAGGGTCACTTTGGCACCCAGCTGCTCGGCCATCTGCGGAATGGCGGGCAGGTAGATGTCGATGGCCAGCGGACTGAACAGCACCAGTAGTACGAGCAAAAGTATCAATGGCATCTGTCACCTCGTGGTATGGGGAAAATCGATTGGGGCGCGAGTCTACTGGCTCACTGTAATGAATTGAAATGGTATTTAATCACTTTGGTTATTCCTCTATGGAAACATGTATTGAAAAGTAGCCTATCTCGGGCGCTTAGCCTGCTCTTGATGTCACATCTGCGGGTGTAATTGACGCTTTTACTAAACGCTTGCGCCGCATAGAATGCGCAGATTATTTTTGCGGAGGTGCTCGATGAACAAGCTTGTCCTGGCAACAGGTAACCAGAAAAAGGTGAAGGAGTTGGCCGCCATGCTGGCCGACATGAAGATCCAGGTGATCCCGCAGAGCGAGTTTGCAGTCTCCGATGCTGACGAAACTGGCACCACCTTCGTCGAGAATGCCATCATCAAGGCCCGCCATGCCGCCCGCATCACCGGTCTGCCCGCCGTTGCCGATGACTCCGGTCTGGAAGTGGATCTGCTGCACGGCCGCCCCGGTGTCTACTCCGCCCGTTTTGCCGGTAACGGTGCCAGCGACAAAGATAATATCGCCAAACTGATGGATGAGCTGCAAGGCGCCCCTGAGTACCTGAAGAGCGCCCGCTTCTGGTGTGTGCTGGTCTATATGCGTCACGCCGACGATCCCACCCCCATCATCTGTCAGGCAAGCTGGGAAGGGATGATCATCGATGAGCAGCGTGGTCAGCACGGTTTTGGCTATGATCCCGTGTTCTTCGTACCAGATCACGACTGCACCGCCGCCCAGATGCCAGCCGAGCTGAAAAACCAGCTCAGCCATCGCGGTCAGGCGCTGGCGAAGTTGAAAGCGGCGCTGGCTGCGGCGCACTGAGTTACTTCGCCACCTCGTCGATTACACACGGTTAATTACACACAGTCATCTACAATGGGGGCCTTGAGCCCCCGTTTTATTGGAAGCCCCATGCTGCAACTGCCGCCTCTCTCCCTCTATATCCACGTGCCCTGGTGCGTTCAGAAGTGCCCCTACTGCGATTTCAACTCCCATGCCCAGAAGGGGGAGCTGCCTCACCTCGAATATGTGGCGGCGCTGCTGGAGGATCTGGAGCAGGATCTGAAGTGGGCACAGGGGCGGCCGCTCTCCTCGATCTTTATCGGCGGCGGCACCCCCAGCCTGTTGACGGTGGAGGCGATGCAGGCCTTGCTGGATGGAGTTCGGGCCCGCATTCCGCTCACTGCAAATTGCGAGATCACCATGGAGGCCAACCCGGGCACGGTAGAGGCGGACAAGTTTGCCGGTTTCCAGCGGGCAGGCATCAACCGCATCTCCATCGGGGTGCAGAGCTTCCAGCAGGAGAAGCTGACCCGCCTCGGCCGTATTCACGGTCCGGAAGAGGCGCGCAAGGCCGCCGCACTGGCCCACGCTATCAAGTTGCCCACTTTCAATCTGGATCTGATGCACGGTCTGCCGGATCAGAGTCTGGACGATGCACTTTATGACCTGCAGCAGGCTATCGACTGTGCACCGCCGCACCTCTCCTGGTATCAGCTCACCATAGAGCCGAACACGGCGTTTGCTTCCAAGCCGCCTCGGCTGCCGGAAGATGACACCCTGTGGGATATCTACGAGCAGGGCCACGCCATGCTGACCGCCAGCGGTTATCGCCAGTATGAGATCTCTGCCTATGCCAAAGAGGGTTATCAGTGCCGCCACAACCTCAACTACTGGCGCTTTGGCGACTATCTGGGGATTGGCTGTGGCGCCCATGGCAAGGTGACTGATCTCGCGAACCAACAGATCCTGCGCACAGCCAAGGTGAAGCATCCGAAAGGGTATCTGGATCCAGGTCGCCCCTATCTGGACGAGCAGTGGCAGGTGACGGCAGATGATCTGCCGCTCGAGTACTTTATGAACCGCTTCCGCCTGTTCGAACCGGCCCCCAAGGCAGAGTTCGAGGCCTATACCGGCTTGCCGTTGGAGCGGGTTGAGACGGTACTGACCATTGCCCAGAGCAAGGAGCTGATCGAGGATTTGGGGGAGAGCTGGCAGCTCACCTCCCTCGGCCATCGCTATCTGAACGTATTGCTCGAACTCTTTATGGATGAGTGAAAACTGGCTCACGATCTTGCTGCGAAGCCGTGATCAAGGTTCATGCACTGCTCTTCACCTTGCGGACAGCTTCTCGCGACAGGTCGTGAGCCCGTTTTGGTGAACAGTGTTTCGAGATAACAATCAGGGCGCCAATGGCGCCCTGATTGTTTATGGTCGGTAGAAACCCGCTCAGCAGCAGACGCTGATCATCTGCTGTTGGCCGGGCTCCCACCGCTTGCCGTGCTTGGCCTTGCGCTGATAACTGCCCTTGCCCTTCTTATTGCGCTCGACCCGGCTGCGAAACAGGGGATCGGAGAGCAGGGCGTGCAGATGGTTATCCTTTATCTCGCCGCGCTGATGGGCATAGTTGCCCCCTTGCGCATTCTCCTCACGGGGGAGGGCGGGTTGTTCGACCCGAATTCTGGCCATGATGGCTCCTCTTGTTTTCTCTTGGTGTGCTGACTCTGGTTTCACGGTGGTGGTTTTTGCTGCCGTCTCGCTGTTCAGTGAGCGTCCGGCAATCTGATGCACTGGCACCGGTTAAAAACGCGGCGATTTTGTCACCAAATCGCCGCTGGAGCAATGAGTCTGGCGCGTCGAGTCAGGCATGTTCAGTCAGGCACATAGTGTCAGCCGTGAACGTGGTCATGCGCATCGTGGTTGTGATGCTCGTGATGGGCCGGGGTGCCAGATTCCAGCGTTTCGAGGATGGCGCAGTGCTCCGCCGAGCTCGGCCCGCCGCAGCAGATGTTGGAGAGCTCGCGCAGATTATTGCGAAAGCGGGTTAGCTCGACGATCTTCTGCTCCACCTGCTCAAGCTTGGTATCGGCTACCGCTTTCACCTCCTGACAGGTCACCTTGGCCTTATTGGTATCGAGGTCGAGCAGCTCGCCGATGTCGGCCAGCGAGAAGCCCACCGACTTGGCACGGATGATGAACTCCAGCCGCCGCTTGTCCTGTTCGCTGTAGAGGCGGTAGCCGGATTCGTTGCGGATCCCTGGTGAGATGAGCCCGTTCTTCTCGTAAAAACGCAGGGTATCTGCCTTGACTCCACACGCTTTGGCCAGTTCACCGATCCGATACATGCTCTCTCCCCTTGGATGTGTGCCGCAACAAAAACCGGAATCCACTATCGCCCCTTTGCCAATGGATTGCCAGTCAAGGGCATAAAAGGTGCAAATAAACATCGCCTTTCAGCCTTTTTCCCCATAAAACACTGAAAGTGCAAACGTTTTGCCAAGGTCGATTGGAAAACGTTTAACGCCGCGCCACGCAAGGGTTTGTCTATTTAAAAAATCCACCACCCGTCACATTTTTTGTGTAGAATACGCGCCCATAAGAGAGCGCCGCACCAAGCGGGCATTTCTTAAAGTACTTTTGTCGTTGTCAGGCTTTTGGCGAGAGTGGTTTGCGAAATCCCCCCACTTCCATTTATTTGGGGACTCTCTGTGTTGAGCCTCGCCTCCCATGGAATGGTCCCCGTTATGTTGAGGACGATAGTGTGATGGAACAAGCTCGACCCATTCGCCGTGCACTGCTGAGTGTGTCTGACAAAACCGGCATTCTGGAATTTGCCAAGGCTCTCAACGAACGCGGCGTCGCCCTGCTCTCCACGGGCGGTACCGCCAAGCTGCTTGGCGAGGCGGGTCTGCCAGTGACCGAGGTCTCCGACTACACGGGTTTCCCTGAAATGATGGATGGCCGGGTCAAGACCCTGCATCCCAAGGTTCATGGCGGTATTCTCGGCCGTCGGGATCAGGATGACGCCATCATGGCCCAGCACGCTATCTCCCCCATCGACATGGTTGTCGTCAACCTCTACCCCTTCGCAGCTACCGTGGCCAAAGCGGGCTGCACTCTGGCTGATGCGGTCGAGAATATCGACATCGGCGGCCCGACCATGGTGCGCTCTGCCGCAAAAAACCATAAAGATGTCGTCATCGTCGTCAAAGCTGCCGACTATGATCGGGTTATTCGCGAAATGGATGCCAACGGCAACAGCCTGAAACTGGCAACCCGTTTCGATCTGGCCATCGCCGCCTTCGAGCACACCGCTGCCTACGACGGCATGATCGCCAACTACTTCGGCACCCTTGTTCCTAGTTATGGGGTGCCCTCTTACGGTGACAACAAGGAGGGTGACGAGGAGTCCCGCTTCCCGCGCACCTTCAACAGCCAGTTCATCAAGAAGCAGGACATGCGCTACGGCGAGAACAGTCATCAGGCTGCCGCTTTCTATGCCGAGGAGCATGCCACGCCGGGTTCCGTCTCCAGCGCGGTTCAGCTGCAGGGCAAGGCGCTCTCCTACAACAACATCGCTGACACCGACGCGGCGCTGGAGTGCGTGAAGGAGTTCGACGAGCCGGCCTGCGTCATCGTCAAGCATGCCAACCCCTGCGGCGTGGCCATTGGTGACGACCTGCTGAGCGCCTACGATCGCGCTTACCAGACTGATCCCACCTCTGCCTTTGGCGGTATCATCGCCTTCAACCGTGAGCTGGACGGCGCCACTGCGGCAGCCATCGTTGCCCGCCAGTTTGTCGAAGTGATCATCGCCCCGAGTGTCAGCGCAGAGGCCCGCGATGCGGTCGCTGCCAAGCAGAACGTGCGTCTGCTTGAATGCGGTCAGTGGACTGCTCCGGCGCAAGGGTTTGACCTCAAGCGCGTCAACGGCGGCCTGCTGGTACAGGAGCGGGATCTCGGCATGGTGACGCTGGGTGACCTGACCGTGGTCAGCAAGCGTCAGCCGACCGAGGCCGAGCTGCAAGATCTGCTGTTCTGCTGGAAAGTGGCCAAGTTCGTCAAATCCAACGCCATCGTCTACGCCAAAGATGGCCAGACCATCGGCGTTGGCGCCGGCCAGATGAGCCGCGTCTACTCCGCTAAAATCGCCGGTATCAAGGCGGCTGATGAAGGGTTGACCGTGGCGGGCTCCGTTATGGCCTCTGATGCCTTCTTCCCGTTCCGCGACGGCATCGATGCGGCCGCCGCTGCCGGTATCTCCTGCGTTATCCAACCGGGTGGTTCGATGCGCGATCAGGAGGTGATCGACGCCGCCAACGAGCACGGCATGTGCATGGTCTTCACCAACATGCGCCACTTCCGTCACTGATGGATCAGGGCCGCCGCAAGCGGCCCTTTTGTTGTCTCTTTTCAACTGACTATTGCGACCGGCTTCCCTGTTGCGGAAGCCTGTGACCCCACATAGAAGCGAGCGATACGATGAAAGTACTGATCATTGGCAATGGTGGCCGTGAACACGCCCTGGCCTGGAAGGCCAAGCAATCCCCTCTGGTGACCCGGGTCTTCGTTGCCCCCGGCAATGCCGGCACCGCGCACGAAGGGAGCATCGAGAACGTGGCCATCGCAGCCACCGATATCCCGGCTCTGCTGGCGTTTGCCAAGGAGCAGCGCATCGGTCTGACTATCGTCGGCCCGGAAGCTCCTCTGGTGAAAGGGGTGGTCGATGCCTTCCGTGCCGAGGGGCTGGCTATCTTCGGTCCGACCGCAGCTTCCGCCCAGCTGGAGGGCTCCAAGGCCTTTGCCAAGGATTTCTTGGCCCGTCACGCCATTCCTACCGCCGAGTACCAGAACTTCACCGAAGTGGAGCCTGCGCTGGCCTATCTGCGCGAGAAGGGGGCTCCCATCGTTATCAAGGCTGATGGTCTGGCTGCGGGGAAGGGGGTGATTGTGGCGATGACCCTGACCGAGGCCGAAGAGGCCGTGCGCGACATGCTCTCCGGCAATGTTTTTGGCGACGCCGGTGCCCGGGTGGTGATCGAGGAGTTTCTGGAAGGGGAAGAGGCGAGCTTCATCGTCATGGTCGATGGCGAGCATGTGTTGCCGATGGCGACCAGTCAGGATCACAAGCGGGTCGGGGATGGCGATACCGGCCTCAATACCGGCGGTATGGGCGCCTATTCGCCGGCACCTGTGGTGACCGATGCCGTGCACCGCAAGGTGATGGAGCAGGTGATCATGCCGACCGTGCGCGGCATGGCGGCCGAGGGCAACGTCTACACCGGTTTCCTCTACGCAGGCCTGATGATCGACGGTCAGGGCAATCCCAAGGTGATCGAATTCAACTGCCGTTTCGGCGATCCCGAGACCCAGCCCATCATGCTGCGGATGCGTTCCGATCTGGTGGAACTCTGTCTGGCCGCCTGTGCCGGCAAGCTGGATCAGGTGGAAGCGAATTACGATCCCCGCGTGGCTATTGGCGTGGTACTGGCAGCTGGCGGCTATCCCGGCGACTACCAGCAGGGCAAGGCCATCAGCGGTCTGCCGGTGGAAGAGGCGAGCGGCGAGAAGGTATTCCACGCGGGTACCCGCCTTGAGGGCGATACCGTGGTTACTGCCGGTGGCCGGGTGTTGTGTGCTACCGCGCTGGGCCACACCGTGGCCGAAGCGCAGCAGCGCGCCTATCAGCTGGCTGCCCGTATCCAGTGGGATGGTGTCTTCTATCGCAATGACATCGGCTGGCGCGCCATTGCTCGCGAGCAGGAGTAATAGGAATTGGCGTTTAGCCACTGACTCAGACCCCGCCAGCGGCGGGGTTTTTTATGTCCAGGGCGCGGGGTGGAAGCCTTACAGCTGTGCCGGGTCATCACTCACCTGATTACCACTTGCAAACAAGATCGACATTTTTGTCATTATTGGGTACAAAAAACAGCGTTTTTCACAAACGCTTCACCATGAGTCATGGCATTATGCTGATGATGAACTCCGGTGTGGATTCATAAGTAACTCTAATCATTTGAGCATGTCGTTATATAAGGAAATCCCATGTTGAAAACCGTTCGCCCCCTGCTGCTGCCTCTGATGTTTGGCTTGATGACCCTGCCAGCTATGGCCGGTGATCTGGAGCAGCCGATGAAGAAGATTGGCTTCAACTACAAGCAGGCTGTCAAAGCTGATGATGCCGCGACCATGGAGAAGTACATCAACGAGATGAAAGCACAGCTTGATGTCGCCAAGCAGAAAAACATGCCGACGGCCAAGAAAGAGAAGTTCCTCGAAGGGATGAATGAAGTACAGACCGAGCTGGACGCCAGTCTGGCGGCACTCAAGGCTGGGGATGAAGCCAAGGCACGTGAACACCTGGCCAAGGTCAATGACCTGAAGAAGGAGTACCACAAATATGCCAAGCAGAAAGGGTGATCCTTTTCGCTGGGACGCGCTGGTTCGCCTGACTCACTGGGGGTTGGCTGCAGTATGTATTAGCAACCTCTGGATTAACGAGGCTGGGGAAGAGTGGCACGAATGGCTCGGTTATAGCGCCATCGCGCTGGTCTCCTTGCGTTTGCTCTGGGGGCTCACCTTTGCCCGTGGTCACGCCCGCCTTGGCTCACTCATCCCCAGAGGCGAGGATTTTCGTCAGCAGATGCACGAGATGCGCGAGCGGTTGCCGCCGACGCCTGGCCATCACGGCAGCGGCAAGCTGGCGGTATGGGCGCTCTGGTTGCTGGTGCTGGCGACAGCCGGTACGGGTTGGTTTCAAAATACCGAGATGGGGTTTGATCTGGGTGCTGATGATTGGCACGTCTGGTGCACCTGGGCACTGCAGGGCATGATTGCACTGCATCTGCTGGCCATAGTGTTCACCTCGTGGCGCCAGCGCAGCAGTCTGGTGAGCCGGATGTTGCCCGCAATACCTAGCCAAGCCTCAAGCCAGCGTCACGACGAGCGGACATGAGGCTCAGCATTAGGCTCCTTGTCCTCGCTCGAGGTGCCTGAGCCGGAACCTGTCCAGGCCCGCCAGTGTCGGATCTTCTCTGTTGACCTGGTGTGAAGTGCAAACGCCGGATGCAAAAAAGCCGCTCATGATGAGCGGCTTTTTTC
Source organism: Aeromonas sp. MdU4 (assembly GCF_041929505.1). Lineage (NCBI taxonomy): Bacteria > Pseudomonadati > Pseudomonadota > Gammaproteobacteria > Aeromonadales > Aeromonadaceae > Aeromonas > Aeromonas sp. MdU4. The sequence continues at coordinate 10,568 of NZ_JBHFMW010000006.1, read as the reverse complement.
AATTTGGTGGCCCCTGGGGGACTTGAACCCACGACCAATCGATTATGAGTCGACTGCTCTGACCAACTGAGCTAAGGGGCCAAATTGTGCGTTTAGCGGCGTGGATTATAGGGGAAGAGGAAAGGGCAGTCTATAGGTAGATCAACCACTTGGCGACTAATTGTCCAGCTGGTCAGAGGATGACGAATAGGCAATCCATGCTGATTGCAGATAAAACAAAGCCCCGCATGGCGGGGCTTTGGCAGAGCGCTGTGACACAGTGTCAGGACTATTCGTCCAGGAAGCTGCGCAGCACTTCCGAGCGGCTCGGATGGCGCAGTTTACGCAGTGCCTTGGCTTCGATCTGACGAATACGCTCACGGGTTACGTCGAACTGCTTGCCCACTTCCTCGAGGGTGTGGTCAGTGTTCATGTCGATACCGAAACGCATCCGCAGTACCTTGGCTTCGCGGGCGGTCAGGCCAGCCAGCACTTCGCGGGTGGCGTTGCGCAGGCTTTCGCTGGTCGCGGCATCCGCTGGCAGAGCCAGGGTGGTATCTTCGATAAAGTCGCCCAAGTGGGAATCTTCATCATCACCGATGGGCGTCTCCATGGAGATAGGCTCTTTGGCGATTTTCAGTACCTTGCGGATCTTGTCTTCCGGCATGCCCATGCGCATGGCCAGCTCTTCCGGGTTCGGTTCACGACCCATCTCCTGCAGCATCTGACGGGAGATTCGGTTGAGCTTGTTGATGGTCTCGATCATGTGTACCGGGATACGGATGGTACGGGCCTGATCCGCGATGGAGCGGGTAATGGCCTGACGGATCCACCAGGTTGCATAGGTCGAGAACTTGTAGCCACGACGGTATTCAAACTTGTCTACCGCCTTCATCAGACCGATGTTGCCCTCCTGGATCAGATCCAGGAACTGCAGGCCACGGTTGGTGTATTTCTTGGCGATAGAGATAACCAGACGCAAGTTTGCCTCAACCATCTCTTTCTTCGCACGGCGGGCTTTGGCCTCACCGATGCTCATGCGACGGTTGATATCCTTGATCTGGGCAATCGACAGACCGGTCTCTTCTTCAATCTGCTGCAGCTTGCCGATGGCGCGCTGAATATCCTCGTCCATTTCAACCAGACGGGGAGACCAGGCTTTGCCAGCTTGCTTCTGATATTCAAACCAGGCAGTTTCACACTCGTTGTTGGTGAAGGCCGCGACGAAGGTTTTCTTCGGCATCTTGGCCTGCTCAACGCAGAGCTTCATGATGATACGTTCCTGCACGCGGACGCGCTCCATCATCTCGCGCATGTTGTTGACCAGGCGATCGAACTGCTTGGGCATCAGGCGGAATTGACGGAATACATCGGCCAGCTGGGCGATGGCTGCCTGGGTATCTTCGTGCGCGCGACCATTCTTCTGAATGGAGAGGCGGGTCACTTCATACTGGGCACGCAGTTCGCCAAACTTCTCGCGAGCGACTTCCGGATCCGGACCACCATCACCGTCGTCGTCAGAGCTGTCGCCATCTTCATCTTCGTCTTCTTCGTCTTCTTCATCTTCGTCGGCCAGATCGTCTTCGCCGAGTTCGGAACCGATGTGCGTGGCGGTAGGGGCCATGTCTTCGGTTTCGTTCGGGTCAATAAAGCCAGAGATGATGTCAGAGAGACGCAGCTGCTCGGCTTCGTACTTGTCGTACTGTTCGAGCAGGTAAGTAATTGCTTCAGGGTACTCGGCTACGGAGCTTTGTACCTGGTTGATACCGTCTTCGATCCGCTTGGCGATGTCGATTTCGCCTTCACGGGTCAGCAGTTCGACGGTACCCATTTCCCGCATGTACATGCGGACGGGATCGGTCGTACGACCAATCTCAGATTCAACAGATGCCAGTGCCTGGGCCGCTGCTTCGGCAGCGTCCTCATCGGCGGTACCACCTTCAGCCATGATAAGGTCATCGGCATCCGGAGCGTTTTCAACCACTTGAATGCCCATATCGTTGATCATCTGGATGATGTCTTCGATCTGGTCTGAATCGACAATGTCTTGCGGGAGGTGATCGTTCACCTCGGCATAGGTCAGGTAGCCCTGTTCTTTACCTTTGGCAACGAGGAGTTTAAGCTGAGACTGCGGGGTTTGCTCCATAGAACTCATCCGGTTGGTGTTGCTAGGTTGCGCGTACAGTGCACTGCTGCGCAAATAGCCAATTCTAATAGAAAACCGCCAGACATGCTATGTCTGGTTGCGGCGTCGGTCATGAGAAACCCCTGCCCGCAGTATTGTCGGGGCCAGGCGGTTATAAAGTTTTTGCTTTTCATCCCGTCGATTCGGGCAACGCTCTCCATATTGGGACTAATCACTCAAATATCAAGCCCCACTCTCATTTCTTTTCTCAATTTGCACCTCTCTTATCAGCATCATCAGCTCTTGGGTTTCTTCGGAGCTTAGTCCTTCCTGAGCCACTTTGGCCTGCAATTCTTCGATCCGCTGTTTCAGAAATTGATTGATGAAGCCGACGAAGGTGTCCTGCAATTCTCCCAGAATATCGGGTTCCTGGTCGAGCCTGACCTCTTCAAAGAGATCGTGCATCGCCAGCTGGGCGAGGATCTCTCCCTCCTTGGTACCACGCCAGTGTTCCAGCAGGATACCAGTGGTGATACCGGGCTGTGCCAGAATCTGCTGGTGCAGTTGCAACAGGAACTTGATGCCCTGTACGCGCAGTCCGGCCAATTCCGGCATGGGGGGCAGTTCAGCCGTCACCGCCGGATATTGCACCATCAGTGCCAGTGCCCGGCGTAGCGGTGTCAGCTTGGCAGCCTTGGGCTTGTTGACCTCAGCCTTGGGCTGACTGTTGCGGGCAAACAGTTCGGCAATACGTTGCTTGTTCTCACCCCAGCGCATCATGCTGGAGAGGCGGGTGATCAACCCTTCACGGGTAAACCCTTCCGGTACGCGGCGAATAAGTTCAGCGGCCTTGTTGGCCACCTCAAACTTGCCCGCTTCACCGGAGAGCGCTGCATCGCGACCAAGACGCTCGAACATGAAGTCGGCGAACGGTTGGGCTTCATCAAGCAGGGCCTCGAAGCCTTCCTTGCCGATCTGGCGTACCAGCGAGTCGGGATCCTCGCCATCGGGCAGGAACACGAACTTCAGCTCACGACCATCCTGCAGATGGGAGAGGGCATTATCCAGCGCCCGCCAGGCGGCTTCACGACCGGCGTTGTCGCCGTCGTAGCAGCAGACCACCTCGGCGGTGGTGCGAAACAGGGTGTGGATATGGTCGCTGGTTGTTGCAGTACCCAGCGCCGCCACCGCATAGTCGATGTCGTACTGACCGAGTGCCACCACATCCATGTAGCCTTCCACAACAAGGATCCGGCGCGGATCCTTGTGTGCCTGCTTCACTTCGTAGAGGCCGAACAGCTCTCGCCCTTTATGGAAGATGGGTGTCTCCGGTGAGTTCAGGTACTTGGGGGTGCCATCACCCAATACCCGGCCACCGAAGCCGATGACCCGGCCACGCTTGTCGCGGATCGGGAACATGATGCGATCGCGGAAACGATCGTAGCTGCCCCCACCATTTTCACGAGTGATCAGCATGCCACCCGAGATAAGAAGCTGCTCGTGATCCCGGCTGGCGCCGAAGCGGCGGCGCACCTGATCCCAATCGCTGGGGGCATAACCGATATTGAAGCGCTTGACCACTTCGCCGGTCAGACCGCGTCCCTTGAGGTACTCCACCGCATGGGGAGCACTCTTGAGATTGCTTTCGTAGAAGCGGGCGATCTGGTTCATCAGCTCGAACAGATCCTTGCTGACGGCGGGTTGGGAACTGGCCGAGCCGCCAATGCTCTGCTCGCGAGGCACCTGCATGCCCTGCATGCTGGCGAGCTCTTCGATGGCATCGGGAAATTCGAGGCCATCGTACTCCATGACAAAGCCGATGGCGTTGCCGTGGGCGCCACAGCCGAAACAGTGGTAGAACTGCTTCTCCTGGCTGACGGTAAAAGAGGGGCTTTTTTCGTTATGAAAAGGGCAGCAAGCCTGGTAGTTCTTACCGGCTTTTTTCAGCCGCACTCGCGAGTCGATCAGCTCGACTATGTCTGTGCGTACGAGCAGATCGTCGATAAAGGATTGGGGGATCCTGCCTGCCATAACCGTCCTGTTTCATTGCGATAGAAAATAAAAAAGCCGCGCATCCAAGGGAAGCACGGCTTCTTCGACCAAACAAGAGAGTTGCCTGTTACGCCAAGCGGGTTTTCACCTGAGCACTGACGGCGCCGACATCGGCACGCCCCTGAATTTTCGGCTTCAAGACAGCCATGACCTTGCCCATATCAGCCATGACGGCAGCACCACTTTCAGTGATGGCTTGCTCGATCAGAGCGGCAATTTCATCTGCGGTCAGCTGTTGCGGCAGGAACTCCTGCAACACAACGATCTCGGCGGACTCTTTGTCGGCGAGATCCTGGCGACCGGCAGCTTCAAATTGGCTGATGGAATCGCGGCGCTGTTTGACCATTTTGGTCACGACAGCGAGGATATCCTCATCATTCAGCTCGATACGGGTATCGACTTCACGTTGCTTGATTTCTGCCATCAACAGGCGGATCGCTCCCAGACGTGCCTTATCTTTGGCAAGCATGGCGAGTTTTTGTTGATCCTTGAGTTGATCCTTCAGAGACACGGCAATATCTCCCGATTAGTACAGGCGGATACGACGTGCGTTTTCGCGAGACAGCTTCTTGGCGTGACGCTTAACAGCAGACGCTTTGGCGCGCTTACGAATGGTAGTCGGCTTCTCGTAGAACTCACGGCTACGAACTTCGGACAGGATACCGGCTTTTTCGCAAGAACGCTTGAAACGACGCAGAGCAACGTCAAACGGCTCATTTTCACGGACTTTGATTACTGGCATGTGCCTTTCACCTCAGTGATAAATTGTTAGCTGACCTTCAATCGATCAGCATGTCTTAAAATGGTGCGAAATTATACTCTGGACAGGGAATGAAAGTAAACCCGCAGAGATCGCTCTGGTTTAAAAAACCCGCGAAGGTTACCATAGCCGTCTCATTTTAGCAGTGAAATTTTTTAGCAATGCGTGTATTGGGCATAGAGACATCCTGTGACGAAACCGGGATCGCGATCTTCGACGATCAAAAAGGGATCCTTTCCCATCAGTTATACAGCCAGGTCAAGCTGCATGCGGACTACGGTGGCGTCGTCCCCGAGCTCGCCAGCCGGGATCATGTTCGCAAGACGATCCCGTTGATCCAGGCCGCATTGCAAGAGGCGGGACTGGGCAAAGATGACATCGATGGCATCGCGTATACCGCAGGGCCGGGTCTGGTCGGCGCCATTCTGGTGGGGGCCACCATCGGCCGCTCGCTGGCGATGGCGTGGAACAAACCGGCTATCGCCGTTCACCACATGGAAGGCCACCTGCTGGCCCCCATGCTGGAGGAGAAGGCCCCCGAGTTCCCCTTCGTGGCGCTGCTGGTTTCCGGCGGCCACTCCATGCTGGTACGAGTTGATGGCATCGGTAGCTATCAGCTGCTGGGCGAATCCATCGACGATGCCGCCGGCGAAGCGTTCGACAAGACCGCCAAGCTGATGGGGCTAGACTATCCGGGCGGCCCGCTGCTCTCCCGTCTGGCCGAGAAGGGCACCACCGGACGCTTCCACTTCCCCCGTCCTATGACCGATCGACCGGGGCTCGACATGAGCTTCTCCGGTCTCAAGACCTTTGCCGCCAACACCATTGCCGCGAATGGCGATGATGAGCAGACCCGTGCCGATATTGCCCGGGCGTTTGAAGATGCGGTGGTCGATACCCTGGCCATCAAGTGTCGCCGCGCCTTGAAAGAGACCGGCCTCAAGCGTCTGGTGGTGGCTGGCGGCGTCAGTGCCAACCGTCACCTGCGCGCCCAGCTGGCCGAGCTGATGGAGAGTCTCAAGGGTGAGGTGTTCTATCCGCGCACCGAATATTGCACCGATAACGGCGCGATGATTGCCTATGCCGGTATGCAGCGCCTGAAAGCCGGTGTGTTTGAGCCGCTGGCGGTCAAGGCGGTACCTCGCTGGCCGCTGGATACCCTGGATCCGGTCTGATCCTGAGGATCCTGCCCCTACCGGGCCAGTGATGTGAAATGCCCCGGGCATGCTCTCTGTGAAGACGGGAGCCTGTCCGGGGCATTTTTGTTGCTGCGCCACTGCTTGCCTGATTGCCCTTGTGGATCGGAAGAGCTCTCCGCGGCGTCTGCGGTCATCCTTTCAAGCCCACTTTTGGCATCTATGCCGCGCTATAAATTAAATTTATGCATTTTGGCTAATTGACCTCATTTTTCCTTATGTCTTTGCCAACTCCTGCCTGTGGCTCTGTTTTTGTCCTTTATCACCGTCAGCTAGTCATCGTCCGATCCTGATCGATGCCTGCATCCACCAGGGGGCTGCCAGCAAGCGCCTGATAAAGAGGTGAGGAGAAGGTGGTGACGGTGAGGGGCGAAGCCATGCACGGCCATCTGGTGCGTTTGATAGGGGTTGATGCGGGATCCGGCGCGACGGTTTTGCTATCAGCAGCCAGCGTCAGCGCGAGGCGAAAAAAATCCCCGCCAACTGGCGGGGATTTTTGTTTGGCTATCGGCAGGCGATGCGATTAGAGCATGATGCCGCCGAAGAAGAAGCCCAGAGCTACGGCGAAGGCGATAGTCGCGGTGCCAGGGATAAAGAAGGGGTGGTTGAACACGGCTTTGCCGATGCGGGTTGAGCCGGTGTCGTCCATCTCTACCGCAGCCAGCAGGGTCGGGTAGGTTGGCAGTACGAACAGGGCGCTCACGGCCGCGAAAGAGGCGATGGCGGTCAGCGGGCTGACACCCAGAGCCAGAGCAGCAGGCATCAGAGCCTTGGTGGTTGCACCCTGTGAGTAGAGCAGCATGGCGGCGAAGAAGAGCACCACGGCCAGCAGCCAGGAGTACTGGTTCAGCAGGTCGCCAGCGATCAGCTGGATGGTGTCCATGTTGCCTTTCACGAAGACGTTACCCAGCCAGGCCACACCCAGTACGCAGATACAAGCGGACATACCGGACTTGAAGGTCGGCATGTTGGTCACTTGAGTGGCGTCCAGTTTGCACACCAGAGTCATGATGGTGGCCGCGGCCAGCATGATGCCCATGATGGCGCCATCGCGGGGGATCGGCGGGTTGGTGATGAGGCCAACTTTACCGGAGATCGCGGTGGCATAGGCCATCACGGCCACGATGGCTGCGATGAAGATCCAGACGGACAGCTTGGCGTACGGCTTGATTTCCAGCTGGCTGGTACCGCGCAGCTTGATCAGGCCCTTGGCTTTACGCTCCAGATAGACTTCGTCCTGATCCAGCGGCTTGCCCATCATGTTGGCGATGAAGGCGCCCAGGATACAGGCCAGGAAGGTGGAGGGGATGCAGATGGCCAGCAGGGTCAGGTAGTCAACACCAAACGGCTCCAGCATGCCGGAGAAGGCAACCACAGCGGCCGAGATCGGGGAGGCTGTGATGGCGATCTGGGAGGCAACTACCGCGATGGAGAGCGGACGGGACGGGCGGATCCCCTGCTCTTTGGCCACTTCTGCGATAACCGGCAGGGTGGAGAAGGCGGTGTGACCGGTACCGGCCAGCATGGTCATCAGGTAGGTGACGACCGGGGCGGCGAAGGTGATGTATTTGGGGTTCTTGCGCAGGGCTTTCTCTGCCAGGGAAACCAGATAGTCCATCCCGCCAGCCAGTTGCATACAGGCGATGGCGCAAATGACGGACGCAATGATCATGATTACATCCCAGGGGATGTAGCTGACCAGCTGGTCGCTCGGGATCTGCACCCCGAGGCCCCAGGTCAGGACCAGAACCCCCAGACCACCGGCAAAGCCGATGCCGATGCTGCCTATCCGGGCCCCCAGATAGATAGCGGCGAGCACGACAAGTAACTCGATTCCAATCATAGCGATAACTCCATTTTTTAGTTTTTTGGTTTTTATTTGGCAAAAAGCCAATTCCCGATCGGGCTGGGGATAAAGACCAATCGGGAACTGACTTTAATGGGCCGGGAAGATCCCGGCCCATACTCGCTTATACGGTGGCTTCGCGGGTGAAACGCTTGGCCTTGTATTGCGGGTTCATCAGGTTCTCGATGGAGAGAATTTCGTCCAGTTGCTCGGCGCTCAGCAGACCGCGCTCCAGCACGACTTCGCGGACATTCTTGCCGGTCTGGGCACAGATTTTGCCGACGATGTCACCTTCGTGGTGACCGATGAAGGGGTTCAGGTAGGTCACGATACCGATGGAGTTCAGCACGTGGTTCATGCAGATTTCCGGGTTGGCAGTGATACCTTCCACGCACTTCTCGCGCAGGGAGATACAAGCTTTTTCCATCAGGCTCAGGGATTCGAACATCGCCTGACCAATGACCGGCTCCATGACGTTCAGCTGCAGCTGACCGGCTTCGGCGGCGAAGGTGATGGTGATGTCGTTACCGAATACCTTGAAGCAGGACTGGTTGACTACTTCCGGGATAACCGGGTTGACCTTGGCCGGCATGATGGAGGAACCAGCCTGCATTTCCGGCAGGTTGATCTCTTTCAGTGCAGTGCGCGGACCGGAGGAGAGCAGACGCAGGTCGTTACAGATCTTGGACATTTTCATGGCCAGACGCTTGATGGCGCCGTGCAGCATGACGTAGGCACCACAGTCGGAGGTCGCTTCGATCAGATCTTCTGCCGGTACATAGGCACGACCGGTGATCTCGGCCAGACGCTTGATGGCCAGCTCGGAGTACTCGGGCGGGGTGTTCAGGCCGGTACCGATAGCGGTTGCGCCCAGGTTCACTTCCAGCAGCAGGTCTTGGCAACGCTTGATGGATTTGATCTCTTCACGCAGGGTGACGGCGAAGGCGTGGAACTCCTGACCCAGGGTCATCGGTACCGCATCTTGCAGTTGGGTACGACCCATCTTCAGGATGTTTTTGAATTCAGATGCTTTGGCATCGAATGCGGCGATCAGGTGCTCCAGCGCATGCAGGGTGACATCTGTGCTGTTAACTACCGCTACGCGGAAACCGGTAGGGTAGGCATCGTTGGTGGACTGGCACTTGTTGACGTGGTCGTTCGGGTTGATGACGTCGTAGCTGCCTTTTTCCAGACCCATGATCTCCAGTGCGATGTTAGCCAGCACTTCGTTGGTGTTCATGTTAACGGAGGTACCGGCACCACCCTGGTAAACGTCGACCGGGAACTGGTCGAAGCATTTGCCGGTGTTCAGCATCAGGTCACAGGCTTCCACGATCTTGTCAGCAATTTCAGGACGGATGGTCCCCAGTTCGCCGTTAGCCAGCGCAGCAGCTTTTTTGGTCAGCACCATGCCGCGGACGAATTCCGGAACGTCAGAAATCTTCTGAGAGCTGATTTTGAAGTTCTCTACGGCACGCAGGGTGTGTACACCGTAGTAGAGATCATTGGAAACTTCTTTAGTGCCCAGCAGGTCTTCTTCAATGCGGACGTTCTTGATGTCGCTCATTGTAATGCCTCAGAAATCAGATAAATGGAAAAATCCTCACCGAGTGGTCGCGAGTTCCTTGCGCACAGCTCATCCTGAAGCACCACGCATCGAGTGGGGCGGTTGGGAGAATGACCTCCCGAAAAACTAATCAATATACTACTCCAATTGAGGTATCGGTTATTAGAGGTGGATCACTAAATTTGAGACATTTTCAAATTCCTTTGATGAATGTACACATATGTTGCACATGGTTTATCACTATGATTTTTATAAAAATTAGCGTTAATTTGCCGATTTTTTGGGAAACCGCTGATGCAGGTGTCAGTTGGAGTACTTGAAATAGGGCACTATGCCCCCATTTAATCGGGGTAGAAAGTGGCGATGATTCGGATGAAAACTGTTCATCGGCAGCTGTGTAGCTGGCGCTGCTTTTTCTCAATTTATTGGTGTTGGAGCAAATATGGGCAAGCTGTTTCTGTTGTTGGTTGGGCTGGTTGTGTTGGAGCTCACCGTGATGATCGAGGTCGGGTCAGTGATTGGAGCGCTGCCGACCGTCGGCTTGCTCATACTGACCGCCATTCTGGGCTCTTCTCTGGTGCGCAGTGAGGGCCTCAAGACCCTGTTTAGCGCCCAGCAAAAGATGCAACAGGGCGAGATGCCGGGCCGTGAAGTAATGGGCGGCATGATGCTGGCGCTGGCTGGCCTTTTGCTGATCATCCCGGGTTTTGTGACCGACTTCTTCGGGATCCTGCTGCTGCAGCCCTGGCTGCGCAACAAGCTGGCCGACAAGCTGATCGGCAGCAACCAGTTCCGGATGCAGATGGGTGGCTTTCATCAAGGAGCACAATCGCCGTTTGGCCCATCTTCATCTGACGATCATCTGGGACAACCCAAGCAGGGTGGCACTACGATCGAAGGTGAGTTTGAGCGCAAAGAGTAATCGACGAGACGAATAACCAGAGGCGAGTGACCGATCAGGGTTTGCCCTGATGGCACAGTGCCTCGAAACGGTGTCGGGCATACCACCATGCGAGGGTGCCCGCCGCCAGATTGGCCAGCAG
>NZ_JBHFMW010000059.1:1241-1852 GCF_041929505.1 Aeromonas sp. MdU4 | reverse complement strand
GAGCGGCAAGCTGAAGGAATTGAGTTAGCCAAGCGACGAGGTGTTTATAAAGGCCGTAAGCCTACTGCAATGGCAAAAGGTAATGAAGTCCTCGCACTGGTTGCCAAAGGATTGCCCAGATCTGAAATTGCCAAACGCACGGGGATCAGTATCTCCAGCGTACAACGCATTCTCAGATCTCAGAGCAACTGAAACGGAGTGTGGTTTACCGTTCCTAACGGTAGCCATACATCTCTACTTAATAAAGTTATTTGGTGAGATAAAAAATGAAAAAGCTGACATTCTTTTTACTACTAACTCTTATGTCTGGAAGTCAATCAATACAGGCGGCGGAGCCGTTCACAGGCTTTCTGCCAGCACTAGTGCAGGACAAAACAGGAAAGCCATTTTGGTGTAACGCCCATTTGAAGTTAAACAGAAAATGTATCGCAACTGAAATCAGTAATCTTTCAATGGTCATTGTTCGCAGTCAACCATTCGGTGACTGTGAAGCAGGTATGTGGGGTTGGATCGCCACTGCGGGCTCCCCACAGAAAATTGCCATTGGCTACACTATTACACCTGATGAAAAATACAATATTTCAATGAAAGATATGTGTCGACCTGGCACT
>NZ_JBHFMW010000059.1:0-1189 GCF_041929505.1 Aeromonas sp. MdU4 | reverse complement strand
GCGCAAGAACAACGCTACCTTGCTATCCAGCACACCGACACCGTTTACGCAAACCAAGGCGTCTGTGCATATCACTTCTCTTTAGATAGTGGTGGGGCAGACGAGTTCGGTCATTTGTATATCACGCTGCAGTTTAATGACAAGAAGGGCAAAGCGCTGGCCGAATCAACGCTGGAGGTGGAATCCTTCGGCGGGAGCTCCGCTACTCGTTATGGTGGCGGTTTTACGGAGGTTGATTGCGGACAGGTTGAGCAAGCCAAGTCCATCGCCATTATTCAGGCGACCGAAGTCTTTGCTCATAACCAGGTTACCCGGCTCCCCATCTCCACCTTCACCCCCGAGTTTCATCAACCACTGAAGATCACCGTGGGCGGCAAGTAGCCCACTCAGAAAAAATAAAGCCAAAGGGTGTCACCATCACGGTGACGCCCTTTTTCATTTCCAACCCTTGATGAGGATCATCACCCCATGACACGACATTTCATTATCGGCGATCACTTGGTAACACCGCACTCTGAAGGCCACCATCACGGGATCTTTGTTGGCCATGACCAGGTCATTCACTGTCTACCAACGCCTGCCGGTAATCATTCAGGTCAATTGGCGCTGACCTCCCTGGCTGAATTCAGCCAGCACAATGCCATCGAGGTCAGGCCCCATGCCATGCGCCTGTTCTGTCGAGAGGAGAGCCTGACAAGGGCCTACGCACGGCTCAGCGAAGGTGAACAAGGCCAGCCATTTGCCAGTAGCGAGCAATTTGTTACCTGGTGCATTGAAGGGGTTCAGCATCCCCCCAAGCTGCTGCAGACCGCAGTTGCCACGGTGGTCGCAGCCGAGGTGGCTCGCCATACGCTGGGTAAAGCGGTCACCAGTGCTACCGCAGGGCTTGCTGCCAGTACTCTGGTCACGACTGCTGGCGGTAGTGGTGCCGCTGCGACGGTGGTGTCGATCACCGGCATTGCTTCAGCCCCGCTGTTAGCTCCTCTTGCAGTAGGCGCCGTTGCTGCCTATGGCGTCAGCAAACTCTGGGATTGGCTCAAAGACTGAATCTATACGAGGAGACATCATGACAATTCCTTTTCACCGGGATGGCTTTAGCCTGCTTGTGACAGAGCCACTGCTGGTACTACTCAATCAGGAAGCCGTGAAATATGACTTCGACCTTGAACAACTCACCCGGCTTACCTTC
>NZ_JBHFMW010000058.1:0-6200 GCF_041929505.1 Aeromonas sp. MdU4 | reverse complement strand
TTTGCGTTGCCGCTTGCCCTATCGATGGAGGCGCATTATAGGGAACAGATTCTTTCTGGCAAGGGTAAATTGCATGTTTTTTTGATAAAACTGCACAACCGTTCAAACAACAAACAATACGTGTGTAATTTGAACCAAATCACACATTCTGGAGGCGCATCACAACCTGGCACACTTCTGCTTCAACTCATGTAGGCTATTTCAGATTGTTGACGTTCCAACCAACGTTCTTCCATTTCAAGCAAGGTTTGATAAATCTTCTCCGCTTGCTCCGGCCGACTAAACAGATAGCCCTGCCCATAGAGATGAATGTCGGTAAGAGAACGTAATACATCAAGCTGCGCCTGAGTCTCAATCCCCTCACAAACCAAAACCTTACCGAGCATGGACCCCATCCGGCAGATATTGGCAACCAGCTCTGATGCCTCCATTGAGGTATCGATACCCTGAATAAAGGAACGGTCTATCTTCACTTTGCTGACCGGCAACTTCTGCAGATAGCTCAATGATGAGTAGCCTGTACCAAAGTCATCCAGTGCCAGCAGAACCCCTTGCTGGTTGAGATCCTGCATCAATTGCAGAGAGTTCTTAACTTCCCGCATAGTGGTATCTTCCGTGACTTCCAGTACCAGGCTACTGGCTGGCAGGTGATGTTCCATAAGTGCTTTTGCAACTAGCTTGAGCAAATTACGCTGGTACATGCCAGGTGAAATGTTCACGCACATCTGTAGATCGACCAAACCAAGCTGATGCCACTGGTACAGCTGTTCACAGGCTGTGTTCAAGACCCAGCTACCTACCCGCTCGGCAAGCTGGAACTCTTCTGCCACCATGATCACTTCGTTTGGAGGAATAAACCCAAGCTCCGGATGCCGCCAACGCAACAACGCCTCAACCGCTTCACATCGGCCATCCTCAAGATTCACAATCGGCTGGTAGTAAAGTTCCAGCGCATTGTGTTCCAGTGCCATGATCATGTCAGAGGCCAGATGCTTACGCCGTGCAGTCTCGTTAAGCAGGGAATTATCGTAAATCACATAGGGGACATGGGTTTTGCGGCTATGAAACAGCGCCTGTTCCGCACGACTCAGCAGCTCCTGAGTCTTATCACTGTCCATCGGATAGAATGCGATCCCGATACCGACCTCCAGCCGGAAGGGATAGTTGTCATAGACGATATCCTGCTTCAGCGCGTGTAGCAGTCGTGCTACCAGCTCCCTGACCTGACGCAAATCACTGCTACCACGCTGGATAATGGCAAATTGATCCCCACCAAGACGTCCGCTCCACTCCCCCTCTTCACACAGAGCCCTAATTCGTTTGGCAAATTCTTGCAGGAGATAATCCCCCGTGTCATAGCCAAACTTGCTATTGATATCCCTGAAGTCATTGACATCAACCAGTACCAAGCCAAACGGTGTCTCCTGATTGGCACACAGCTCCATTCTTTCCAGTAAGGCAACCCGATTGGACAATCCCGTCAAAGGATCTCGTCTTGCAGTCCTGAAATGACGACGACCTTCATATATAAGCAACGAACTGAGTAGCAACACCGAGATAACCAAACCCAATACCATCAGCAGTAAAGCATTGCGTAACTGGCCAAAATGGCGGTCGTTCTCGGAATAGATGTTGATGTTCTTCTGCATCACGGAAGCGAGGGAATAAGAGAGAGGCTCTTGCAGAGGTGCTAATCGCATCATGACCTGTTGGTAGTCAGAGTCACCCTTTTGAAGCTTGGTGATATCAGACTCGATATTGCGGATATTACTTTCAATCAATTGCACCAGGCGCAAGGTTTTTTGCTTATCCTGCATACTCTTGCGCAACTGGCCGCTCAGCAGGATCGGGGTCCTGCTCCAGAGGATGTCATACCGTAACATCAAGGCATCGTGATCTATTCCGCCATAGTGATAGACCTCAACGGCATTAAGAAATCGGCCTAACTCCAGTTGCAACTGCATAAGCGCCCAAGAGACATCATAGGTGTACTTCTCCATTGCCCTTGTCGCATTCTGGATCTGCAACAGACAATAGAGGGTACTCCCGGTAAACGACAGGATGGAAATATACAGAATGACGAGCAATGGCCAAGCTCTGGTCTTCCCTTTCACCCCATGCTCCTGTGTTGGCTATTAGTGTTGTATGTCTATTGAATCAAGCTGCCAAATCATCATATCGGTGTATTCGGAGCGCTTCAGCTCCGGATACTGATCGAGCGGCAACATAAACCAGATTGGCCCCTTGTCGCGAACCCGCATGACCACACCATTATCTTCCCACGCCAAAATGGGGTCATACTTCGCTACGTTGTCCCATTCGACACGGATCTGGAAACTGTTCAATGCAGTCAGTGTAATGGTTTTGCCGTCGGCCCCGACAGCAGTCAGCACATCTGCCAACTTTGGTCCTCTATATTTATGAGGTTTATCAACCCAGGGATTACCTGTCACTATCTCATGTTGCGGCAGAGCCTGAAGCTTGGCCAAGTCAAACATCACCTTGCCATTCACCTCATCTGCAGAATTGATGTTACCACTCACTTTCAAAATCACAGGCCCGGCAGGCGTCTCTGCGGCAACAAGCGGCATGATGGACAATGACAACAATAACGAAATCCAGCCAAAAGCTTTCATCTCTCCCCCCCAAAAAAATTTGCTGTCTTAACAGACTCAGTTTAGTCGGATATAAAAAAACGGCTCGCCTTGGGCGAGCCGTTTCTCAAACAGGCCGGGATGACGATTACATCATGCCCATACCACCCATACCACCCATATCAGGCATGGCAGGAGTATCTTTCTTCGGCAGTTCGGTGACCATGCACTCGGTAGTGATCATCAGGCCAGCGATGGAAGAGGCAAACTGCAGAGCAGAACGGGTCACCTTGGTCGGATCCAGGATACCCATGGCCAGCATATCGCCATACTGTTCGGTATAAGCGTTGTAACCGAAGTTGCCTTCACCGTTCTTCACTGCGTTGGCAATGACGGATGCTTCTTCACCGGCGTTGATCACGATCTGACGCAGCGGGGCTTCCATGGCGCGCAGGGCAACCTTGATACCCACGTTCTGGTCTTCGTTGTCACCACGCAGGCCAGTCAGCTTGGCAGCTACGCGCACCAGCGCCACACCACCACCGGCAACCACACCTTCTTCGACAGCGGCACGGGTAGCGTGCAGGGCATCTTCCACACGCGCTTTCTTCTCTTTCATCTCAACTTCGGTGGCAGCGCCAACCTTGATCACTGCAACACCGCCAGCCAGCTTGGCTACGCGCTCTTGCAGCTTCTCACGGTCGTAATCGGAAGAGGTATCTTCAATCTGCTGACGGATCTGGGCAACGCGGCCTTCGATCACGCTGGCATCGCCCACGCCGTCAATAATGGTGGTGTTCTCTTTGGTGATGACGATGCGCTTGGCACGACCCAGATCTTCCAGAGTCGCTTTTTCCAGCTCCATGCCAACTTCTTCGGAGATGACGGTACCGCCAGTCAGAACGGCGATATCCTGCAGCATAGCCTTGCGACGGTCACCGAAGCCCGGCGCCTTGACGGCAGCCACTTTCACGATGCCGCGCATGGTGTTGACCACCAGAGTAGCCAGCGCTTCGCCCTCTACGTCTTCGGCAACGATCAGCAGCGGCTTGCCAGCTTTGGCAACACCTTCCAGCACCGGCAGCATTTCGCGGATGTTGGAGACTTTCTTGTCAACCAGCAGGATGAACGGATCGTCCAGTTCAACAGAACCGGTCTCTTGCTTGTTGATGAAGTAGGGGGACAGGTAGCCACGGTCGAACTGCATACCTTCGACGACAGCCAGCTCGTCTTCCAGACCTTGGCCATCTTCAACAGTGATGACGCCATCGCGACCCACTTTGTCCATGGCTTCAGCAATCAGCTTGCCCACTTTCTCGTCGGAGTTGGCGGAGATGGTACCAACCTGAGCGATGGCATTGCTGTCAGCACACGGCTGGGACAGCGCCTGCAGCTCGGCAACGGCAGCCACAACGGCTTTGTCGATACCGCGCTTCAGGTCCATCGGGTTCATACCAGCGGCAACGGCTTTCAGACCTTCGTTGACGATCGCCTGAGCCAGAACAGTTGCAGTAGTGGTACCGTCACCCGCAGCGTCGTTCGCTTTGGAAGCAACTTCCTTGACCATCTGGGCGCCCATGTTCTGGAACTTGTCTTCCAGCTCAATTTCGCGCGCAACGGAAACACCATCTTTGGTGATGGTCGGGGCGCCGAAGGATTTATCCAGCACCACGTTGCGGCCTTTCGGGCCCAGAGTCACCTTGACGGCATCAGCCAGGATGTTTACGCCTTCCAGCATTTTGATGCGGGCTTCGTTACCAAACTTAACGTCTTTAGCTGCCATTTTGCTTCAATCCTTAAATCAATTCGGGAAAAGGAGGATGGATTACTCTTCGACAATCGCCAGGATGTCGGTTTCGGACAGGATCAGGACATCCTGACCATCCAGCTTCTCGGTTTTTACACCGTAGCCTTCGTTGAAGATAACCTTGTCACCAACCTTCACGGCCAGCGCTTTGACTTCGCCATTA
This sequence comes from Aeromonas sp. MdU4, assembly GCF_041929505.1. Lineage (NCBI taxonomy): Bacteria > Pseudomonadati > Pseudomonadota > Gammaproteobacteria > Aeromonadales > Aeromonadaceae > Aeromonas > Aeromonas sp. MdU4. The sequence goes on along the minus strand of NZ_JBHFMW010000058.1, from coordinate 1,636 downwards.
TCCAGGATGCGACCAGTCCCCACGGCAAGCACTTCACCACGGGTGGACTTCTGGGCCGCGGTACCAGTCAATACAATACCGCCAGCAGATTTGGCTTCAGCTTCGATGCGCTTGATGATGACGCGGTCGTGCAGTGGACGAATTTTCATCGATAACTCTCCCAAAATGAGTCTCATTGTTGCTTTGAGGAATGGCCGTTCCAGGCCAAATTAGATATGTCCCTGATGTGGGGCAAAGTTGCTAACCCTTCAAGGGCAAATACAAAAAAAATTTTTTCACGTACTATAAATACCTTCGATGGTTCGCCCGTGTCTGCGCCTTGGTGCAGAGCTGGCTGCCCCCACCCCGGGTTCATGGCAGAACCGTCAACACCAGATGTGATGCAGAGACGAATCATTGACCCGCGCTAACCCCATGCTGACAGCCCCCATTCCGGTCGTACTGCGCCAGATGACGGGCCCCATGATCTTCGGCATCATCGCCATTCTGGCCTTCAACCTGGTCGATACCTTTTTTATCGGCATGCTGGGCACCCAGGCGCTGGCCGCCATCAGCTTTACCTTTCCGGTCACCTTCGTGGTCACCTCGCTCGCCATGGGGTTGGGTGCCGGTCTCTCGGCGGTGATCGGTCATGCATTGGGGCAAGGAAAGCATGAAGAGGCAGCCCACCTCACTACCGACAGCCTGTTTCTGGCGGTGATCCTGGTCACCCTGCTTTCGGCAGGGGGCGCGCTCACCATCAAGCCGCTATTTACCTTGCTGGGTGCCAGTGCCGAGCTTATCTCCCTTATCCACGACTACATGCTGATCTGGTATCTGACCGTGCCCATGCTGGTGCTGCCCATGGTGGGCAATGCCGCCATCCGGGCGACCGGCGATACCAAAACCCCCAGTCTGGTGATGGCGGTGGCCGGGCTGGTCAACGGGGTGCTGGATCCGCTACTGATCTTCGGCATCGGCCCCTTCCCAGAGTGGGGGATCCGCGGGGCCGCTATCGCGACCTCTATCTCCTGGCTGATGGCCATGCAGGTCAGCCTCTATATCCTGCGTCATCGAGAGAGCTTGCTGCTGTGGCGCCTCTCGCCGCGAACACGGTTGCTTTACCATTGGCGAGCGCTGCTCCATGTTGCCATCCCCGCCTCTTTTACCAATATGCTCAATCCCCTGGCCAATGCGGTACTGATGACGATCTTTGCTGGTCTGGGCACAGAAGTGGTGGCAGCTTACGGCGCCGCATCGCGAGTCGAGGCACTGCTACTCATCGTGATGATGGCCCTTGCTTCCGTGCTGGCTCCCTTCATCTCGCAAAACTGCGGCGCTGGCAATCCGGCCCGGGCCAAGGCTGCACTGCAAAGCTGCATGGGTTTTGCGTTGCTGTTCCAACTCGCCATCTATGGCCTGACCTGGCTGCTGGCCCCGCTGATCGCCAATCTGTTCAGCGATCATCCGCAGGTCATTCGCCTCATCATTCTCTATCTGCATCTGGTGCCGATCGGTTATGGCTTTCAGGGGATGGTGATGCTGCTGGCCTCCGCGCTCAATGGCGTACGAGCATCCAGCATCTCGTTCTTGTTCAACGGATTGCGACTGTTTGGGTTTCTGTTGCCAGGGGCCTGGCTGGGGGCAAAGCTGGGGG
>NZ_JBHFMW010000057.1:0-518 GCF_041929505.1 Aeromonas sp. MdU4 | reverse complement strand
ATCAGTTGTTCTGGAGCTGCTCGATCCGCCAACGTGTCAGGCGGATCTCACAGTCTCGCTGGAAATCTTCGGCACCAGTGCCACCTAGCGTGGCATCGTTTATTCGTTTGCACTCAGCCTGACGGAACGCTTCGAAAGCTTTTTGCGATTCTTTCAGTGAAGCAAGCGCAGCCGGCACGCCAGAGGAATCTATACCTTGAAGCTCTTGCTCCTCTCTCTTGAAGAAGTTTTTGAGGCGCAGTTCCTCATCCTGAGCCTTGTCAATTAGGCATTTTCTGATATCGAGCACGGATGCACTGTCTCCGCCATCCTTGTAACATTCATCCAATGGCCTCAGGTTCTGCTCTTGGATAACCGGTTCTGTTACCGCCGTCGGGAGGGTGTTGTCTGCAGATGCGCTTGGTAGCATAACGCTTGCTGCGATACAGGCCAGTGATACTAAAAAGGGGAATCGGTATTCCATAGTTACCTCATTGATTGCCCATCGTATTTTGCATATCGATGTTGACTAAAGGTAA
>NZ_JBHFMW010000056.1:0-2728 GCF_041929505.1 Aeromonas sp. MdU4 | reverse complement strand
ATATCTTCTTCCAGTGCGCCGTGTTTCCTGACTTTCCACTCGCCTTCGCCAAATACCTTCAGGCCAGTCGAGTCGATAACCAGGTCGGTGATACGCCCCTTGGCGGGTTGTCGATAGGCCACTTTCACCGTGTGAGCGCGCTTGCTGACACAGCTGTAGTCCGGTGCGCACAGCGGTACATTCATCAACTCGAACAGGGAGTCGAGTAGCCCCTGAGTTGCGCGAAGCGTGAGGCTGAAAATCCCCTTGAGCATCAGGAATGTGCAGATGGTCTGGTCGGCGTAAAGCTGGCTGCGTCCCCGTCGTCCATGATGGTCGTGGTGAAACCAGTTGCGCATGGCCTCGACATCAACCCAGAAGGTGAGTGAACCACGGTTAATCAAAGACTTGTTGTATTGAGGCCAGTTGGTGATGGGGTGAAGCGACGTGCCCATGATGCAGACTTGAAGGGGATGGTGGTGATTAGATCACTAAGTCCCAATTTAGTTCCATTCAAGCTGCATCGATTTGGGAAACAACGCCCCATTCACTCTGAATCGATTTTGGAAACAGCGCTGTGAATAGGTTTACCATCATCAATTCAACTCAGAAATACATGGTTACATGTTCAGTGCATGCCCGCACGAAAATATATAGGCATTAGCATCTGGTGTTGGTATAGTCTTGGGAGGTTTTTTAAATTTATTTCAAACAATTTAAATTTTTCGAATTTATTATTTGCGGTAACTTTTTCCTGTGTCAGTGTCAACAGGCCAAGGAGGGAGAGCATATATTGTTTAATGGATTAGTAATTTCCATCGTGCTCACAACAGTTTAAATAAAAAAGGGATGTTGATGGCTATATTGTCAATGATGGATGTCGATCGTGTTTATCCAACACTGTCAGATATCAAGCGTTCTCACTGTATTGTCATCATATGGTGTTGCGTGTATGCTTTTTTTTGGACCACTGCATCATTTTTCCTAGATCCAACGGTACCCTATGATGCAATTGAGGCGCTAAATTGGGCAAGCAATGGTGAATGGGGTAGTCCTAAAAATCCTTGGTTTGTTGGTTGGGTTTCCCGTGTTTTCTTATACTCACCCTCCCCCGAGTTTTCCTCTATGTATTGGTATTTAAGTCATTACACAGTTATCAGTGTAGGAATGCTGGGGTGTTATAGACTGACATATAAACTGTCAAAATCGATTTCTCTTTCATGGTTGGGGTTATTGATTTTAAATTTTTCAGGAGTCATCAACTTCGATGCCATTCCATATAATGACAACTATTTACTATTTGGCACTTGGCCATGGCTCTTATTACTATTTATAAAATCGGTATGGGAAGAACCGCGCTGGTGGCTGTTGTTCGGGTTGACCGCTGGTTGTTCGGCTATGGCCAAGTATACAACCTTTGCTCCAATTATGATGATTTTCATTGTGAGCCTCACTGTCAAAAGTGTTCGTCGTGCTTGGAGTGAACCATATTTTTATGCAGCCATATTGATATTTGTTACTCTAACTATTCCAAATCTATTCTGGATGGTAGAGAATAATTTTTCGTCAATAAAATGGGTCGAAAGTCAAGTTGCAACTCAGTTTAACCTGAGCAGTTGGTTATCTCTACTATTGGTGTTTTACCCATTAGTGCTGCTTGGTATAATTATAGTTAAACGGTCAGTTAAGCTATCTACGTATGTTTCAGAACAGTTAAAAATAACAACAGTTATTTTATTTTTACCACTTCTTATAATTATGGGTTGGTTTACTTTTCATAGCGGTGGACGGTTAGTTGAATGGTTACATCCATTCTTTATGCCTGCTCCTGCTATACTTGTTGCATATCTTTCGCCTAACACAATTAGTAGCTTATCCAGAATAATAAATACACTGGTGGTAATCTCTATAACTATCTTCGGTGGTTATATTTTCGTGCTTACTATGAATGTTAAGAACGCAGGTGAACATTTATCTGGAGTAAAGAGCTTGAGTCGTGAGGCTAAGGCTTTTTGGGATGAAAACAATGAAGGGAAGTTAACCTTGGTTGGCGGAGATGATTTATCTCAATGGTTTACATTTTATATTGCGCCGCATCCCAAAATTACACGTAGATGGAATAGTGACACATTACCTAATGTGTACAATCGTCATATTACTTCTGAGCAAATCACTCGGCAAGGAGCTCTATTGGTTGGTAAGGTTGGTGAGGGTTGTCATGAGGGCGTTTTTGCTTATTTCACCGATGAGTGGATGGAGTTTAAGCCAACGATAATAAAAGAAGTTTTCTATCAACGCTCTCCTAAAGAGGTCAAAGAGCGTGTTTGTCTCGGCATAGTTCGTGGATTTGACCCCATAGTGTCCAGACACTTTTTCCCGCTACTTGTGGCCTGACACGTCCCCATTGACCTTTTTAGCCCGGAAGGTGCGGTTCGAGTAAGGTCCATATATGGTCGGAGATATCGTGGCGGCGGTGAGCGGGTGTTAGCATGATGCGATGATTTTTACGTTAACGAGGCTGATATTGTACTGAAATACATCAACTCAAGACGACTGCCCCTAGAAAACCCGGGGTGATCCAAGCCGATATACTTCGACATGTTCAACTCTCATCCCGGAGACTGGTTATGTGTGCGTCATCAATGCGTGAGCGCCCACCCCTGTTTGCTACACCCGTTCCAGAACGAGGCACAGATTTGGTCTGAGTGCCATAAAAAACCAGTGCCTGCCACGGCACTGGAACTGGACA
>NZ_JBHFMW010000055.1:0-19222 GCF_041929505.1 Aeromonas sp. MdU4 | reverse complement strand
ACCATCGGCCACGTTGACCACGGTAAAACCACCCTGACTGCAGCTATCACCAACGTGCTGGCCAAGCACTTCGGTGGTAAAGCTTTCGCCTTCGACCAGATCGACAAGGCACCGGAAGAGCGTGAGCGTGGTATCACCATCAACACCTCCCACGTAGAATACGACACCGCTACCCGTCACTACGCTCACGTAGATTGCCCGGGTCACGCCGACTACGTTAAAAACATGATCACCGGTGCTGCCCAGATGGACGGCGCGATCCTGGTAGTAGCAGCGACTGACGGCCCGATGCCGCAGACTCGTGAGCACATCCTGCTGGGTCGTCAGGTTGGTATTCCGTACATGATCGTGTTCATGAACAAGTGTGACATGGTTGATGACGAAGAGCTGCTCGAACTGGTTGAGATGGAAGTTCGTGAACTGCTGACCGAATATGACTTCCCGGGTGATGACCTGCCGGTAGTTCGCGGTTCCGCGCTGAAAGCGCTGGAAGGCGACGCTGCATGGGAAGAGAAGATCATCGAGCTGGCTGGCCACCTGGATACCTACATCCCGGAGCCGGAGCGCGCGATTGACCAGCCGTTCCTGATGCCTATCGAAGACGTATTCTCTATCGCAGGCCGTGGTACCGTAGTTACCGGTCGTGTAGAGCGCGGTATCGTTAAAGTAGGTGAGACCGTAGAAATTGTTGGTATCAAAGATACCGTTTCTACCACCTGTACCGGTGTTGAAATGTTCCGTAAGCTGCTGGACGAAGGTCGTGCAGGCGAGAACATCGGCGCACTGCTGCGTGGCGTGAAGCGTGAAGACGTAGAGCGTGGTCAAGTACTGGCCAAGCCGGGTTCAATCAAGCCGCACACCAAGTTTGAATCTGAAGTGTACGTACTGTCCAAAGAAGAAGGTGGTCGTCATACCCCGTTCTTCAAAGGCTACCGTCCGCAGTTCTACTTCCGTACTACCGACGTGACCGGTACCATCGAACTGCCGGAAGGCGTAGAGATGGTAATGCCAGGCGACAACATCAAAATGGTTGTTACCCTGATTGCCCCGATCGCAATGGACGACGGCCTGCGTTTCGCTATCCGTGAAGGTGGCCGTACCGTAGGTGCCGGTGTTGTAGCCAGCGTAATCGCTTAATCTTTGGCTTACATAAATAAAGCAAAGCCCCTATAATAGGGGCTTTCTTATGTAGGGGCGTAGTTCGAATTGGTAGAACAGCGGTCTCCAAAACCGATGGTTGCGGGTTCGAGTCCTGCCGCCCCTGCCATATACCTCGTCTCGTACGGGGCTTTTGTGTCTTTGGTTACGTCAGATACAGGTGGGTTGTATGAGTGTTAGTTCTGAGAGCCAGGGCGGAAGCAAGGATACCCTGCTTTGGGGCCTGGTTTTCATTATCCTGGCGGCCGCTGTAGTGGGTAATTACCTGCTCAACGATGTTGTCGCTGCCGTCCGCGCCCTGGGTGTGGTCGTTGTCATTGCTGCTGCTGGTGCAGTAGCCCTGCAAACCACCAAGGGAAAGGCAACACTGGCATTTGCCCGTGAGTCTCGCCTGGAAGTCCGCAAGGTCGTATGGCCGACCCGTCAGGAAGCCATTCAGACAACCCTGATTGTGCTGGCGGTGACCGCCGTGATGGGGCTGCTGCTGTTCGTTCTGGACGGTGCCTTGGTCTGGTTGGTCAACCTGATTACCGGTGTGTAAGGATAAGCCATGACTGAACAACGTGAACAACGTATGAGATGGTATGTCGTGCAGGCTTTTTCCGGCTATGAAGGCCGTGTAGCCAAGTCACTGCGCGAGCATATCAAGATGCATGGCATGGAAGACATGTTCGGTGAAGTACTGGTCCCGACCGAAGAAGTGGTCGAGATGCGTGCTGGCCAGAAGCGCAAGAGTGAGCGCAAGTTTTTCCCGGGCTATGTCCTGGTCCAGATGATCATGGATGAAACCACATGGCACCTGGTGCGTAACGTACCGCGTGTAATGGGCTTCATTGGCGGTACCTCCGACCGCCCTGCACCGATCTCCGACAAAGAGGCCGATGCCATCCTGAATCGTCTGCAGGATGCCCACGACAAGCCGCGTCCGAAAACCCTGTTTGAACCGGGTGAAATGGTGCGGGTTGCCGATGGTCCGTTTGCCGACTTCAACGGTACCGTTGAAGAGGTCGATTATGAGAAGAGCCGCGTGAAGGTCTCTGTACTGATCTTCGGTCGTTCTACTCCTGTTGAACTGGATTTTGGTCAGGTCGAAAAGGGCTGATTGAATTCTGTACGTTTAACGGTTGTCAGGGGCAGCGATTATCTCTATAATTCGCTGCCCCTTTATTAGTTGGGGAGCCGTTTGCAGGAGCAAGTCTCCGAGGCGCTAGAACCCATTTTTGAGGTATTTTCCTAATGGCTAAGAAAGTCACAGCTTATATCAAGCTGCAGGTTGCTGCTGGTGCAGCCAACCCGTCTCCTCCCGTTGGTCCTGCACTGGGTCAACACGGTGTTAACATCATGGAATTCTGTAAGGCGTTCAACGCTCGTACAGAGAAGCTGGAAAAAGGTTCACCGACTCCGGTCGTGATCACCGTTTACAGTGACCGTTCCTTCACCTTCGAAACCAAGACTCCGCCTGCTTCCTTCCTGCTGAAGAAAGCTGCCGGTATCAAGTCTGGTTCTGCCAAGCCGAACAAAGACAAGGTTGGTAAGGTGACCGTAGCCCAGCTGCAAGAAATCGCCAAGACCAAAGAACCGGATATGACCGGTGCCGATCTGGATGCAAAAGTACGTTGCATCGCAGGCTCCGCTCGTTCCATGGGTCTGGTAGTGGAGGATTAAGACAATGGCTAAACTTTCCAAGCGTATGCGCGTTATTCGCGAAAAAGTTGACGGTACCAAAGAGTACTCCATCAACGAAGCCATTGCCCTGCTGAAAGAACTGGCTACCGCCAAGTTCGTTGAAAGCGTTGACGTTGCTGTCAACCTGGGTATCGACGCTCGTAAATCTGACCAGAACGTACGTGGTGCTACTGTACTGCCGCACGGTACCGGTCGTGATGTACGCGTTGCTGTATTTACTCAAGGTGCCAACGCCGAAGCAGCTAAAGCTGCCGGTGCTGACCTGGTAGGTATGGATGACCTGGCCGATCTGGTTAAGAAAGGCGAGATGAACTTCGACGTTGTTATCGCATCCCCAGATGCCATGCGCGTTGTTGGTCAACTGGGTCAAATCCTGGGCCCGCGCGGTCTGATGCCGAACCCGAAAGTTGGTACTGTAACTCCTAACGTTGCTGAAGCGGTCAAGAACGCCAAAGCTGGTCAGGTTCGTTACCGTAACGACAAGAATGGTATCATCCATACCACTCTGGGTAAGGTTTCTTTCGACGAAGTTCAGCTGAAAGAAAACTTGGAAGCTCTGCTGGTTGCCCTGAAAAAAGGCAAACCCTCTTCCGCCAAAGGCGTATTCATCAAGAAAGTCAGCATCTCCACCACCATGGGTGCCGGTGTTGCCGTAGACCAAGCTTCTCTGGAAGCTCAGGCCTAATTGATGGGTTTTACAAGGCGCAAAATTTAATCTATAATTTTGCGCCTTGATTGGTTGGGGGTTTCGACCTCCGTCCAAGACCGCAGGTGGCTGCAAAGCCTTAATGTTTCCTGCGTAGACGGTGCCGGAAACCCAGCGAGAAAGTTTCTTTCTCTTCTGGAATCCTGCTACCGCATCGTTCCCCTCTGTTGTAAAGGTAGGGGGGATGTGTCTGTACTGGGTCAATAGACCCGGATTCAATCCAGGAGTTAAGCCAATGGCATTGGGACTCGAAGACAAAAAGGCAATTGTTGCTGAAGTCAACGAAGCTGCCAAAGGCGCTCTGTCTGCAGTTGTAGCCGATTCTCGCGGTGTGACTGTAGATAAGATGACCGTCCTGCGTAAAACCGCTCGCGAAGCTGGTGTGTACATGCGCGTTGTGCGTAACACCCTGCTGCGTCGTGCAGTTGAAGGTACCGAATTCGAGTGCCTGAACAACGCATTTACCGGTCCTACCTTGATTGCTTTCTCTAACGAACACCCGGGCGCTGCTGCTCGTCTGTTCAAAGAGTTTGCCAAAGCGAACCAAAAGTTCGAAATCAAGGCTGGCGCTTTTAACGGTGAGTTTATCGCCGCAGCACAAATTGATCGTCTGGCCACGCTGCCGACCTACGACGAAGCGATTGCGAAGTTGATGGCGACTATGAAAGAAGCCTCTGCTGGCAAGCTGGTTCGTACCATCGCTGCTGTGCGTGATCAGAAGCAAGCTGCTGCTTGATTCTCGCCTATTTAGGCTGTTTGAGTTTATTCAACATCAGGAATTTTTGTCATGTCTATCACTAAAGACCAAATCATCGAAGCCGTTGCTTCCATGTCTGTAATGGAAGTTGTTGAGCTGATCGAAGCTATGGAAGAGAAGTTCGGTGTTTCTGCCGCTGTTGCTGTTGCTGCCGGTCCGGCTGCTGAAGCAGTAGAAGAGAAAACCGAGTTCGACGTAGTTCTGACCGCTGCTGGCGCCAACAAAGTTGCCGTCATCAAAGCCGTTCGTGGCGCTACCGGTCTGGGCCTGAAAGAAGCCAAAGATCTGGTTGAAGCTGCCCCGGCTAACCTGAAAGAAGGCGTGTCCAAGGACGAAGCTGAAGCTCTGAAGAAGCAGCTTGAAGAAGCTGGTGCTTCTGTTGAGATCAAATAATCTGCATTTATGTAGATTAGCCTGATAAAACAGGCTAGGGCTGGTGAATATTTGTTCACCAGCCTTTTTGCGCTGTAGACTGAGAGCATTTCACACCGTTTACGACTCTCGGTGCACCAGCAATCCGGACTGTTTCCATTCGTCCGGGCCAACACAAAACGGTGTTGAGACAGAGCTGTCCTGCGGGACAGAGTGGGTCACTTATCAGCGAGCTGAGGAACCCTATGGTTTACTCTTATACCGAAAAAAAACGCATTCGTAAGGACTTCGGTAAGCGAGACCAGGTACTGGACACGCCTTATCTGTTGTCCATTCAGCTGGACTCCTTCAAGCAGTTCATCGAGGCTGACCCGGAAGGTGAATATGGCCTAGAGGCCGCTTTCCGTAGCGTTTTCCCGATCACCAGTTACTCCGGTAGTGCTGAGCTTCAGTATGTCAGCTATCGCCTGGGTGAGCCGGTATTTGACGTAAAAGAATGCCAGATCCGTGGAGTGACCTACTCCGCGCCGCTGCGTGTCAAGCTTCGTATGGTTCTGTACGATCGTGAAGCAGCTGCCGGCACCGTCAAAGACATCAAGGAACAAGAAGTATACATGGGCGAAATTCCGCTCATGACCGAGAACGGCACCTTTGTTATCAATGGTACCGAGCGGGTTATCGTCTCCCAGCTGCACCGTAGCCCGGGCGTCTTCTTCGACCACGATAAAGGCAAAACTCATTCATCCGGTAAGGTACTGTATAACGCTCGCGTTATCCCCTACCGTGGTTCCTGGCTGGACTTCGAGTTCGATGCGAAAGACAACCTGTTTGTCCGTATCGACCGTCGTCGCAAACTGCCAGCATCCATTATTCTGCGCGCCCTGGACTTCACTTCCGAACAGATCCTGGCCACCTTCTTCGAGACCATCGGTTTTGAAGTAAAAGATGGCAAGTTGATGATGGATTTGGTGCCGGAGCGTCTGCGTGGTGAAACTGCGACCTTTGACATCGTGGCCAATGGCGCCGTGGTGGTTGAGACCGGTCGTCGTGTGACTGCGCGTCACATCCGTCAGTTGGAAAAAGATGCCGTTACCCAGATTGAGGTACCGGTTGAGTATGTTGTTGGCAAAGTTGCTGCCAAGGACTACGCACATCCGCAAACTGGCGAGATGGTCGTGACCGCCAACCAGGCCCTGAGTCTGGAAGCGATCGCCAACCTGTCCCAAGCCGGCTTCAAGCACTTCGAGGTTCTGTTCACTAACGAACTGGATCACGGTGCTTATATGTCCGAGACCCTGCGTGTCGACTCCAGCTCCAACCGTTTGGAAGCGCTGGTCGAGATCTATCGCATGATGCGTCCGGGTGAGCCGCCTACTCGCGAAGCTGCAGAACAGCTGTTCGAAAACCTGTTCTTCTCCGCCGAGCGTTACGACCTGTCTACCGTAGGTCGGATGAAGTTCAACCGCCGTCTGGGTCGTGAAGACGAGACCGGCGCTGGTGTACTGACCAAAGACGACATCGTCGATGTGATGAAGCGCCTGATCGACATCCGTAACGGTAACGACGAAGTGGACGATATCGACCACTTGGGTAACCGTCGTATCCGTTCTGTCGGTGAAATGGCTGAAAACCAGTTCCGCGTCGGTCTGGTGCGTGTCGAGCGTGCGGTCAAGGAGCGTCTCTCCCTGGGCGACCTGGACACCCTGATGCCGCAGGATCTGATCAACGCCAAGCCGATCTCCGCCGCAGTCAAAGAGTTCTTTGGTTCCAGCCAGCTGTCTCAGTTTATGGACCAGAACAACCCGCTTTCCGAAGTGACCCACAAGCGCCGTATCTCCGCGCTGGGCCCGGGCGGTTTGACTCGTGAGCGTGCCGGCTTTGAAGTCCGAGACGTACACCCGACTCACTACGGTCGTCTGTGCCCTATCGAGACTCCTGAAGGTCCGAACATCGGTCTGATCAACTCTCTGTCCGTGTACTCTCGTACCAACGAGTACGGTTTCCTCGAGACCCCGTACCGCAAGGTCATTGACGGTGTGATCACCGACGAAGTGGACTACCTGTCTGCTATCGAAGAAGGCAAGTACGTGATCGCACAGGCTAACGCCGCGACCACCGAAGATGGCCGTCTGAAAGATGAATTGATCCCGTGCCGTCACAAAGGTGAATCCACCTTTATGAACGCCGACCAGATCCAGTATATGGACGTGAGCCCGCAGCAGATCGTATCTGTGGCAGCGGCTCTGATCCCGTTCCTGGAACACGATGACGCGAACCGCGCATTGATGGGTTCAAACATGCAACGTCAGGCTGTACCGACTCTGCGTGCTGACAAGCCGCTGGTAGGTACTGGTATGGAACGCGCTGTGGCCGTTGACTCCGGTGTAACCGTAGTGGCCAAGCGTGGCGGCGTAATCGACTATGTCGATGCCTCCCGTATCGTCCTGAAGGTCAATGAAGATGAGCTGATGCCAGGCGAAGCCGGTATCGACATCTACAACCTGACCAAATATACCCGTTCCAACCAGAACACCTGTATCAACCAGCGTCCTTGCGTGATGTTGGGTGAGCCAGTCATGGCTGGCGACGTACTGGCTGACGGCCCGTCCACCGATCTGGGTGAACTGGCGCTGGGTCAGAACATGCGCGTCGCGTTCATGCCGTGGAACGGTTACAACTTTGAAGACTCGATCCTGGTGAACGAGCGTGTTGTTCAGGAAGATCGCCTGACCACCATCCATATCCAGGAACTGGCCTGTATCTCCCGTGACACCAAGCTGGGTCCGGAAGAGATCACTGCTGACATCCCGAACGTGGGTGAAGCCGCTCTGTCCAAGCTGGATGAGTCCGGTATCGTCTACGTGGGTGCCGAAGTGAAAGGCGGCGACATTCTGGTCGGTAAGGTAACCCCGAAAGGTGAAACCCAGCTGACACCGGAAGAGAAGCTGCTGCGCGCCATCTTCGGTGAGAAGGCCTCCGATGTGAAGGACTCCTCCCTGCGTGTACCGAACGGTGTGTACGGTACCGTGGTTGACGTGCAAGTCTTTACCCGCGATGGCGTGGAAAAAGACAAGCGTGCCAAAGAAATCGAAGAGATGCAGCTGAAGGAAGCGAAGAAGGACTTGACCGAAGAGTTCAAGATCCTGGAAGACGGCATTTTCGGCCGCTCCCGCAACCTGCTGCTGGCCGCCGGTTACAGCGAAGATCGTCTGAACAAGCTCGATCGCTCCAAGTGGTTTGAACTGGCCATCGAAGATGAAGGCAAGCAGACCGAACTGGAACAGATCGCTGAACAGCACGTAGAGCTGAAAGCCGAGTTCGACAAGAAGTTCGAGAACAAGCGTCGCAAGATTATCCAGGGTGATGATCTGGCGCCGGGCGTACTGAAAATCGTCAAGGTTTATCTGGCAGTCAAGCGTCGCATCCAACCGGGTGACAAGATGGCGGGCCGTCACGGTAACAAGGGTGTTATCTCCAAGATCTGTCCGGTCGAGGATATGCCTCATGACGAGTTCGGCCGTCCGGTCGACATCGTACTGAACCCGTTGGGCGTACCATCCCGTATGAACATCGGTCAGATCCTCGAAGTGCACCTGGGCCTTGCGGCCAAGGGTATCGGCGAGAAGATCGATCGCATGGTCAAAGAGCAGCGCGAGCTGCATGAGATGCGCAACTTCCTGCAACAGGTCTATGACCTGGGCGAGAAGGACACCCAGCAAGTGAACATCGCCGAACTGTCTGACGACGACGTACGTACCCTGGTGGGTAACCTGCGTAAGGGTCTGCCGGTCGCTACTCCAGTGTTTGATGGTGCCAAAGAGCGCGAAATCAAAGCCCTGCTGAAGCTGGCCGATCTGCCGGAATCCGGTCAGATTGATCTGTTCGATGGCCGTACTGGTAACCGCTTCGAGCGTAAAGTAACCGTTGGTTACATGTACATGCTCAAGCTGAACCACTTGGTCGACGACAAGATGCACGCGCGTTCTACCGGTTCTTACAGCCTGGTTACCCAGCAGCCGCTGGGTGGTAAGGCTCAGTTCGGTGGTCAGCGTTTCGGTGAGATGGAAGTGTGGGCCCTGGAGGCTTACGGTGCGGCATATACCCTGCAGGAAATGCTGACCGTCAAGTCTGACGATGTGAATGGCCGTACCAAGATGTATAAGAACATCGTGGATGGCGACCACCGTATGGAGCCGGGCATGCCCGAATCCTTCAACGTATTGCTGAAGGAAATCCGCTCTCTGGGTATCAACATCGAGCTGGACGAAGAGTAAGAGCTCGCTCTTATTGTTCGAGAATTGACGTGGGCGCCCCGCTGCTTTGGCAGCCGGGGCGCCGAGGTTAGACTCCTGACAGGGGAAACACGTGAAAGACTTACTCAAGTTTTTGAAGGCTCAGACCAAGACCGAAGAGTTTGACAGTATCAAGATCGGTCTGGCCTCTCCTGACATGATCCGCTCCTGGTCATTCGGTGAGGTCAAAAAGCCTGAGACCATCAACTACCGGACTTTCAAGCCGGAGCGTGATGGTCTGTTCTGCGCCCGTATCTTCGGACCGGTGAAGGACTACGAGTGTCTGTGCGGCAAGTACAAGCGCCTGAAACACCGTGGTGTGATCTGTGAGAAGTGCGGCGTTGAAGTGACCCAGACCAAGGTCCGTCGTGAGCGTATGGGCCACATCGAGCTGGCCAGCCCGACTGCCCACATCTGGTTCCTGAAGTCCCTGCCGTCCCGTATCGGTCTGCTGCTGGACATGACCCTGCGCGACATCGAGCGCGTGCTTTACTTCGAATCTTTCGTAGTAATCGAGCCGGGCATGACCAACCTCGAACGCAGCCAGATGCTCTCTGAAGAGCAGTACCTGGATGCGCTGGAAGAGTGGGGCGACGAATTTGACGCCAAGATGGGTGCCGAAGCAATCCTGGCATTGCTGCGCGCTATCGATCTGGAAGGTGAAGTCAAAACCATGCGCGAGGAGCTGGATCAAACCAACTCCGAGACCAAGCGCAAGAAGACCACCAAGCGTCTGAAGCTGATGGAAGCTTTCCTGCAGTCCGGCAACAAGCCGGAGTGGATGATCATGACAGTGCTGCCTGTGCTGCCGCCGGACCTGCGTCCGCTGGTACCGCTGGACGGCGGCCGTTTCGCGACTTCCGATCTGAACGATCTGTATCGTCGCGTGATCAACCGTAACAACCGCTTGAAGCGTCTGCTGGATCTGGCTGCTCCGGACATCATCGTGCGCAACGAAAAGCGTATGCTGCAAGAGTCCGTCGATGCGCTGCTGGATAACGGTCGTCGCGGTCGTGCCATCACCGGTTCCAACAAGCGCCCGCTGAAATCCCTGGCCGACATGATCAAGGGTAAGCAAGGTCGTTTCCGTCAAAACCTGCTGGGTAAGCGTGTCGACTACTCTGGTCGTTCCGTTATCACCGTAGGCCCGACCCTGCGCCTGCATCAGTGCGGTCTGCCGAAGAAAATGGCTCTGGAACTGTTCAAGCCGTTCATCTATGGCAAGCTGGAAACCCGCGGTCTGGCGACCACTATCAAGGCCGCCAAGAAGATGGTGGAGCGCGAGGAAGCTGTTGTTTGGGATATCCTGGACGAAGTGATCCGCGAGCACCCGGTTCTGCTGAACCGTGCACCGACCCTGCACCGTCTGGGTATCCAGGCATTCGAACCGACTCTGGTCGAAGGCAAGGCAATCCAGCTGCACCCGCTGGTTTGTGCTGCGTATAACGCGGACTTCGATGGTGACCAGATGGCGGTCCACGTACCGCTGACCCTGGAAGCCCAGCTGGAAGCGCGTGCGCTGATGATGTCTACCAACAACATCCTGTCGCCAGCCTCCGGTGAGCCGATCATCGTTCCTTCTCAGGACGTGGTCTTGGGTCTGTACTACATGACCCGTGCTCGTATCAACGCCAAAGGCGAAGGTATGGTGCTGGCCGGCCCGAAAGAAGCCGAGAAAGTTTATCGCGCCGGTCTGGCCGATCTGCATGCTCGTGTGAAAGTACGCATTACCGAATACCTGCGTCAGGAAGACGGTTCTCTGCGTGAACACACCGAGATGAAGAACACCACCGTTGGTCGTGCGATCCTGAGCCTGATCCTGCCGAAAGGCATGGAATACGCCCTGATCGACGAGCCGAAGGTGCTGACTGCTGCAGAGCAGGCTGACCTGGATGCCAATCCGCAGAACTGGATCAAATCCGTATCCAACAAGGCGCTGGGCAAAAAGCTCATCTCCCGTCTGCTGAACACCTGCTATCGCAAGCAGGGCCTGAAGGACACCGTTATCTTCGCTGACCAGCTGATGTATACCGGTTTCCACTACGCGGCCCTGTCCGGTGCTTCCGTTGGTATCGATGACATGGTCATCCCGGATGCCAAGAAAGACATCATTGCGGCAGCCGAAGCCGAAGTTGCCGAGATCCAGGACCAGTTCCTGTCCGGTCTGGTGACTGCGGGCGAACGTTACAACAAGGTTATCGATATCTGGGCCAGCGCCAACGAGCGCGTCTCCAAGGCCATGATGGAGAACTTGTCCAAAGAGCGTAACGTCAACTCGCTGGGTGAAGAAGAAGAGCAGGCATCGTTCAACAGCATCTTTATGATGGCCGACTCTGGTGCGCGTGGTTCCGCCGCCCAGATCCGTCAGCTGGCCGGTATGCGTGGCCTGATGGCCAAGCCGGATGGCTCCATCATCGAGACGCCGATCGTCGCGAACTTCCGCGAAGGTCTGAACGTATTGCAGTACTTTATCTCTACTCACGGTGCTCGTAAGGGTCTGGCGGATACCGCACTGAAGACTGCGAACTCCGGTTACCTAACTCGTCGTCTGGTAGACGTGGCACAAGACATGGTGATCACCGAGGACGATTGCGGCACTACCGAAGGTCTGTGGATGACTCCGCTGATCGAAGGTGGCGATGTTGTCGAACCGCTGCGTGAGCGCGTGCTGGGCCGTGTGGTTGCCGATGACGTGATCAAGCCGGGTACTGAAGATGAAGTGCTGGTAGCACGTAACACCCTGCTCGACGAGCAGCTGTGTGACCTGCTGGAGCAAAACTCTGTTGACCGTGTGAAGGTACGTTCTGCCATCACCTGTGAAACTGACTTCGGTAACTGTGCTCACTGCTACGGCCGTGATCTGGCCCGTGGTCACCTGGTTAACAAGGGTGAGGCTGTCGGTGTTATCGCCGCCCAGTCCATCGGTGAGCCGGGTACCCAGCTGACGATGCGTACGTTCCACATCGGTGGTGCGGCATCTCGAGCTGCTGCCGAGAACAGCATCCAGGTCAAGAACACCGGTACCATCAAGCTGCAGAACGCCAAGTTCGTTCACAACAGCGATGACAAACTGGTTATCACCTCCCGTTCTACCGAACTGACCATCATGGACGACATGGGCCGTACCAAGGAAAGCCACAAGCTGCCTTACGGTTCCGTGCTGGAAGTGAAGGACGGCCAGGCCGTGAACGCTGGCGAGACCGTTGCCAACTGGGATCCGCACACCCACCCGATCATCACCGAAGTGGCAGGTCGCCTGCAGTTCGAACACATGATCGATGGCGTGACCATCACTCGTCAGACCGACGAGCTGACCGGTCTCTCTTCTATCGTCGTACTGGATGTCAACGAGCGTCCGAGTGCCGGTAAAGAGATGCGTCCGACCGTTAAACTGGTCGACCTGAACGGCAAAGACGTGATGATCCCGGGTACCGATGTAGCCGCCCAGTACTTCCTGCCGGGTAAGGCGATCGTAAACCTGGAAGATGGTGCCAACGTGGGTGTGGGTGACGCGGTAGCGCGTATCCCGCAAGAATCCGGCGGTACCAAGGACATCACCGGTGGTCTGCCGCGCGTTGCGGATCTGTTCGAAGCACGTCAACCGAAGGAACCGGCAATTCTGGCCGAGATCTCCGGTACCATCTCCTTCGGGAAAGAGACCAAGGGCAAACGCCGTCTGGTTATCACCCCGACTGATGGTGGCAACGTCTACGAAGAGATGATTCCGAAGTGGCGTAACCTGAACGTGTTCGAAGGTGAAAAAGTTGAGAAGGGTGAAGTGCTGGCGGACGGTCCTGAGTCTGCTCACGACATCCTGCGTCTGCGCGGTATCAGCCCGGTCGCCAACTACATCGCCAACGAAGTGCAAGACGTTTACCGTCTGCAAGGCGTTAAGATCAACGACAAGCACATCGAAGTCATCGTTCGTCAGATGCTGCGCAAGTGCGAGATCCTGAGCGCTGGCGATACTGATCTGATCGAAGGTGAACAGGTTGAAGTTGCTCGTGTGAAGATTGCCAACCGTAAGCTGGTTGCCGAGGGCAAGACCCCTGCGACCTTCCGTCATGTACTGATGGGTATTACCAAGGCATCTCTGAGCACCGAGTCCTTCATCTCTGCGGCTTCCTTCCAGGAAACCACTCGCGTTCTGACCGAAGCCGCCGTTGGTGGCAAGCGTGATGAACTGCGTGGTCTGAAAGAGAACGTCATCGTGGGTCGTCTGATCCCGGCTGGTACCGGCTTTGCCTACCACCATAGCCGGATCAACCAGCGTGCTGCCGCAGCTCGTGCTGTTGGTACCCCGCAGGTGACCGCTGATGAAGCTCAACAGAACCTGGCTGATCTGCTGAACGCAGCCGGTAGCTTCGACGAAGAGTAACTCGTCATCCGTGATTAAAAAGGGCTCCTTCAAGGAGCCCTTTTTGTTGGCCGATTACTTGGAAAAGGTAGACGTAGCGCGGGTTTCAGGATGATCCAGAGCAAAGTTGTAGAGTAAAAAATCAAAAAAAGTTGACTTTACTCCCATGCAATTTAAAACTCGGGAAAGTTGAATGGTTATTACAGGGGTAGAACATGACTGTCGGTATCGAGGAGGCAATGCTTCCCGAAGAACAGCTGATCAGCCGCACTTTTACAGATGAAGACAGGGAATTGTTGCGCTCATACGATGGGCTCATCGATGGCTTGGCCGAGTTGTTTGGCAAGCATTGTGAAGTGGTGCTTCACTCCCTGGAAAATCTGCATGAGTCGGTGATCAAGATCGCCAACGGGTTCAATACCGGACGCACCCTCGGGGCGCCCATCACCGATTTGGCATTGCGGATGCTCAAGGATATCGAGAGCACCGGCCAGGATTACACTCAAAGCTATTTTGCCCGTAGTCGCACCGGTGCGCTGATGAAGTCGAGCACCATCGCCATCCGCAACAGCGAGCGGCAAGTAGTGGGCCTTATCTGTATCAACCTGCATATCAATGCACCTTTCCACGAGTTCGTGGCCGAATTTTTCCCGACGCCTCAGCAGGCAGCGCGTCAGTCACCCGAGACCTTCGCCAACAGCGTGGAAGAGCTGGTTGCCCAGACGGTGGACAATACCATCGACGAGATCAACCGCGATCCGACCGTGGCCAACAATGCCAAAAACCGCTTCATCGTAACCCAGCTGTTCGAGAAGGGGATTTTTGACATAAAGGACTCGATCAACATGGTGGCGGACAAACTCAATATTTCAAAACATACCGTTTATCTCTACATCCGACAGCGCAAGCAGGGTGAAGACGAAAGCGAGTAACTCAATTCCAGAAGGGGATAGATGAATGGCTAAAGAAGTGATTGCAACCGACAAGGCGCCAGCTGCCATTGGTCCTTATGTTCAGGCGACCAAGGTGGGTGAGATGATCTTCACCTCCGGGCAGATCCCGCTTGATCCTGCCACCATGGAGATCGTTGCCGGTGGCATCGAAGCTCAGGCCGAGCAGGTGATGAAGAACCTGATCGCCGTATTGCAGGCTGCCGGTGCCGATGCTGGCAAGGTTGTGAAAACCACCTGCTTCCTGAACGATATGAATGACTTCGTAGCCTTCAATCAGGTCTATGCCCGCTATTTTGGTGATGCAGCTCCGGCGCGCTCCTGTGTGGAAGTGGCCCGTCTGCCGAAAGATGTGCTGGTCGAGGTCGAGGCGATTGCCCATCTCTGATTAGCAGATTGCATCAAGCCCCTCTTGGCAGGGGCTTTTTTGTTTTTGGCGTAAAATGGACCGGGTCAGCACAGGAGTCCTGCTATGAGTCTGAGTTTTGCCATTCTGGTCACGGGGCCCGCCTATGGCAGCCAGTCGGCCAGCACGGCCTATCGTTTTGCCCGCACGCTATTGGCACAGGGGCATACCCTCTCACATCTGTTTTTTTATCAGGATGGGGTCTACAACGGCAACGGTTTACACCTGCCTGCATCTGACGAGACCGACTTGGTGCGTTTGTGGCGAGAGCTGGCACTGGAGCAGGGGATCAGTATCGATGTCTGTGTTGCCGCCGCCATGCGGCGCGGGGTGCTAGATGAGCAGGAGGCTAAAGGGGTTGGGCAGGCACATTTCAATCTGCAAGCGCCGTTTTGCCTGAGTGGTCTGGGCCAGTTGGCCGAGGCGGCGCTCACCGCAGATCGACTGGTTCAGTTCTAGGGAGTGATCATGAGCAAGAAAATCGCCTTTATTTGCAGTCGTGGCCCCCATGGCCATGCTGCAGGTCGGGAAGGGCTCGATGCCCTGCTGGCCACCTCGGCCATGACCGATTCGCTGGCGCTATTCCTGATTGGGGATGGCGTACTGCAACTGCTCAAGGAGCAGCAACCGGCTGCCATTTTGCAACGCCACTACGCGCCCACCTTCAAAATGCTGGAACTCTACGACATCGAAGAGGTCTACGTTTGTGCTGACTCGCTGGCAGAGCGTGGCGTGACAGTGGACGATCTGCTGATCCCCGTCGACAGTCTGCCGCGCCAGGAACTGGCTCGGCACTGGGCCCAATGTTCGACTCACATCAGCTTTTGAGGTCTCCATGTTGCATCTGATATTGAACTCCCCTTTTCAGAGTCAGGCCTTGGCAGAGGTGCTCTCATACCTCCAGCCGGAGGATGAGTTGGTTCTGATGCAGGATGCCGTGATTGCGGCATCGGCTCCCCAGTGGAGCGAGCGGCTGGCGGGCATCCCGCTTTATGTGATGCAGGAAGACCTGCAAGCTCGCGGTTTGCAGCATCGGGTGGGTATTGCGCTCGATATGGCGGGTCTGGTGGCATTGATTGCGCAAAAAGGTTCCCCGCGCACCTGGGGTGGCTGAGAAGCACATTTTCAAGAAAATTCAAGGTGATGTCGTGAAATCAAACGGATCCGAATTGCCCTTTTGTGACGCGAATTGTATAAATCTTGACTCCCCAGACAACAGGGCATAAAATTTCGCGTCCCCGTATCTGCGGGGAGGATTTTCCACACGTTTATGAAGTCATTATCAGGAGCCTTTTGATGGCAACTATTAACCAGTTGGTTCGCAAGCCACGCATCAAGCTCGTTGTGAAAAGCAACGTGCCGGCGCTGGAAGCGTGCCCTCAGAAGCGTGGCGTATGCACTCGTGTATATACCACCACCCCGAAGAAGCCTAACTCTGCACTGCGTAAAGTATGCCGTGTACGTCTGACCAACGGCTTCGAAGTCACCTCCTACATCGGTGGTGAAGGTCACAACCTGCAAGAGCACTCTGTTGTTCTGATCCGTGGCGGTCGTGTAAAAGACTTGCCTGGTGTTCGTTATCACACCGTTCGTGGTGCGTTGGACTGTGCCGGTGTTAAAGACCGTAAGCAGGCTCGCTCCAAGTATGGCGTGAAGCGTCCTAAAGCTTAATGGTTCTCCGTTAAGTAAGGCCAAACGTTAATTCGTTTCTAGTTAGATAGCTTTCTAGTTTTGGGTAATCCCTGAAGTTACGGAGAATTTGAAATGCCAAGACGTCGTGTTGTTGGTCAGCGTAAAATCCTGCCAGATCCCAAGTTCGGATCAGAGCTGCTGGCTAAATTTGTCAACGTAGTAATGGTTGACGGTAAGAAATCTGTTGCAGAAGCCATCGTTTATGGCGCCCTGGACATCATTGCCACCAAATCTGGCAAAGAGCACCTGGCCCTGTTCGAAGTCGCTCTGGATAACATTCGTCCGGCGGTCGAGGTTAAATCTCGTCGCGTCGGTGGTGCAACCTATCAGGTACCGGTAGAAGTTCGTCCGGTACGTCGCAATGCCCTGGCAATGCGCTGGTTGGTTGATGCCGCTCGTAAACGTGGTGAAAAATCAATGGCTCAGCGTCTGGCTGGCGAGCTGCTGGATGCCGCTGACAATAAGGGTTCGTCTGTCAAGAAACGTGAAGACGTTCACCGTATGGCTGAAGCGAACAAAGCCTTCGCTCACTTCCGCTGGTAATCCGCTTGCGCAGGGTCTTTTGGCTCTGCGCACCTTTAATTATCTAGGGACAAGCGCCTTAGTAAGAGGATGACAATGGCTCGTACAACCCCCATTGAGCGTTATCGTAACATCGGTATCTCCGCTCACATTGACGCCGGTAAGACTACTACTACCGAGCGCGTACTGTTTTATACCGGTGTAAGTCACAAGATCGGTGAAGTTCACGATGGCGCTGCCACCATGGACTGGATGGAACAGGAACAAGAGCGTGGTATCACCATCACCTCCGCCGCGACCACCGCTTTCTGGTCCGGTATGGGTAAACAGTTCCAACCGCACCGTATCAACATCATCGATACCCCGGGCCACGTTGACTTTACTATCGAAGTAGAGCGTTCAATGCGTGTTCTGGACGGTGCCGTGATGGTGTACTGTGCCGTAGGTGGCGTACAGCCACAGTCTGAAACCGTATGGCGTCAGGCTAACAAGTACAAGGTTCCCCGTATCGCGTTCGTCAACAAGATGGACCGTACCGGTGCCAACTTCCTGCGCTGCGTTGAGCACATCAAGACCCGTCTGAAAGGCGTTCCGGTTCCCCTTCAGCTGAACATCGGCTCTGAAGAGAACTTCAAGGGCGTTGTTGACCTGGTCAAGATGAAAGCCATCAACTGGAGCGAAGCTGACCAGGGCGTATCCTTCGATTACGAAGACGTCCCGGCTGAGCTGCTGGAACAGGCGCAAGAAATGCGCATGAATCTGGTTGAAGCCGCTGCTGAAGCGTCTGAAGACCTGATGGAAAAATACTTGGGCGGCGAAGAGCTGACCGAGGAAGAGATCAAGACTGCTCTGCGTCAGCGTGTGCTGAACAACGAAATCATCCTGGTAACCTGTGGCTCCGCGTTCAAGAACAAGGGCGTACAGGCAATGCTGGATGCCGTTGTTGACTATCTGCCGGCTCCGACCGACGTAGCTGCTATCGACGGCCTGAAAATGGACGGCGAGACCAAAGACGAGCGTCATGCTTCTGATGACGAGCCGTTCTCTGCTCTGGCGTTCAAGATCGCTACCGACCCGTTCGTTGGTAACCTGACCTTCTTCCGCGTCTACTCCGGTGTTGTTAACTCCGGTGACACCGTGCTGAACTCCGTCAAGGACAAGCGCGAGCGTTTTGGCCGTATCGTTCAGATGCACGCCAACAAGCGCGAAGAGATCAAAGAAGTACGCGCTGGTGACATCGCTGCTGCTATCGGTCTGAAAGACGTGACCACTGGTGACACCCTGTGTGACCAGAACGCACCGATCATCCTCGAGCGTATGGAATTCCCGGAGCCGGTAATTTCTATCGCGGTTGAGCCGAAAACCAAGGCTGACCAAGAGAAGATGGGTCTGGCACTGGGCCGTCTGGCTCAGGAAGATCCTTCCTTCCGCGTATGGACTGACGAAGAGTCAGGTCAAACCATCATCGCCGGTATGGGTGAGCTGCACCTGGACATCATCGTTGACCGTATGCGTCGCGAGTTCAAGGTAGAAGCGAACGTAGGTAAGCCGCAGGTTGCCTACCGTGAAACCATTCGTACAACCGTTAAGGATGTCGAAGGTAAGCACGCCAAGCAGTCTGGTGGTCGTGGTCAGTACGGTCACGTTGTGATCGACATGTACCCGCTGGAAGAAGGCAAAGCCTACGAATTCGTCAACGACATCAAAGGTGGTGTCATTCCTGGTGAATTCATCCCGGGTGTTGATAAAGGTATCCGTGAGCAGCTCAAATCTGGTCCGCTGGCTGGTTACCCGGTTATGGATCTGGGTGTGCGTCTGCACTTCGGTTCTTACCACGATGTCGACTCTTCCGAACTGGCGTTCAAAATCGCTGCTTCCATGGCCTTTAAGGCTGGCTTCATGAAAGCCAACCCGGTTCTGCTTGAACCGATCATGAAAGTAGAAGTTGAAACTCCGGAAGATTACATGGGCGACGTTATCGGTGACCTGAACCGTCGTCGTGGCCTGATCGAAGGTATGGAAGATGGCCCGTCCGGCAAGATCGTACGTGCTCTGGTGCCGCTGGCCGAAATGTTCGGTTATGCAACTGCACTGCGTTCCGCTACCCAAGGTCGTGCTTCCTACGCCATGGAATTCGCCAAGTATCACGATGCACCGACCAACGTTGCACAAGCCGTGATCGAAGAGCGCAAATCCAAGTAATTTAAGATTCCCCGCCTACGACGGTAGGCGGGTTTAACCTAGAAGGACTACGTCGTGTCTAAAGAAAAATTTGAGCGTAACAAACCGCACGTAAACGTCGGCACCATCGGCCACGTTGACCA
>NZ_JBHFMW010000054.1:0-1257 GCF_041929505.1 Aeromonas sp. MdU4 | reverse complement strand
CCACGACCACAACGGCGCCGTATTCACAAAATCATCCATGCCACCCGTGATAAAGGGCATGCTCGTCGTTTGATGGCCATCTTGCTGTTACATGAAGGACGCACGATCACTGATGTTCATCACCTTACCGGCGCTGCTCGCTCGACCATCGGCCGTTGGCTTCGGTGGTATCGGGATGAAGGTGTGGGGGCTCTAGAAGCCTTACCGGCTGGCCGTGCCCCAGTCTTACCTGTCGCCAAGATTGCCACCTTACTGGTGCTGCTCATGCAGTTTTCTCCGCAAGATTTTGGTTATCAGCGCAGCCGCTGGTGTACCGAACTATTGGCTATCAAAATCAATCGGTTAACGGGGCTCAATATGGCAGCCTCCACGCTCCGCCGATGGTTACCTCGTATGGGTATTGTCTGGCGAAGGCCCGTGCCGACCTTGCGGATAAAAGACCCTGCCTATCAGGAGAAAATGGCGAATATCGACGACGCACTGGCCCGTTGTGATGCCGATAATCCGGTGTTTTATGAAGATGAAGTCGATATAGACCTCAATCCCAAATTAGGGGCCGACTGGATGTTCAGAGCGCAGCAAAAGCGGGTTGTCACACCGGGACAGAACGCCAAACATTACCTGGCAGGCGTTCTCCATACAGGCAATGGAAGAGTACTTTACGTCAGCGGGATAAAGAAAAACTCATCCCTGTTTATCGCCATGCTGGAAAAGCTGCGCCGCCACTACCGACGAGCCAAAACCATCACGCTGATCCTCGATAACTACATCATTCACAAAAGCCAACAGACCGAGCGATGGTTGAAGAAGAACCCCAAGTTTTGCTTAGTGTTCCAGCCAGTTTACAGCCCTTGGGTTAATCACATAGAACGGTTGTGGCACAAGTTACATGAAACCGTCACGCGCAATCATCAATGCAGAGGAATGGCCAGCCTGCTGGGCCGAGTGAAACACTTCATGGATACCGTGTCTCCTTTCCCGGGGAATGGCTATGGCACAGCGAAGGTGTAGCACTATTGGGATCAGTTATTTAGTAGAATACTCCCGACGTTCCACCCACCCCGATGTGCCTTTTACTGCTTAATGTCCCTTTGTCTGTCGGGTTACTCCCTACATCTTGCCCTCGGGACTGGTTACACGTGCGTCATAAAAACATTTACACACTCAGAGGCCGCGATGCTCTACCTAGAGCAGGAGTGGCATTTGAGTTGATTTATTGTTGTTGGTGGTTTTGGGCATCAGTTGTTCTGGAGCTGC
>NZ_JBHFMW010000053.1:0-26490 GCF_041929505.1 Aeromonas sp. MdU4 | reverse complement strand
CCCGGCCCCCACTCTTCCCCTGCTCGGCTTTGCCGCCTGGAGCGGCACCGGCAAAACCACCTTGCTGGAGCAGCTTATCCCCCTGCTGGTGGATCGCGGCCTGCGCATCGGGGTGCTCAAACACGCCCACCACGACTTTGACATCGACCAGCCGGGCAAGGACAGCCATCGGCTGCGCAAGGCGGGTGCCCAGCAGATGATGGTGGCCTCCCGCCGTCGTCATGCTCGCATCATTGAGACCGAGCTGGCCGAAGCTGATTTTCGCCAGCTGCTGGCAAGCTTCGATCAGACTGAACTCGATCTGCTGCTGGTCGAGGGGTTCAAGCACGAACACTTCCCGAAAATCGAGCTGCACCGCGCCGAGATTGGCAAGCCGCTGCTCTTTCCGGACGATGGCGACATCATCGCCCTGGCCAGCGATCAGCCGGCAGAGACCACCCTGCCGCGACTCGATATCAACGATCTGGCGGCCATCGCCGACTTCGTCTGCAGCTGGCTTGACGGTCGTCAGACCAGAGAGCCGGAAGCGGGCAAGGGATTCCTCTCGGTAGAAGCGGCCCGCAACGCCATTCTTGAGGCACTCACCCCAGGCACCGCCTGCAGCGACCAGCCGCTGCCCGAGTGCCATGGCGCCGTGCTGGCGGCCGATCTGGTTAGCCCCATCAATGTCCCCCCCCACGCCAACTCGGCGATGGACGGCATTGGCCTGCGCAGCGACGATCTCGCCGCCGGTCGCTGGCAGCTGGTGGGTGAAGTGCTGGCGGGCCAGCAGCGCCACGAGCCGGTGTTGGCTGGTCAGGCGGTGCAGATCATGACCGGTGCTCCGCTGCCACCCGGTGTCGATACCGTGGTGATGCGCGAAGAGACCCATATTGAAGGTGAGTGGGTCACGGTCACCGCCCCCGTTCGGGCCGGGCAGAACGTGCGGATGGCCGGTGAAGATCTGGCCAAAGGCGCGATCGCCATTCCGGTCGGGACCCGCCTCGGCGCCCCCCAGCTGGGGCTGGCGGCGTCGCTCGGGCAAGCCACGCTCAGTGTGCGTACCCCGCTGAAAGTGGCACTGTTCAGCACTGGCGACGAGGTGCAGGCGCCGGGCGAAGAGTTGGCTCCCGGCCATATCTTCGACAGCAACCGCTTCACCCTGATGGCCCTTATTCGCGCCGCCGGTTGCGAAGTGATGGACCTTGGCATCATCCCCGATGACAAGACCATCCTGCGCCAGCAGCTGGAGCAGGCCGCCGCCAGCGCTGATCTGGTGTTGAGCTCGGGCGGCGTGTCGGTGGGCAATGCCGACTTTATCAAGCTGGTGCTGACGGAGCTTGGCCAGATCGATTTCTGGCGCATCCAGATGCGGCCGGGCCGCCCGCTGGCCTTTGGCAAACTGGGGCAAACTCCCTTCTTCGGTTTGCCGGGCAATCCGGTGGCGGCGATGATCTGCGTCCTGCAGTTTGTCGAGCCCGCCATCGCCCGCTTGCAGGGTAAGCTGTGGCAGCCGTTGCGCCTGTCGGCACTGGCTGACGAGAAGATGAAGAGCCGCCCCGGGCGCACCGAGTTTCTGCGCGGCATCTTCCATCAGGACTGCAATGGCCAGCTGCGAGTGCGCACTACCGGGCCGCAGGGCTCCGGCATTCTCAGCTCGATGGCCGATGCCAACTGTCTGATTGAGATTGTGCCGGACCAACCCGGGATCGCTGTGGGCGAGCGGGTCTGGATCCACCCCCTGCAGGGGCGATTGGCCTGATAACCAAACCGGGCGTCAGCCGGATGCATGACGCCCCGTCACCAACCTGACCGGCAACCTGATACGAGGCTCACTGTGCGTCTTGATGTCCCCCTCTCCCGACTCGATCTACTGGTCTATGGCCGCTACCGGATCGTGCACGGCCTGCGTATTGCGCTCGCCTTTATGCTCACCTTTTTGCTGACCCGCGAGCTCAAATTACCTGAGAGCACCTGGCCACTGATCACCCTGGTGGTGGTGATGGGCCCCATCTCGTTTTGGGGTAATGTACTCTCCCGCGCCCTGCAGCGAGTGGTGGGCACCATCTTCGGCGCAGGTTGCGGGGTAGTGGCGCTCTATCTGGAGATCTACTCCCTGCCGCTCACCCTGATCTGGTGCGGTTGCATCATGTTCCTGTGCGGCTATCTGGCACTCGGCAAACGCCCCTATGTGGGGCTGCTGATCGGCATCACGCTGGGAGTTACCATGGGAGCGATGCCGGGAGATATAGAAACAGCCATGTGGCGCAGTGCCGATGTGATTCTGGGCTCCCTGCTGGCGCTGCTCTTTTGCAGCATCTATCCCCAGCGGGCCTACAGCCACTGGCGGCTGCAACTGCACCAGATCCTGCAGCAGTCGGGGCGGCTCTATCACACCCACCTCTCCCCCAATGTGCTGGAACGACCGCGCCTCAAGCACAACCTCTCCCAACTGCTGGCCCAGACCGGCAAACTGCGTGCCCTGCTGGCGCCCGCAGCCAAGGAGACTCGCCACAGCGTTGCCCTGTTTGATGCGGTGCAGGTCACCATGCGCAACACCCTCTGCACCCTGGAGATGCTGGCCAACACCTACTGGAACGATCGGGAGAGCCATTTTCTGATGCAGAGCACCCGCGAGCTGCACGCCTGCCATCAGGCGACCGAAGAGGCGATCAGCCAGCTCGCCCTGATGATGCACACCGGTGACGGGCGCGCCGCAGACGCCGCCATCGCCCGCCTGCACGAGGTAGCGACGCAGGTTTCGCTGCCCCCCAACACCGAAGCGGCCATCAATGGCTATCTCTGGCTCAACGTCCAACTAACCGAGCAACTCACCCACCTGCGCCGCTTGCTGGGGTTGATCCTCACCCCGCCCCATCGCAAGCAACCCGGGTAAACCCAATAAAAAACGCCCCGCAATGGCGGGGCGTTTGTTGTCTCGGCATGGACCTTATGATCAGACTGCCGCGCTGGCGTTCTCGCTCATCTGCTCCAGCTCTGATCGGGTCAGGGTAGAGACAAATCTGCCATCAAAATAGATGTCCATCAGATCACCACGCTTCTCGCCGCGCATCATGCTGCTGCTGCCATCCAGATAGTGCACTTCCATCTGGGCAGTTCGCTCATCCGGGTAGCTGATCTCCACCTCGCGAACCCCTTGCGGCAACATGGCTAGCGGTACTTTTTTGAGGGCTGGATCCAGATGCTGGTTCACCTTGATCACCGGGTTGGTTTTTATGTCCACCACGGCAGGTGACTTGCCGGTAATGGGGTTTTTGCCAGACCAGAACTCGATGGTATTGAAGACGAACAGGTCAGCAGTCGCAGCCAGACCATAGACAGGGGCAAGCAGCATAAAGACCCCGGCACGACCGTAGCGGTTATCCACCACGCTCAGATTGCCTTTGGTGACCATGCCAGAAAGCCCCATCTGCCCCATACAGCCGCCCAGACCCATGCTCGCGACCATAACCAGCAGGGCCATTGCCCGCCCCTTCTGTTGTAATACCATCGTGTTCTGTTCCTGCTCCGAAATAAATAAGGCGGCAAGCCTAAGCAAGAGAGGGGGCAGGGACAATTCACAATGGTGGAGTGATACAGGAGGTGTTCAGATTGGGGCACTGACCGCTCAGATGTGCATCAGTGCCCGGATGGATTGTAGCCAGGTGAGTTACATGGCCAGACCGGAAACCGTATCGGAGACATTGTTTGCCTCCTTGCGGATCTCGCTCATCACCTCGCTGACCTCGCCAACCTGCTGCTTGCCGAGCTCGGCGCTACTCGCCACACCCGACATCTCGGCGGTGACCTTGGCGGTCAGCTCGCGGTTATTCTGTACTACCTTGGCAATCTCGTCGGTAGAGAGCGACGTGCGGGAAGCCAGTTGGCGCACCTCGTCAGCCACCACCGCAAAACCGCGCCCCTGCTCCCCGGCCCGGGCGGCTTCAATGGCCGCATTGAGAGCCAGCAGATTGGTCTGATCGGCAATGCTGCTGATGGTAGAGACAATCGCCTCGATGCTGCGCGACTGCTCGTTCAACTGGTTGATCAGGCCAATGCTGTGGGTCAACTGGCTGGCAATCAGGCTAGAGGTATCGACCACCGAGGCCAGCAGACCAGCCCCGCGCTCGGCGCAACTCAGTGTTTCACGGGCCGCATCGTGAGCCAGCAGCGCAGCTTCGCGTACCGCGTCGTTCTTGTTGACCCGCTCCGTGATGTCACTGGCAAACTTGATCACTTTCACCACCCGGCGATTGTCATCCACGATCGGGTTGTAGGTGGCCTCCAGCCAGACCTTGCTACCGTGGCCATTGTAGCGACAGAAGAGCCCGGATTTGAACTGGCCACGTCCCAGCTCTTCCCAGAAGTGGGGGTTCTCCTGATAGAAGTGGTCATCGCAGAAGATACGGTGATGCTTGCCTTGCACCTGAGCAAGGGTGTAACCCATGGTATGGAGGAAGTTGGCGTTGGCGGTAAGCACCTCACCGGACGGTGCAAACTCGATGACAGCCAGCGAACGATCGAGCGCTTTCGCCACCGCCTGCTGACTGAGCAGTTGTAAATGGTGATCGGTGATATCGGCAGCGATCTTGATCACCTTGGTCACCACGCCCCGCAACTTGACAGGGAAATAGGTCGCATCCAGCCAGATCGCCTCACCCCGTTTGTTGAACCGCTGAAAAACGCCGGAGCGGGAACGGCCCAGCTTTAAATCTGCCCAAAACTGCTGATAGGCACTGCTCTGGGCATACTGCTTGTCGCAGAAGATCCGGTGATGCTGACCCACCACCTCGGAAGCGCTAAACCCCACGACGTTGAGAAAGAGATCGTTGGCTGCCAGCACGGTGCCATCCGGGCTGAAGGTGATGGTCGCGACACTGCCGTGCACCGCGTCAAAAAATCCCTGTTGCTCCAGAAGTTGATCCTGACACTGCTGCAACTCGGCTTTCAATTTGCTATTGAACATCGAAACATACCCTCCAGACTGGCGCCCACCATGGCTAAACCCCGCGGCAGATCAATAAGATAATGGTGGGGTGCTCCATCAGCATAGTTGGCGCATAGCGACACTCCCATCTGACACCACATATATTGTGCAAAGCAAAGAGCCGACCTCTCACCAAAGCCGCAAAATCGTCACGGGGCCGTCTTGCCTACCCTAAGGGCAACAGCCACTCCATATACGCTGGATTGGCCACAAAACCGATCCGCTCATAGAGAGGACGCCCGGCTTCACTGGCATGCAGCCACACCTTGCCCAGCTGGCATGACTCTGCATATGCGGCAATGGTATCGAGAAGAGCTGTGGCGATCCCCTTCTGACGCCAGCTTGGCAACGTATACATATTGAGCAAATAGGCCTCTTTTCCTGCCAGGTTACCGGGATAGGGTGGCCTCGCAAACAGTGCCAGAGTACCCACCGCGACCAGCTGTTTATCGACTTCAGCTACCCAGGATAACGCTGAGCCTTCAGCATGAGCCCTGGTGAAATAGTCCCGGGTTGCCAACAGCAAAGAGTGATCCGCGTCAGGCGTCGCCAGCTCCCCTACCTCGCAAAAAAGTGTCATCCGCATGGCAACCAGTGCCGGTATATCAGTAACAGTGGCTTGACGAATGAACATCGCATCTCCTTGTATCAGAGGACTCTTCGAGCGTGGGGCATCGGCGAATGGGCATTATCGGAAAAACTCATGCTCCGGGGTATCTCCTCCACAGC
This sequence comes from Aeromonas sp. MdU4, assembly GCF_041929505.1. NCBI lineage: Bacteria > Pseudomonadati > Pseudomonadota > Gammaproteobacteria > Aeromonadales > Aeromonadaceae > Aeromonas > Aeromonas sp. MdU4. Next base: position 20,795 of record NZ_JBHFMW010000053.1, on the reverse strand, counting down.
ATGTCATGAAAAGTCGGATAATTGCAGCTCCAATTGTTAATGATATGTTTTTAAACATATAAAAAAGACAGCCGAAGCTGTCTTTTTTATCGAAGTCGAACAAAGGCTTAGTAGAAAATTCGCTCGCCACGTTCACTCATCTTGAGCCAAACCGGCTTGGTGCTGGTTTTGTTCCAGATGCGGTGCAGATAGCTGTAGAAACGAGCACGATCGCTACGAAACAGCATCACAGGGAAAGCCAGAATACCCACCAGCAATACATAGATACGACGCAGAATAATCTGAGTCAGGGAAAAGGGATGAAACATGATGCGACTCCTTACTGGTAAGACCACTGAGCAAAGATTACTCCTCTCCATGTAGGATTACTACATCATAAGCCTCTTTTTTCGTAAAAAAATGACTAAAAAATAGAAATAATGAAAATGGGTTACGTCATTAACCAACAATTAACAAACTTGCGAAAATCGTGCGCTTTGCCACAGTTATGTGTGGAAAAACATGCAGCGAGGAGATGCAGATGAAACTGTCAGAAGTAACACTACTGGTTGTGATGGTCGCCCTGACACGGGCACAGCTGGAGGAGTGGCAGTTGAACCGGGAAGATGCCATCGTGCTGGCCGAACGTGGTGTTCCCACCGTCAGCCTGTGGCAATGCGGTACCTTGAAGCAACAGATTGCAGATCTCAGCCAGCGCAGTGCAGAGGTGCAGTTTCAATATAGAGGGCAAAATATGGCAGATGTGAGTCACTATCTGGAGCGTGAGTGGAAACAGGCTGGCTGTGAACAACTATTGCTTCAGCAAGGGTACTGACCACGCTTTGCGGTAAACAATGAGAAGAAAGTAACTGAGATATGGAGGCACGTTCCGGAGTCGAACCGGACTAAACGGATTTGCAATCCGCTGCATAACCGCTTTGCTAACGCGCCATGCTGACAAGACTGATTGTCTTGAGAGTGATATCCATCGTTGGTGCGATGGAAATTGGAGCGGGAAACGAGACTCGAACTCGCGACCCCGACCTTGGCAAGGTCGTGCTCTACCAACTGAGCTATTCCCGCTTTACTGCCGCGTGCCAGTTACCTGACAACGAGGCGCATTATACGTACCCAGCGCGACAGCACAACCCTTTTTTCTTACTTTAAGCCTCTCACCAGACTGTTTGCTCATGGTTTAAACGGGTTGCTGCAAATTTCCGCATCCAGCTGTGACCAACCAAGCGAATTTGGGATAAAGTCGTTGAAATGATTACGCTTTAGTTTGAGACTTGAACAGCTTAATAACTGGATTCTCAATTGAAAGTCACAAGATGAAATGGATCTTCAAGCTTCGTGGACTCAGGCCGCAGTTAATGCTGGCTTTTTTCATGTTGGGGATGGTGCCATTTTTGGTCATCACCCTCTTCTTCCTATATAGCCACGGCAAGGATCTCACCACCCAGACCTCCAACCATCTGGTCTCCGTCCGTAATATCAAGAAAAGCCAGCTCGAGGATTACTTCAACAACCTCAAAGAGCAGATCATCAACTTTTCCCAACAGGATTTCGCTGGCAACAGTATCGGCCGTTTCTACGGTTTTACCGGTGCCTTCGAGAAACTGGGTACCACGCCGCAAGAGGCTCGCGCTCGCGCCCATGCCCGCTATGTGCCTGGATCATGGGATCAGTTGCAAAAACCGGATACTCAAGTAGAAATCGAACCCTCTATCAGCGCCCTGATCCTCGCCGACGAGATGTATGGCCGAGTGCACCAGCGCTTTCATCGCGGCTATGCCGACATGGTGCGCAAATCCAACTACAGCGATATCTTCCTGATCGATCTCAACGGTGATGTGGTCTACTCGGTTACCAAACACGCCAACTTTGCCACCAATCTGCTCTCCGGCCCCTATCAGTCAAGCGGTCTGGGCCAGACCTTTGCCAAGATCAAGCGGCGCCTCGATGGTGGCCAGAAACCCCAGCAGATCTTCGAGTTCACCGACTTCGGCCGCAATGAGCTGACCGGGCAAGTGGTCGCCTACATGGCGGCCCCGGTCATGCAATACGACTATGTGCGCGGGGTGGTCATCTTCGAATTGCTGCCAGACAAACTCAACCAGATCATGGCTGAGCGGGAAGGACTTGGCGCAACCGGCGAGACCATCCTGATCGGCCCCGACAAACGGATGCGCGCCGATGCCTGGCTAGCGCCGGAGTTCAGTGTCGAGAACAGCTTCAGCCCCAATTTCAGACCACTGCAAACCCCGCTCATCACCAAGACGCTGTCCGGTGAGCAAGGGGTCGGACTGTTTAGATCCTATCAGGATGACGAGGTGTTGGCGGCCTATACCCAAGTGAAGGTGTTCGACACCGAATGGGCATTTATTGCCGAGATATCCACCCGGGAAGCCTATGCCCCGATCCGCCAGCTTGAAACCCTCGTCATCGTGTTGGGGGCTGGCTCGGTGCTGTTACTCATCCTCTTCTCCCGCTGGCTCTCCCACTCCATCACGGCACCGCTGCGCTCCCTGACCGAAGCGGCCGAACAAGTCGCCGATGGCGCGCTGGATCACCCTATCGCCATCGAGCGCACCGGTGATGATATCGACCGGCTCGCCGAGGCGTTCCGCCATATGCAGCGCTCGGTGAAGGAGAAGATCGAGCTGATCGAACAGCAGACCCTCGAATTGCAGCAACAGGTCAAACTGACCCACAAACAGAACCTCAGTCTGCAGCAGGCGGACAAACTCAAGGACGAACTGCTGGCCAATACTTCCCACGAGCTGCGTACCCCCATCCACGGCATCAAGGGGATGGCCGAGTCCATGCTCGCCAGCCAGCAGGACCTCACCGAAGGGCAGCAGAAGCAGCTCGGCCTCATCATCAAGAGCGCCGATGGTCTGGCCCGTCTGGTGGACGATCTGCTCGACTACCACCAGATGCGCTATGGCCAGCTGGAGATCCACCCACAACCGGTCGCCTCGAAAGGGGTTATCCGGCTGGTGCTCGATCTCTGCCAGCATCTGGTACAGGCCAAACCCCTTACTCTGGTAGATATCAGCCCTGCTGAACTGCCCCCCGTTCTGGCCGACGAGCAACGGCTCGAACAGGTGCTCTACAACCTGGTAGGCAACGCCATCAAGTACACGCCACAGGGCAAGGTGGTGCTGAGCGCCATGGTGGAAGGCAACTTCCTGCGAATCAGGGTGACCGACACCGGCATCGGAATATCGCCGGATAATCTGGAGCACATCTTCGAACCACTGGTACAGATGAGCCCGGAGGTCAGCAAACAGGGGGCAGGGCTTGGCCTCTCCATCACCCGCCAACTGGTAGATCTGATGGGCGGTGAGCTCAGTGTCGAAAGCGAACCGAGTGTCGGATCCACCTTTGCCTTTACCCTGCCGCTGGCTACCGGGAAAACCGGTAACCTGACCCTCGACAGCCGCCAGATAGAGCATCAGCTGGTGCGCCAACAGCCATTGATCCTGCCAGACTGGGATAGCGATGATCTGCCACCACCCCCAGAGGATGCGCCGCTCATCCTGGTGGTGGATGACGAGCCCATCAACCTGCATATCCTGCGTCATCTGCTGCAACCCTGCGGCTATCGCATCCTGCCCAGCAGTGACGGTCACGATGCACTGACCAAGCTGGCCGAAGAGCCGGTCGACCTCATTCTGCTCGATGTGATGATGCCGACCCTCTCCGGTTTCGATGTCTGCCGCCGTCTGCGCGAGCAGCACCCCAAGGAGATGCTGCCGGTACTGTTGCTCACCGCCCTCAACCAGCCCAAGGACATTGAGGAGGGCTTCGGTGCCGGTGCCAACGACTATCTGGTCAAGCCTTTCTGCAAGGAGGAGCTGTTCGCCCGGGTCAAGGCATTGCTGGATGCCAAGGCTGGGCGCGCCTCGCTGGTGGAGAATCGGCTGCTCAAACAGGAAATTGAGCACCGCCTCACCCTGCAGGAGCGGCTCCATCAGGATCAGCAGCGGCTGCTGGCGTTACTTGGTGAAGGGGCAGACCCCATGGTCTTTATCGATGAGCAGGGCACCGTGTTGTTCGCCTCCCGGGTACTGGCTCGCTTGCTGGGTCAAGAGCCGGAGATCATGGAGGGACAACCGCTGGATGAGTGGTTGGCTACCCCACTCAACCAACAGTGGCCCAATCTGACTGACGAAAGGGAGCATAATCTGGAGTTTCTGGTTGTCGGCCAAAAAGATGTGCTCAATGCCCGGGCACTGCCAGTCAGCCTGGGTGGGCAGAGCGCCTTCGCTCTCACCTTGACGACCGAACAACGGCAAGATGAGAACCGGGTGATGGCATTGGAAAACGCCCTCAAGAACCTCTCCCGTCAGGCCATCATCGAGGATGATCAACTGCTGGGTGAACTGAGTCGGCTGGGTGGCGAATTCCGCTCGCTGGCCGATGACCTCATTCGCCAACAGGATGATGATCCCTTGCGCCGGGCACTGGTGGATACCATGCAGCTGACACTCGACGCCTGGCAGCAAGGCACCGGCAAGGGCAAGATTGTGCTGGCCGAGAAGAGCAAGCTGTGGCGGGTCTATATGGACAGATCCAGCCCGCAAACCCGCACCCTCGACAAATACCTCCATCTGGACACCCTGCCCAAGTCACCGCGCTGGAAAACCGTGGTAGCCACTACCGAATATGTGCTGAGCCATTGCCCGCTCAACGACCACTTGCGGCTACAGCTGCAACAAAGCGCCCAGACCCTGCGACAACTTGCCAATCGCAAGGTGTAACTCGTCATGACGAATGTGGACTAGCTCACACTTTGTGCCATAGATTATTTTTTGCGCAAAACAACGTCGCGCACAAGCTCGCAACAGAGAGCAGATCCAATTCACATATTCGTCATAAATACCTTTTTGAACGGCACTTTCTACGTGAAACCAATAAACGTAACCAATTGATATTAAATGTATAAAAATAAATTTTGACGATTTTGACGTAACACCGTCAATTTTTACGAAAACAACGAAATCAATAGTTGTTGTTTTCCTGTTAATTCTGGTTTGCTAGGGACGTTGGAAAACAGAACGACAAAGGTTAGAAACCTGACCAACACCGAGGGCCGCTCTCATCAGCATGCGAGAACGGTGCTCACACAAAACAAGGCGAACCCCCGGGAATGCCAAAAAATAAGAAAGGAAAACATATGCTTGCCAAAGTATCCAAAATCTCTACCGCTGTAATGCTGGGAACCATGATGCTTGCCGGTGCTGCCAGCAACGCCATGGCCGCTGACAACAAAACCGTGCTGACCATGGTCGCACAACAGGAAACCGCCTGGGTCAAAAACTTCAACCCCTTCCTGCAAGCGGGCTTGCTGCACACCACCCGTCACTTCATCTATGAACCGCTGGTGATCTTCAACGATATGCAAGGGGGTAAACCCGTCTATCGTCTGGCCACCAACTACGCGTTCAGCAAAGATCTGAAATCCGTCACCTTCGACCTGCGTGATGGGGTGAAGTGGTCTGATGGCCAGCCTTTTACCGCTGATGACATCCTCTTCTCCTTCAATCTGGTGAAGGCCAACAAGGCGCTGGATGAGCGCTCAATCTGGACCCAGATCAAAGGCGTCGAGAAGCTTGCACCCAACAAGGTCAAATTTGACCTGACCGAGGTCAACACCAACGTAGTCAATGACCTGGTACTGGTGCCCATCGTGCCGGAACACCAGTGGAAGTCGGTGAAAGATCCGGTTGCCTTCACCAATGACAAGCCAGTCGGTACCGGCCCGTTCACCGAGGTGGACAACTTCTCCGCCCAGCTCTACACCCAGTGCCGCAACCCGCACTACTGGGATAACGCCAACCTCGCCATCGACTGTATCCGCATGCCGCAGATGGCCACCAACGATCAGGTGCTGGCTGCAGTCATGAAGGGTGACATCGACTGGTTCGGCTCTTTCGTGCCGGACATCGAGCGCCTCTACGTCGGTAACGATCCGAAGAACAACAAGTACTGGTTCCCGGCCTCCGGCACCGTCGCGTTCAACGTCAACTTCCAGACCAAGAACCCGGGTAACCACGAAGCCTTCAACGACATCAACTTCCGCCGCGCCTTCTCCATGGCGATGGACCGCCAGTCCATGGTGGATATCGCAGGCTACGGCTACCCGACTGTCAACGAATACCCGTCAGGGCTCGGCAAGGCGTTCGACTCCTGGAACAACCCGGATGTCGACAAGAAATACGGCAAATTCAACAAGTACGATCTGGAAGGCGCCAAAGCCCTGCTGAAGCAGGCTGGCTACAAAGATTGTGACGGCGACAAGTTCCTCGACACCCCGACTTGCCAGAAGATCGAGTTCAAAGTGCTGGTACCGAACGGCTGGACCGACTGGGTCAACACAGTACAGATCGGTGTGGAAGGACTGCAAGCTCTTGGCCTGAATGCCAAGACTTCTACCCCGGAAGCAACCGTCTGGACCGAGAACCTCATCACTGGCGACTTTGATGTGGCGCTGCAGGGCTACTTTGCCGGTGCCAACCCGCACAAGTACTTCGAGACCGCCTTCCACTCCCGCAACATGGGTGAGCGTGGCAACCGCTTTGCAGCGCCCCGCTACAAGGATCCTGCACTCGACAAACTGATCGATGATTTCACCCAGACCGCCGATGCGGCCAAGCAGAAGGAGATCATGTTCGCCATTCAGGAGCGGGTGGGTGCCAACCAGACCATCATTCCGGTCTTTAACAACCCGACCTGGTACGAGTACAGCACCAAGCGCTTCCATGGCTGGTTCAGTGCCGACAACCCGGTAGCCAAACCTCAGCTCCATCCGGACACCCCTGAGCGTCTGCTGCACGTGTTGTCCCTCAAGCCAAACAGCTAAACAATCCCGGCCCCCTGCGGGGGGCCATCTTCCCCGTGTATCTCCCCTCTTGCCCGGTTCTGCCGGGGTTGGGGTAGCTATACCCGACGCGGGGTAGGCTTGCAGTAAAAGGTACTATCATGGGATTCATACTGAGACGTTTCTCCTTCTACTTGGTTGCCTTTCTGGTAGCCGCCACCATCAACTTCCTGTTACCACGAGCCATGCCTGGCGATCCCGTTTCCGTGATGTTTGCCCGCGCTGGCGCCATGATGGAACCCGCAGCCCTGGAGGCCCTTAAAGCTACCTTCGGTTTTGTTGACGGCCCCATCGGCACCCAGTTTCTCACCTATGTGAAGAGTGTCTTCACCTGGGATCTCGGCACTTCGGTGCGCTTCTATCCACAGCAGGTCTCTGACGTGCTGGGCCGTGCCATCGGCTGGACCCTGTTTCTGGTCGGCACCTCCACCATCCTGAGCTTCTCCATCGGTTCCATCGTCGGGATCTTCGCGGCCTGGTATCGCGGTGGCCGGATGGACAGCATCCTCTCCCCGCTCACTCTGGTGATGCAGGCCATTCCGCCGGTGGTGGTCTCCCTGCTTGCCCTGTTCCTGTTCGGGGTGAGTCTGGAGTGGCTACCCATCGGCTACGCCTACAGCCCGGAGATCAAGGCTGACTGGGGCTGGGAGCACATCAAGAGCATCATGACCCACGCCATCATGCCGGTGCTGACCCTTGCCATCGTGCAGGTGGGGGGCTTCCTCATCACCATGCGCAACAACATGATCAACCTGCTCGGTGAGGATTACATCACCATGGCCAAGGCCAAGGGGCTCTCCAACAACCGGGTTATCTTCAACTACGGCGCCCGCAACGCCATTCTGCCCAGCGTCACCGCCCTCTCCATGGCACTCGGTTTCGTCATCGGCGGCTCTCTCATCACCGAGGTTATTTTCAACTACCCGGGGCTGGGGCTGACCCTTTATCAGGGCATTCTGGCCCGCGACTACCCGCTGATTCAGGGGCAGCTGCTCATCATGACCATCACCATGCTCAGCTTCAACTTCCTGGCCGACGTGCTCTACGTCTTCCTGGATCCCCGTCTGCGTACAGGAGGCAAATAAGATGCGTATGCCGACCATTCTCAAAATCTTGTTAGGCAACCGCAAAGCCGCCTGTGGCCTCGCCATCGTGGTTGCCTTCGTACTGATGGCCATCTTTGCCCCCATTCTGGCCAGCAACGAGCCGACCAAACGGGTGGCTCGCCCGCACCAGCCGCCCAGTGCCGAGTTCGTGATGGGGTCCACCCGCATGGGCCACGATATCTGGGCCCAGTTCACCAACGGTGCCCGCATCTCCCTGATGGTGGGCTTCAGCGCCGGCCTGCTGGTCTGCACCCTGGCCGTTGCCATCGGCATCACAGCCGGTTATTTCGGCGGTCTGATTGATGAGTGCCTCACCTTCCTGATGAACGTGGTGCTGGTGATCCCCAACCTCCCCTTGCTACTGGTACTGGCGAGCTTTATCGGGGAGGCGTCGCCGACGGTGATTGCGGTGATAATAGGGTTGACCTCGTGGGCCTATGGCGCGCGGGTCATCCGGGCCCAGACCCTGGCGCTGCGCGAAAAAGAGTTTGTCATCGCCGCCGAAGTGCTGGGCGAGCCAGCCTGGCGCATCATTCTGGTGGAGATCCTGCCCAACCTCATCTCCATCATCGGGGTGAGCTTCATCGGCTCGATCATCTACGCCATCGTCACCGAAGCGACCCTGGAGTTCCTGGGCCTTGGCGACCCGACCGTCGTGAGCTGGGGCATCATGCTCTATAACGCTCAAACCTCCAGTGCCATCCTGATCGGTGCCTGGTGGGAAGTGCTGGCCCCCTGCTTCGCCATCGCCACGCTCGGTGCTGGCCTGGCCCTGCTCAACTTCGCCATCGACGAGATCGCCAACCCGCAACTGCGCTCCCACAAAGGGCTCAACCGCTGGAAGAAACTCGCTACGCCGATGCCAGCCGTTCAGGAGAAGACAGCATGAACAAACATCCCCTGCTGTCGGTACGCAATCTTTGCGTCGACTACATCACCGAAAACGGCGACGTGCGCGCCGTCAACTCGGTCAGCTTCGATATCAAACAGGGCGAGATCTTCGGTCTCGCCGGTGAGTCCGGCTGTGGCAAATCCACCGTCGCCTTCTCGGTCGCCCGGCTGCACAAGCCGCCTGCCTATATCAGCGGCGGCGAGATCCTGTTCAAGGGAGAGAACATCCTCCACTACAACGACGAGCGGCTGCGCTCCTATCGCTGGCAACAGGTGTCGGTGGTGTTCCAGTCCGCCATGAATGCCTTGAACCCGGTGTTGCGGATGGAGGAGCAGTTCTGTGACGTGCTGCTGGCCCACAACCCCGGCATGACCCGGTACGAGGCGATCAAGCGCGCTCAGGAACTGCTGACCATCGTCGACATCCACCCGAGTCGGCTCAAGGATTACCCGCACCAGTTCTCCGGCGGCATGCGCCAGCGGCTGGTGATCGCCATCGCCATGGCGCTCAACCCCGAGCTGCTGATCATGGACGAGCCGACCACGGCGCTCGATGTGGTGGTACAGCGGGAGATCCTGCAGAAGGTCTATGCCCTGAAAGAGAAGTTCAACTTCTCCATTCTGTTCATTACCCACGACCTCTCCCTGATGGTGGAGTTTTGCGATCGCATCGGCATCATGTATGCCGGTGAACTGGTGGAGGTCGCCCCCTCCAAGGCGATCCTGACTGCGCCACTGCACCCCTATACCAAGGGGCTTGGCAACTCCTTCCCGCCCCTGCACGGGCCGAAGAAGGTGCTGGAGGGGATCCCGGGCACACCGCTCAATCTGCTGGAGGTGCCGGTCGGCTGCCGCTTTCAGGCCCGTTGCGGCAAGGTGCACGATCGCTGCCGTCAGGAGTACACCAGATTGGCCGAGATCCGTCCCGGGCAACAGACCGCATGCCACCTCTATGAAGAACCGAGGTTGCAACAAGATACCGTGATCTATCTGGACAAGGCCGCTGGCTGTTAAGGATGTCTGTCATGCAAATCGCCAAAACCGATGCCCCCATCATTGAAGTCCAGCACCTCTACAAGGACTTCCCCATCAACTCCAATGCCATCAAGAGTGGCAAGATGCGAGCCCTCTCCGACATCACCTTCAACCTGCACCGGGGCCGCGCCCTGGCGGTGGTCGGGGAGTCGGGCTCCGGCAAGAGCACCATCGCCAAGATCATCGCCAAGATGTACAAGCTCAGTGCCGGGCGCATCCTTTTTCACGGCCACGATCTGGAGGAGTTCAACAAGGGCACCGCCCTGCTCGACTATCGCCAGAGCGTGCAGATGGTGTGGCAAGACCCGTTTGGTTCATTAAACCCGACCCACACCATCTACCACCACATCGCCCGCCCCCTGCTGCTGCACAGCAAGGTAATCGACAAGAAAGATCTGCCCGACATGGTTTACGCCCTGCTGGAGAAGGTCGGTCTGACCCCGGCCAAGGCGACCGCGGCCAAATACCCGCACCAGCTCTCCGGCGGCCAGCGCCAGCGGGTCAATATCGCCCGCAATCTGGCGGTAGAGGCGGAAGTGGTGCTGGCGGATGAACCCACCTCCATGCTAGATGTCTCCATTCGCATCGGCATCCTCAACCTGATGGAGCAGATGAAGGACGAGCTGGGTGTCTCCATGCTCTACATCACCCACGACATCGCCACCGCCCGCTACGTGGCGGAAGATCTGGCGGTGATGTACGTTGGGCACATGGTGGAGTGGGGCGAGGTGGACGAGATCCTGCACCACCCGCAACACCCCTATACCCAGCTGCTCATCTCGGCTGTACCGGATCCTGAAAAGAGTATCCACGCCGAGCTGGAAGGGGGTCGCAAAGGGGAGATCCCGCTCTGGACGCCAGAGTCCTGTGGTTGCCCGTTTGCCGGGCGCTGCAATCAGGCAATGCCCCGCTGCAAGGAAGCGCTGCCTGCCATCACCAAGCTTGCCGACAACCACTTCGTGCGCTGCTACCTCTACGAGTGATGGTGAACTCTATACCGGCCGGACAGCACTGTCCGGCCATGCCTCGATACGGGGCGGCCACGGCCCCGTGATGTGCCTCACCGCAAGACGGTGAAACACAGGAGTAAAACGTTGATGGAACTCTTGATCAATCAGGTGGGCTACGAGTGCGACGGGCACAAGGTAGCCCTCTTGCAAGCCTCCCCCGCCCATGATCTCGGCGGCTACGTCAGGCTGCAACGCCTCGATGATGGCCAGACTCTGTTTGAAACCCCGCTGCAAGCGGCTGGCAACGTCCCCGGCTGGCAGGGGCGCGCTTACTGGCGTGCAGACTTCTCCGCCTTCAAAGAGCCCGGCCACTATCGGCTGGAGGCCATAACAGCTCAGGGCATTGTCCGCTCGACCCGCTTCGCCATCGGCCAGGATCTGCTGGCCAGCCGCTGCCTCTCCGACGTCATCCACTACTTCAAGGGACAGCGCGCCAGCGGCATCATTGATCGGGCTGACCGCAGCGCCCGCCTGTTTGGCACCAACCAGCACAAAGACGTGCACGGCGGCTGGTTCGATGCCAGTGGCGACATGAGCAAGTACCTGAGCCACCTATCCTACGCCAACTACCTCAACCCGCAGCAGACCCCCATGGTGGTGTGGGCCCTGCTTAAGTGCCGGGAACTACTGGCCCCGCGCCGCGATATCGACGGGGTGAACCTCTGCAAGCGGCTCAATGACGAGGCGCTGCACGGTGCCGATTTCCTCTGCCGGATGCAGGATGAGTCGGGCTTCTTCTACATGACCCTGTTCGACAAGTGGAGCAAGGACCCCGCCCAGCGCGAGCTGTGCGCCTACGCCACCCAGCAGGGGCTCAAATCAGCCAACTGGCAGGCCGGTTTCCGGCAAGGGGGTGGCATGGCCATCGCCGCGCTGGCCCGTGCTGCCCGCGAGCACATCGGCGGCGACTTCGATACCAACCACTACGCAGAGGCGGCCAAACGCGGCTACCTGCATCTGCGTGAGCACAACCTTGCCTATCTCGATGACGGGGTCGAAAACATCATCGACGACTACTGCGCCCTGCTGGCGGCGGTGGAGCTGACCCGCACCTTCGGCACCGAGTGGCTAGCGGAGGCAAGAGCCCGAGCCAGCAAGCTCTGCGCCCGCCTCCGCCCCCATCCGGAGCTGGGGCACTACTGGTCGGCCAACGAGGATGGCTCGCGCCCCTACTACCACGCCGCCGAAGCAGGTCTGCCGGTGCTGGCGCTGCTGGAGTACCTAGCCATAGAGCCGGATCAGGGGCTCAAGGCCAGGGTGCAAAAGGTGATCGAGCAGGCACTGGCCGCCGAACTGGCACTGTGCACCCGGGCGGGCAACCCCTTCTCCCTCGCCCGCCAATATGTGAAAGGGGTCGATGAAGCGCCCCGCGTCAGTTTCTTTATGCCCCATCACAACGAATCCGGTTACTGGTGGCAGGGGGAGAACGCCCGTCTCGCGTCGCTGGCGACCATGGCTTTTGCTGCCGCCCGCAACTTCCCCCGCCAGAGCCAGCCGCTGATAGCTTACGGCCAGCGCCAGCTCGACTGGATCCTCGGGCAGAACCCGTTCAACGCCTGCATGCTGGCGGGCCATGGCATCAACAACCCCGCCTATACCGCCGGGTATCCCAATGCGCAGGGAGGCATCTGCAACGGCATCACCGCTGGCTTCGACGACGAGAATGATGTGGCCTTTATCCCGGAGGCATACAAGGATCGGCTGGATCAGAACTGGCGCTGGGGTGAACAGTGGATCCCCCACGCCGCCTGGTTTGCCCTGGCCATCAGCTGGCAAAATGCCGCGGGAGGTCACCATGATTGAGTACTGGGTCGGGGTCGATGGCGGTGGCACCCACACCCGCGCCCGCATTCGGGATCGGGCGGGCAAGCTGCTCGGCGAAGGGCGCGCTGCAGGCTCCAATCTGGAGCTGGGCATCCCCCATGCCCATGCCAATGTGCTGACTGCCATCGCCAACGCCCGCCTTGCGGCCGGACTCGGCATCGAGTGCGAGCAGCAGATGGGGGTTGGGCTGGCACTCGCCTCCGCTGAACTCGCCGACTGCTATCACGCCATGCTCGAGATGCCCTTCCCCTTTGCCAGCGTCAAGCTCACCTCCGATGCCTTCGGCGCCTGTCTCGGCGCCTTTGGTGGCCGCGAGGGGGCCATTCTGATCGCTGGTACCGGCTCGGTGGGGCTGATCTATCACACAGGTCAAATTCGTACCTGTTCCGGCCGCGGCTTTCCCATTTCAGACATAGGCAGCGGCGCCTGGCTGGGGCTGCGCGCCATCCAGCAATCCTTGCTCTGTCACGACGGTATTCTCCCCCCCAGCACGCTCGCCATACGGTTGCTTGATCGCTTCAAGCGGGATCAGGCGGAAGTAGTACGCTGGGCTGCCCGCGCCATTCCGGCGGACTATGGCCACTTGGCCCCCTGGGTGTTCGATGCCGCCAGCGATGGCGACGAACTTGCCAACCAGCTGCTGGACGAAACCTGCGAGCAACTGCGGATCCTGCTGGAGGGGATGACCCAGCTGGGTGCCACCCAAATTGCCCTGTTGGGCGGGATCGGCTCTCGCCTCGCCCCCCGCCTCGGCCAACTCAACCTGATCTCCCCCCAGGCAGATGCGCTCGATGGCGCCATCCTGTTTGCCCAATCAGAGGATTTTCCATGTCTACACCCCTGATCCACACCCAGGTCGCCCGACGTGACGGCGAGGATGTCTGGTTCAAATTCACCCTATCCCACTTGCCGGAGACCAAGTGGAAGCTGCACTTCTGTCTGGCCCGCCATATCGACCCCGACTCACTGCAAGGAGGCGAGCTGGAGCGCCAAAGCGGCAGCTACAAGGTGATTGTCCCGAACGCTGGCAGTTGCGAGCTGCGCTTTTGCTGTCGCCAGACCCCCATCAAGAAGCTCTCCGACATGCCGCAGGGCTTCTTCCTTAGCCTGCAGGAGGCGACTATTGGAGCCCAATTGCTACCGTTGAGCCTGGCCGCGCAGGATCTCGGGCTGGAGAATCCAGCGGTGACCCGCCCCGACCTGCCCAAGGTCGAGCCGCAGCCGGGTATCGTGCCACAACCGGCCCATCTGGTGCTGCTGGAGGGGAACTTCCGGCTGGCCGAGCGAGCCCATGTCAGCGCCCCCCACGATGTCCCGGGTCTGCTGGCCCACTTCAACGAACTGACATCGCTGGCGCTGGAGCAGGATCACGACGCCGAAATCCGGCTGACCGAGGCCAAACTGGCCCCCGAAGCCTACCAGCTCACCATCACACCGCAGGAGGTGGTGATCGCCGCCGCCGATGAAACCGGCTGGCGTCATGGGCTGGTGACTCTGGCCCAGTGGTATCTGCAACATGGCGAGAGCCTGCCCTGCATCACGCTGGAGGATGCGCCACGCTTTGGCTTTCGCGGCATTTTTCTCGACTGCGCCCGCCACTTCCATACCCCGGCAACTATCAAGCGCCTGCTCAAGCTGATGAGCCTCTACAAGTTCAATCGCTTCCACTGGCACCTGACCGATGACGAGGGGTGGCGGATCGAGATCAAGGCCTTCCCGGCGCTGACCGACGTGGGCGCCTGGCGCGGCCACGATCTGGCGATCGGCCCCCAGCTAAGCGGTGGCGCCGAGCCCTATGGCGGCTACTACACCCAGAGCGAGGTGAAGGAGCTGGTGAGCTACGCCAGTGAGCTCGGCATTACCGTCATTCCCGAGATCGACATTCCGGGCCACTGCCACGCCGCCATCAAGGCGCTGCCCGAGTTGCTGGTCGAAACGGCGGATCACTCTCGCTACCTCTCGGTACAGCATTTCGATGACAACGTACTTAACCCCGCCCTGCCCGGCACCTACCGCTTTCTGGAAACGGTACTGGACGAGGTGTGTGAACTCTTCCCCGGCCCGCAGATCCACATGGGAGGTGACGAGGTACCGACCGGGGTCTGGACCGACAGCCCCGCCTGCCAGCAGCTGATGGCCGAACAGGGCTACGCCGACTGCCGCGAGCTGCAGGGCCATCTGCTGCGTCACTGCCAGCGCTATCTGGCCGACAAGGGCAAGCGGATGATCGGCTGGGAGGAGATCCTGCACGGCGACAAGGTGAGCCGCAACGCCGCCGTCTGTGCCTGGACCAGCTTTCAGGCGGGGCTGGACGCCGCTGCGGCGGGTTATCCGGTGGTGATGGCGCCCGCCCAGTCCCTCTATCTGGATCTCGCCTGGAGCGCCGATATTCATGAACCCGGCCTCTACTGGGCGGGTACCCTCAATCTGGAGCAGGTCTATGCGTGCGATCCTGCGCCAGCCGATTTCCATGCCAACGATAACATCCTCGGGGTGCTGAGCCCCTTGTGGTCAGAATTGATCACCAGCCGTGATCGTCTCGACTACATGTTGTTCCCGCGCATGCTGGCCACGGCCGAGGTGGCCTGGAGCGCTCCTGCCCACAAGGGCTGGGATCACTTCGCCGCTCGCCTGCCGGGCCAGCTGCAGATCCTCGATCAGTTGCAGGTGCGCTACCGGATGCCACAGAGGTAATGTTGTCTTTACTTTGGCGGCCCTCAGGCCGCCTTTTTTCATTTCAGCCCCTGATATCCGATATTCCGCCTGATCCCCACCCCCTTGCTCACGGCCCCGCCGAGAGGCCACAATGGCCCATCCGCACCACGGCAGCAGCAGGCATCCATGTTTCACCCCTCCCATGAAAAAGTGGCAAGAATCGAGGCGATCATCGCCCTGATCCCGGCAGGCAGGGTGGTCAGTTACGGTCAGGTGGCCGATCTGGCCGGGCTGCCCGGACGGGCAAGACTGGTGGGGAAGGTGCTGCGGGAAACCGACAAGGTGTTGCCGTGGCATCGGGTGCTGGGTGCCGCAGGCACCATCTCTTTACCAAAAGGATCGCAAGGCTTTGCCGAACAGACGGGACGCCTGCAGCAGGAGGGTGTCGTCGTGATTGGGGGACGGGTCAGAATGAAGGAGTGGAAGTGGCAGCCCGATCTGGCCGAGCTGCTTTTTCTACTGCCGTTTTGAGGGGGTCACTGCCGGATCACTCCAGCGGCGCCAGGATCTCGTCGCTACGCACCTGCACCGGAATGGTTTCATCTTCGCGCTGCAGCAGCACCAGCAAGCTCTGCCGATCTACCTCCAGCACATAGGCCGCCCCTTCCCGAGTCATGCAGCTCATGCCCGGCCGGATCTCGTTAATTTCCATCACCACCTCCTTGTTACAACGCTGCACTCCTTGCAGCTGGTACTCAGTATATGCTGCTCGACAAGCAAAGAGGCCCCTTGTCGGGGCCTCTTTTCATCACGCTTTCTTCGGCTTCGGCAAGCTCTCTTGCCAGGTACCGTTGTCGTAGTGAGCGGTCCAGCCCGTCGCCTTGCCGTTAACCTCGCTCATCACGTACTGCTCCTTGGTCTTGCGACTGAAGCGCACGATGGCAGGGTTGCCATCCGGATCGGTGAGCGGGGCGCCGGCCAGATACTTGTGCTTGGCGGAGATGCGATCCTTGAAGCGCAGCAGCTCTTCCACCAGCGGCGCGCGGGTCTCGCGGGATTTGGGGAAGTTACTGGCCGCCAGGAACAGACCGGCAGCCCCGTCACGCAGCACGAAGTGGGCGTCGGACTGGGTGCACTTGAGTTCAGGCAGCGGCACCGGATCCTCTTTCGGCGGCGCGATGTCGCCGTTTTTCAGGATCTTGCGAGTGTTCTTGCAGGTCTCGTTGGTACAACCCATGTACTTGCCGAAACGGCCGTTCTTGAGCTGCATCTCGCTGCCGCAACGGTCGCACTCGATGCTCGGCCCTTCGTAACCCTTGAGCTTGAACTGGCCCTTCTCGATCTCGTAGCCATCGCAGTCCGGGTTGCGACCACAGACGTGCAGCTTGCGGCTGTCGTCGATGATGTAGGCATCCATCGCAGTGCCACAGACGCCGCAGCGGTGCTTGGCGCGCAGCGCTTCGGTTTCCGCCTCGTCACCGTCGGTGGTGGAGACAAACTCGTCGGCAGAGACCAGGTTGATGGTCTTCTTGCAGCGCTCTTTCGGCGGCAGGGCATAGCCGGAGCAGCCGAGGAACACGCCGGTGGTGGCAGTACGGATACCCATCTTGCGGCCGCAATCCGGGCAGTCGATATCGGTCATCACCATCTGGTTGGCACGCATGCCACCCTCTTCGGGCGCCTTGTCGGCCTTCTCCAGCTCCTGGGTAAACTCGGCGTAGAAAGCGTCCAGCACCTTCTTCCACTCCAGGCTCCCTTCGGCGATGCCATCGAGCTTGTCTTCCATCTTGGCGGTGAACTCGTAGTTCATCAGCTCGACGAAGTTCTCGACCAGACGGTCGGTGACGATCTCGCCCATCTTCTCGGCGAAGAAACGACGGCTCTCGACCCGTACATAACCGCGATCAACGATGGTGGATATGATGGAGGCGTAGGTAGACGGACGGCCGATACCCCGTTTTTCCAACTCGCGTACCAGCGCCGCTTCGGTAAAGCGGGCAGGCGGCTTGGTGAAGTGCTGGCGCGGATCCAGCTTGACCAGTTTCAACACCTCGCCAACGGTCACCGCAGGCAGCTGGCTATCTTCGCCCTTGCGGCCCATCGGCGGCAACGCCTTGGTCCAACCGGCAAAGCGCAAGGTACGGCCACGGGCCTTGAGCTCGAACTCACCCGCCTTGACGGTCAGGGTAGAGGAGTCGTACTGGGCCGGGGTCATCTGGCAGGCAACAAACTGACGCCAGATGAGATCGTACAGACGCATGGCATCCGGCTCCATCCCTTCCAGCATCTCGGACGTGACCAGTACGCTGGAGGGACGGATCGCCTCGTGCGCTTCCTGGGCATTGGCCTTGGCACCATACAAATTCGGCTCGGCTGGCAGATAGGCTGCGCCATACTGCTCGCCGATATATTCACGCACCGCTTCAACCGCCTCTTTGCTGAGGTTGGTGGAGTCGGTACGCATATAGGTGATGTAACCCGCTTCATAGAGACGCTGGGCCATCATCATGGTCTTCTTGACCCCGAAGCTCAGCCGGGTAGAGGCCGCCTGCTGCAGGGTGGAGGTGATGAACGGCGCGGAAGGCTTGGAGCCAGTCGGCTTGTCTTCCCGGTTCACTACCTTGTAGTCGACCCCTTCCAGGGCAGCCACGGCGGCAAAGGTCTCGGCCTGGGTTACCGGCTTGAAGTCGGCACCGTTGCGGCTGACCACTTCCATCCGCAGCTCGCTCTTCTCGGCGGTCAGCAGGTCGGCGTTGAGATCCCAGAACTCGACCGGTACGAACGCCTTGATTTCGCGCTCTTTATCTACGATGAGGCGCACCGCAACGGACTGTACCCGACCTGCGGAGAGACCGCGGGCCAGCTTCTTCCACAGCAGCGGGGAGACCATGTAACCCACCACGCGGTCGAGGAAACGACGGGCCTGCTGGGCATTGACACGGTCAATATTGAGTTCGGATGGCTGGGCAAACGCCTCCTTGATGGCGCTCTTGGTGATCTCGTTGAACACCACGCGCTTGTAGCGGCTGTCATCGCCACCGATGATCTCGCGCAGGTGCCAGGCGATCGCCTCTCCTTCTCTATCCAAGTCGGTTGCGAGATAGATGGTGTCGGCTTTCTCGGCCAGACTTTGCAACTCGCTGACCACCTTCTCCTTGCCGGGCAAAATCTGGTAGTTAGCCTGCCAGCCAGCGGTCGGATTGATACCCATCCGGGCAAACAGGGCCTTGCGATCCTTGGCAGCCTTCTCGGTTTCGCTCAACTTGATGCCGCGAATGACAGGTTTCTTGGGCTCGGTGCTGGCGCTGCCGCTGGTGGGCAGATCGCGAACATGACCCACGCTGGATTTCACCACGTAGTCCTTGCCCAGATATTTGTTGATCGTCTTGGCCTTGGCCGGAGACTCCACTATGACCAGTGATTTGCCCATGCTGTAACTATTATCCTCATTGCACCCGACGGGGTTGGTGTGCGGTTTTGTGGGGCTGTATAAGAGATTTGGCGCGAAAAAGCAATCTTGTAAGCAAATTTGCCCGACCAGCCCGAACCACACAGCTTCTTTTATTGCTGCTTTATTTATTAATGCGAAGGCAACAGGTCAGACGCAACCGCTTTTTCAATTTTCTGCCATACGGCCCCTCTTTTTATATCTGAAACGACATAAAAATAGCTGTCAGTTACCAGCTTGTTACAAAAACATAAAATCTCTTTATAATGGCCCAACCCCGACGCATTGTGCGCGGAAGGAACCGCTACCCATCATAAAAATCGAAAGGATGTACCCAATGAAGCACTTTGAGGTCAATTTCGACGGTCTGGTCGGCCCGACTCACAACTATGCTGGCCTCTCCTACGGCAACGTTGCCTCCCAGAGCAATGCCCAGGAGGCCTCCAATCCAAAAGAGGCTGCCAAACAGGGGCTGCGCAAGATGAAGGCGCTGACCGAGCTTGGCATGATCCAGGGGGTATTGGCACCGCAGGAGCGGCCAGACCTTGCAACCCTGCGCCGCCTCGGCTTTACCGGCAGCGATGCCCGAGTACTGGAGCAGGCAGCCAAACAGGCCCCTGCCGTGCTGGCCGCCTGCTATTCGGCCTCCAGCATGTGGACCGCCAACGCCGCCACCGTCTCCCCAAGTGCCGATACTCAGGATGGCCGCATTCACTTCACCCCTGCCAACCTGACCAACAAGTTTCACCGCTCCCTGGAGCCGGACGTCACTGGCCGGATCCTGCGCGCCGTGTTTAATAACGCCCGTCACTTCAGCCACCACCTCCATCTGCCGGAGAACGACCACTTCGGCGACGAGGGGGCGGCCAACCACACCCGTCTCTGCCGTGCCTACGGGGAAGCGGGAGTAGAGCTGTTCGTCTATGGCCGCAGCGCCTTTGATCTCTCCCGCCCGGCGCCGAAGCGCTACCCGGCCCGCCAGACACTGGAAGCGAGCCAGGCTATCGCCCGCCTGCACGGCCTTGGCGAGGAGAGTGTGGTGTTTATCCAGCAAAATCCGGAGGTGATCGATCAGGGGGTATTCCACAACGACGTAATCGCGGTGGGCAACCAGAACGTGCTGTTCTTCCACCAGCAGGCGTTCCTCAATACCGAGACGGTACTGGACGAGATCCGCGGCAAGTTTGGTGAAGGAGAGCTGCACTTTATCGAAGTGCCGACTGCCGAGGTATCCGTGCTGGATGCGGTGAAATCCTACCTGTTCAACACCCAGATCCTCACGCTACCCTCCGGCGAGATGGCGATCATCGCCCCTACCGAATGCCGCGACAATCCGGCGGTGTCGGCGTACCTGAACAAGTTGCTGACCATGAACACGCCTATCAAGGCCGTTCACTACATGGACGTGAAGCAGAGCATGCGCAATGGCGGCGGCCCGGCCTGCCTGCGGCTGCGAGTTGCCATGAACGATCAGGAGCTTGCCGCGGTCAATCCGGCCTGCCTGATCAACAACAACCAGTTCGCCCGCCTTGATGGCTGGGTGGATCGCCACTACCGCGACCGCTTAACCCTCGACGACCTGCGTGACCCGACTCTGGTGCAGGAGTCTCGCAGCGCGCTGGACGAGCTGACCCAGATCCTGAAACTGGGCCCCGTTTACCCGTTCCAGCGCTGATCATCGCGCTAGACATCACGTTCAATCCTGAAAAAAAGACCGCCACGTCCGGCGGTCTTTTTGCTTTGCCCTCAAACAATCCGGAACTCGCCGACCAAAGCCTGCAGCGAAATTGCATAGAAAAGCAGCGCACAACTTGCTGATAAGTCTGAATTTTGAGCACGATGTATCAAAAAATCGACGAACAGTCATTTTTTGCTGCCAGAAGCACGCCAAGGGGTTCACAAAGAGCGAAGATCTGTTAGTATGCGCCTCGCACTTGGGGAGGGGTTCCCGAGCGGCC
>NZ_JBHFMW010000052.1:0-6030 GCF_041929505.1 Aeromonas sp. MdU4 | reverse complement strand
GGCGTTGAAGGCACAGGCACGTATGGTGCTGGCTTGGCCAGTGTACTGCGCAAGCATGGTATCGAAGTCTTCGACGTTAATCGCCCTGACCGCTCCAAACGCAGGCTTCAGGGGAAATCGGATCCTACCGATGCTGAAAGTGCAGCGAGATCCGTTCTTTCCGGTAGTGCTAACGCGATAGCAAAGACCCAGTCAGGCGCGGCAGAAATGATGCGAGTGGTATCAGTAGCCAGACGCAGCGCCGTCAAAGCCAAAACGCAGGCAATGAATCAACTCAGAGCATTGCTTGTCAGTGCCCCCCAGGATGTTCGTGAACGACTCTGGAAAAGCAAGCCCGCTGACTGTGCAAAGGGATGCGCACGAGTGAGGTCATTGGGTACCACTGAACTCCTGCATACGTTAACGACTACCCTGTGTCTGCTGGCCAAGCGTTGGCTGCTATTGGCAGACGAAGTTGAAAAACTTGATGCCATGTTGGATGCCTTGACCCATCAACATGCTCGTCGTCTGCGCGAGCAATTTGGCGTCGGCCCTCAAACCGCAGCGGTGCTGCTTTCAACGGCTGGCGATAACCCGGAACGGTTAAGAAATGAAGCATCGCTTGCGGCACTTTGTGGGGTTAATCCTTTACCCGCATCCTCGGGAAAAACCATACGACATCGCTTAAACCGAGGTGGTAACCGTGCAGCAAATAATGCGTTATGGACGATTGCAATGGTCCGGATGCGGGGAGATCCACAAACCCAATCTTACGTCGCACGACGTAGCGCCCAAGGCTTATTTTCGAAAGAGATCCAGCGTTGTTTGAAACGCTATATCGTCAGAGAACTCTACCCTTTGATCTTGGCCGATTTAGCTGACTCAGCGCGAGTTTGTTGACATAGGAGCGTCAATGCCCCGATGGAGCGGTTGTTCAGAAGCCTGAAGTCAGAGTGGCTCCCGGCTATGGAATATATGAGCTTGCGAGAGGCGAAACGAGATATCAGTTATTACCTGATGGATTACTACAACTGGCGGCGTCCACATTGCCACAATGACGGGATACCGCCAGCAAAAGCCGAAGAACGGCCTAACCAAGTGTCCGGATTTAGTTGACCACTACAATATCGATTTAGGAAACAACGCCATTCCTAACTAATTGTATTACTGAGGTTAGTAAGATGACTTAGGGAGAAAATATAGCGTTTTAATTTTTTTTGTGCAATATGCCGGTTGCATCACAGAAACCAACCATTGCTACTGGGGGTGATCTAAATTTGATGCTTGTTGGCACAATTGTGTAATTACAGCGCGGGATGAAAATATTCCAATGGTCATGCAAGCAGACGAACTTGCCCACATGAACAAGGTAGGTGATTGTATGGCTAAGATTGTGAATTCGTGGAACGACTTCGATCCTCTCAAACATGTTATCGTCGGTCGTGCTGACCACAGCTGCATTCCACCCGAAGAGCCGGCTACATCGGAAAAGGTGCCCATAGATAGCCCGATGCGTGGCATGTGGGGCCCTCGGCCGCTCGAAACTGTAGAAAAGGCCAATGCCCAGCTAGACTATCTTGCCCGTATCCTTCAGGAGCGCGGTGTTCGGGTGGACCGCCCCGAGCCGCTCCAGTGGAACCAGCCGGTGATCACGCCGGATTTCCGAACCGACTCCATGATGACCTGTATGCCACCGCGTGACACCTTGCTCACCATCGGCAACGAGATCATTGAGGCCGCCATGTCGTTTCGCTGTCGCTACTGGGAGTACCTGGCGTTTCGCTCGCTGCTGAGCCGCTATTTCGAGGAAGACCCCGAATTCCTCTGGAGTCAGGCTCCGCGTCCGCGCCTCAATGACAAGTCCTACAAGCACAACTATTACGACGAGAAGATCACGCTTGAAGAGCGTCTGATGCGCACCGCCAACAAGGATTTTGTCACCACCGAAAACGAGATCCTGTTTGATGCCGCCGATGTGATGCGCCTTGGCAAGGATCTTTTCATCCAGCATGGCTTGACCACCAACCGCAAGGCGATGGAGTGGTTCAAGCGCAAATATCCCGAGCTGCGCATACATGCGGTGAACTTCCCGGGGGATCCGTACCCGATCCACATCGATGCGACCTTTGTGCCGCTGCGCCCTGGTCTCATCATCAACAACCCGGTACGTCCCCTGCCCAAGGAGCAGCGCGCCATCTTCGAGAAGAACGACTGGCAAATAGTCGAGGCGGCCAAGCCGGCTCATACCGAGCCGCCAGCGCTTTGCTACAGCTCGGTCTGGCTCTCGATGAACTGTCTGGTGCTCGATCACAGGACCGTGGTGGTGGAAGCCTCTGAAGTGCACCAGATGGAGCAGATGGATAAGCTGGGTATGAACGTCATCCCGGTGCCGTTCCGTGATGCCTATCCGTTTGGTGGCGGCCTGCACTGTGCGACGGCAGATGTGTATCGGGAAGGAGGTTGTCTTGACTACTTCCCCAACCAGAGCGGGCTCGATGTAACCCGAGTGTAGTCTTCTGTGGTGTAACCAAAGCCTGATTCTGCCTGGATTGGGCTTTTCTCCAAAGATGTGGGGGGCAACAGGATGTCAGAAATTGTACTGTCGCACGGGGAGATGGCGCATGCCCCGATAGACAAGAAAATTGGTTTTCTCAACGCCTTTGTGGCGGCTAGCTTGATGGGCTTTGTCGGTTTTTTGCTCGGCATATCAATGCTCAGGGTGATTTTATCGCCTTCTCGCGGATGCTGTTTGGCGCCGCCTTTTTTATCGGGCTCATCGTTTATCGTGGCCGGCTGGGGGAGCTTCGCCGCTATGCACTCTCGTTTAGCGTGATGGCGAGCGGCTTTTTTATGGGGAACAGCCTCTCTGCCTATGTGGCGGCGACCCAACACACTTCGATTGCCAACGCGGTCTTTTTTATCTACATCGGCCCTATCATCTCGACCCTGTTGGCGGTCATCTTTCTTAAAGAGCGGATGAAGTTCTCTACTTGGCTGGCGGTGGTTTCGGTTTTTACGGGGATGCTGTTTATCGTCGGATTGATCTCGGTTGATGCCAGCGGTGTCCATTTTTCCATGACGTTCTCGGAAGAGACGCTGTTTGGCGACATGCTGGCGCTCTATTCGGGGGTAGGTTACGGCCTGTTTCTCTTCTTTGGCCGACTGCGCACCGAGATCCCAGGCGATATCCGCGCCTTCTGGAATTTTGTCTTCGCGTTGATCGGCATTGTGGTGCTCTTTACCTTTACCACGCCGAGCCTTGCCCAGATGGGCTGCAGCGACTGGCTCTGGTGGATTGCTATCGGTTTCGTCTGTGGCTTCGGGGCGCTTGGTACTTGTACCATCGCTATCCGCCACCTCAAGGCGGTGGAGTTTGCCTGTGTCTCCTACTGGGAATGCGTAGTAGCCGCGCTGTTTATTGGGTTGGTGCTCTATGACGAGCCACTCTCGACCATGCAGTTTGTCGGTGGCGGGTTGATTGTGCTGGGAGGTATGGCCGAGATCCTGGTCTCGCTGACCGGGCGCAAGGTCAAACCCGCGCAGCAGCCGTTATGAGGGGGCGTATGCAGGAAACGATGGAACAGGATACCTCCCGAAGTACCTTGCACAAGGTGGCAACCGCCTGCTTTATCGGTAACTTTATCGAGTGGTTCGATTACGCGGTCTATGGCTATCTCGCTATTGTGATCTCCAGGGTGTTTTTCCCCTATGAGGACCAGACTGCGGGACTGCTGGCGACCTTTGCCATCTTCGCCTTTTCATTTGTGGTGCGGCCGCTGGGCGGTGTGTTCTGGGGGCACCAGGGGGATCGGGTCGGCCGGCGCAACGTGCTCTCGATCTCCATCTTGCTGATGTCAGCTTCGACCTTTGGTATCGCACTGCTCCCCTCATACTCCAGCATCGGGTTTGTAGCGCCGCTGCTGCTCTGTCTGTGCCGACTGGTGCAGAGCTTTTCTGCCTCGGGAGAGTATGCGGGGAGCGTCATCTTTATCGCCGAGTATGCACCGAAGCACCAGCGCGGCCTCTATGTCGGCCTGATCCCGGCCAGCACCGCAATCGGGCTGCTCGCTGGCGCCCTCTGCGTGGCGTTGCTGCAAGGCATGCTGGAGGTTGACCAGCTTGAGTCGTGGGGATGGCGTATCCCGTTTCTGATTGCCGCTCCGATGGGGATCATCGGTCGCTACATCAGGGTGAACCTGGAAGACACGCCGGAGTTCAGTGTGTTTCAATCCTCCGGCAAGACGGTGCAGGCTCCCATCGTGACGCTGCTTCGCCACTACAAGCGTGCACTGCTGGTGCTCTTCGGCGTTACCTCACTCAATGCAGTAGGCTTTTACTTCCTACTGAGCTACATGCCCACCTACCTTACAGCAACGCTCGGAGTGTCGTTCCGGCTCTCGGTGCTGGTCACCATTTTCACCCTGATGGTCTACGGTGTCTTTGTGTTTTTTGCTGGGTATCTCTCGGACTGTTTCGGGCGGCCGCGTATGCTAATGCTCGCATCATTCGCCTTTATCGTGCTGAGCGTTCCGGTCTTCTCCCAGCTCACGGCTGCGTCGTCGTTGTCGTTGTCGTTGTCGGCCATGATGTTGATTGTCCCGTTTTTCGGGCTGCTGCTCTCGATCAACGACGGGGCACTGGCCTGCTTTATTGCTGAGCTGTTTCCGGTCGAGATCCGCTACAGTGGCTTTGCCTTTGGCTTTAACACGGTTAACGCCCTCTTTGGAGGCACAACTCCGTTGGTACTGACTTGGCTGACGGATTTCACAGGTGAGCCACTTGTTCCAGCTTATTACTTAGCATTGGTAGGTCTGGGGGCGTTTGGCGCTTCCGCTTGCTTCTATAGCACCGATAACTCAATAACTGATCCTAATACTGCTTCATCTTGACGGTTCCATTGAATCTCACCTGCTATTCTGAATAGCCTCGGGTATTTCGAAATTCCCTTTTTCTGAAAAACA
This sequence comes from Aeromonas sp. MdU4, assembly GCF_041929505.1. NCBI lineage: Bacteria > Pseudomonadati > Pseudomonadota > Gammaproteobacteria > Aeromonadales > Aeromonadaceae > Aeromonas > Aeromonas sp. MdU4. The sequence goes on along the minus strand of NZ_JBHFMW010000052.1, from coordinate 1,090 downwards.
AATTGCCTTTCAAACTCTACCGGCGACAGCTCGTCATTGGAACCATGACACCTGATTGGATTTTAAAACATCTCGATATAATCAATCTACAGCTGCGATCTTCGCCTCTTGTCGGTAAATGCTGCGTTGGGAGAATCGGCTCTGCACGATTCAAGCTTTCCTGGCTATTGAGCAAATACCCTGAGTGTAGATCTGGTGACGGCAGTGATTGATGGTAAGACGGTACTTGGGCTTCCCCGTGAGATCCAGGCGGTTCGTAATGCGTTTGCTGCCTATGAGGCAATGCCTGATTGGGATCCGGCTTCAGCTGATGATTTATGCTGGCTCACGGACTATTGATACGTGGACTCTGTGATGATGCGGGTCACTGGCGCAACGGTGGGGTGGAAATATATCGAGATGAGCAGTTGGTGCATATGGCGCCCCCGCGAACCAGATCCCTCGTCGAATGGTGCGCTTATGGCAGACGGTGATCAAGGCGCGGCAAGAGCACAACTATCGGCATCTAAGTCAGGCTGATAGCAGCAGTGATTGCACAGCGTTCATCCTCTTTTTTCTGGAAGCACTTGCCCAAGCGATTGCGATTCAACCTGCAGCGGTTTCATCTCATCAGGAAAATATGCGGGTAGAAACGCCGGAGGTAATCTTGGTTGAGCTGGCAGCTGAGCCGACCATGATTCTCAAGCAAGTGGCTGTGCGGATTGGCAAATCGACCAGCACGGTGGAGAGAGCTGTTACAGTGCTGGTCAAGGCTGGACGATTACGTTTTGTTGGGCCGCGTAAGAGCGGGCGTTGGGAGTTATTGGAGCCTGATACTTAATAATTAAGGACCACCTCGCAATCGGCGAGCCTGTAAATCCAATTGTGTAAACGTCCACGAATAAGTAACTTTTTAATAGGATATCTTCGTGGGTGAACCGCGGTTAATCAGAGACTTGTTGTATTGAGGCCAGTTAGTGATTGGGTGAAGAGACGTGCCCATGATGCAGACTTGAAGAGGATGGTGGTAATCAGATCACCAAGTCTTGAGTTAGTTCCATTCAGGCAGCATCGATTTGGGCATAGATGGTCGCCCCCGTTTTGCCAGGCC
>NZ_JBHFMW010000051.1:0-17464 GCF_041929505.1 Aeromonas sp. MdU4 | reverse complement strand
TTGATCAATTGAATCTACAGCCGCGTACTTTGCTCAGGAGTCACTGCCAAGTACGCGTGGATAGCCAAGCAGCAGGACCTCTATCCCATTTCCGTTATCTGTCGTGTGCTGGAGGTCTCTCGTGCGGGCTTCTACCACTGGCGCCAGCGTCCACAGTCACTGCACCAACAAGAAGATGAACGACTCAAGGTCGCCATTCGGGCTGCTCACAGCAAGACGCGCCAGACCTATGGCGCAGCGCGTTTACAAGCTGAGTTGGCCGCCGAAGGATTTTACGCTGGGCGGGACCGAATTGGGCGATTGCGCCGTGAAATGGGGTTGTCTTGCAAACAAAAGCGCAAATTCAAGGCGACAACCCATTCTGCTCATTCCCTGCCTGTGGCGGAGAATCTCCTTGGTCAGGTCTTTGCGCCGACGAAGCCTAACGAAGTCTGGACCGGTGATATCACCTATATCGCCACCGACGAAGGCTGGCTTTATCTGGCTGGTCTCAAGGATGTGTTTACCTGTGAGATAGTGGGTTATGCGATGGGAGAGCGAATGACCACCGGGTTGGTCAGTCAGGCGCTGTTTCGGGCTGTGCAGCAGAAGAGGCCACCAGTTGGGCTTATTCATCACACAGACCGGGGCAGTCAGTACTGTGCCAAGGCTTACCGGGCTCTCCAGGTACAATTTGGCATGCAGACCTCCATGTCACGCAAGGGGAACTGCTTCGACAATGCCCCGATAGAAAGCTTCTGGGGGTCTCTTAAAAATGAACTGGTTCACCACCATAGATTCAAGACGAGAGCGGAGGCCAAGGCAGCGATTCAGGAATACATAGAGATTTTTTACAACCGCCAACGTCGGCATTCACGACTTGGCAATGTCAGCCCGGCGGAGTTTAACAAGAGGTATTGGAGAACAGCTCAGGCTGCTTGATCCGGGACTGTCCGATCTTGTCAGGACACCTCATCCCTACGAGCTGTTCTTGCAACTGGAGGGAATTGAGCACCAGACAACCAAGATGCGCAGGCCGCAGAGCAACGGCTTTATCGAGCTGCTGCACCGCACCCTGCTGGATGAGCACTTTCGTATCAAGGGGAGAACGACTCGGCATGAGTCGGTGGAGCAGATGCAGACAGACCTGGATAGCTACCTGGAACACTACAACACCGAGCGGCCACATCAGGGCAGGATGATGGAGGGTCAAACCCCCTACAGGATGTTCAAGAAGGGTCTGAAATTGATACCGAAGGAAGTGCGCTCTAAAGTAGCGTAAACAAGACACCGGTTTGAGGCCGGTGTCAGGTGATAACTAGATCTGTACAAATTGTACATGTAGTACTATTAAGAACAGTTTTTTAGCCTTTCTTGTGAGATGTGATTTAATTATAACTTAACCATAGGGATGTTACTCCTTTTCTTTTACGGATTTCTTTAACTAGTCCGGCCATTGCTAGTTTTTTTAGATAATAGCGGGCTTGATATATAGTGATATTTATTTCTTTGCTAACATGTGTTGTACTGACTGGTTTTTTATGTATATTTAAAAAATACAATATGTCATTGCATTTTTCTTGGGTGCTTCTATGTGTCATATTATTGCCATGTCATCGGTATGATGAACTCCATGATTAAAAGCTTATAATTAATGTCGCATGATAATTACTTTGGTTTTTTGATTAATGTTCAACAACCTTTTAGTGGACATTTTTATTGGCCTTGTAAAAAGTTTGCAACTCATTACTTATAAATAATTCACAAGATGTAATTAGTGTGCATATATAATATGTTGCTTTATGAAACCATTATTAATTATCTTGTTGTATTATTTTCTTAGATAACCTTAGCATCAGAAAAACGTTCAATCCACAAGGCTATTATTCCATCGCTAGTAACATTACAAGCAGTACCGAAGCTGTCTTGTGCCAGATATAGGGCGATCATCAGGGCGATGGAAGTTTCATCGAAACCGAGCATGGAGGTGAGCAGGCCCAGCGCCGACATCACGCCACCACCTGGCGCGCCCGGGGCGGCGATCATGATCACCCCCAGCATCATGATGAAGGGGAGCATGGTCTCGATGCCCGGAATGGCCAGATGCTCGGAGAGGAACATTACCGCGGTGGCGCAGGTCACCAGGGTAATGGTGGAGCCACAGAGGTGAATGGTGGCGCACAGCGGCACGGTGAAGTTGGCGATGCCGTCGCTCACGCCGTTGTTCTTGCTCGATTGCAGGGCGACCGGAATGGTGGCGGCGCTCGACATGGTACCCAGTGCGGTGAAATAGGCGGGCAGCATGTTCTTGATAAGCTGGACCGGAGAGCGGCCAAGGGCCAGACCGGTACCGACGAACAGTACGGAGAGCCATACCCAGTGCATCAGGATGGCCATTACCAGCACCACGCCGAAGGTTTTCAGGGTGGCGAGTACGGTGCCTTCCACCGTCATCTCGACAAAGACGCCGGCGATGTAGAACGGCAGCAGCGGAATGATCACCTTGGCCAGCAGGCGGTCGATGATGTCACGGCCCTGATCGGCGACCCGGCGCAGATCGGCGGCCTGGGTGGCGCTGATGCCGATACCGAACACGAAGGCGGCGGCCAGCGCGGACATCACGCCAAACAGAGGCGGGATCTCCAGATTGACGTAGGAGGCGAGCTTGACCGCCTCGGCGGTAGTGGGCTCGGCAGCGGTGGTCAGCTGCGGGATCAGGTGGCTCGCCACGGTAAAGGCGAACAGCCCCGCCAGAATGGTGGAGCAGTAGGAGAGGGCCACGGTTTTGCCCAGCAGCTTGCCGGAGTTTTTCGGCAGGCTGGCGATGCCGCTCATGATGAAGAAGAGGATGATGAGCGGAATAGTAAACGTGATCAAGTTGCTGATGATTAACTTGGCTGTAAACAGTAAATATATCACCCACTCAGGTGCGTAGAAACCAAGTGTGAGGCCTGCGAGGATACCTGCTATGAGTTTGAGAATAAGTATCATAATTGGATCCTATGGTGAGTGAACAATTTTCCATTAACCCCCCTGCCAAGTCAGGGGGGAGATGAAGTTTATAATTTACAAAACTTTATATTCTATCCTCATAAAGAATGTTTTTATGTCAAGAAGGAAACTTAGGTTTCCTCTATGGTAGATACCCCATTTCTTCACAATGCTTCTTTGATGAGATTATTAATGGTCTTTATTTGTGCCGCCAAGCCTTTTTTTTCTGTCTGGAATACTTCATCGAGTGCTGCTGTTCCCACAGTAAAACCGACGGCATTACCTTTTACTACCGCTTCTATTCTCTCTTTGCTATCTATGGAACCTGCGATATATATGGGTTTGTTGACTGCGCTGCAGACATTTTTTATCAACGCTGGTACGTCTCCCTTGAATCGATAAGCCAACAGATCTAATCCTGAGACTCCTTCAAGGTTTGCATTGTGTTGAGCGTTAATGACTATTTCATCAATGCTTCCTTCTAGTACACTAGGGTGACCTGAAATTTTTCCAGCAAAGGGATAATAATGGATATTAGTACCTTTTATTATCGGAAGAACTTTTTCTGGGCGAGTTCCGCCCATCAAAACATCAACCTCCAGATCTAATGCAATTTTAGCTGAGTTTACTTCACTTTCCTCATCTAAGCTAACAACCTCAAGATAAACTGTTCCACCACCATCTCGGATAGCTTTAGACAGTGCCTGTAGTTGTTCAAATGGCAGACCGATATCTTTGAATCCGATATGTTTGATACCAGCTGACAATACCTCTTTAACTTTATCAAGTGCATCGGGTATTGTGCTGTCATTGCGTGTTAACATAAAAATAAATATAGGCTGATTCATTTTATTTCCTCTGTATTTATTAAGCATTTTCAATCGTTATTTTTGCTGGAATGCAATCATCTTTTCTGCTTGTTTAAAGGCATAAAGTAAACTGAGGTGTTTCGCTTTCCCGGTTCCCGCTATGTCAAATGCGGTTCCATGATCGACGGAAGTTCGGATAAAAGGCAGTCCGATGGTAATATTTACACCATGGTCAACACTGAGATATTTAACTGGAATAAGACCTTGATCATGATATTGTGCTACAACAATATCGAACTCTCCTCTTCGGGCTCGCATAAAAATAGTATCACCTGGCCAAGGGCCACTGATGTTTAAACCTTCCCGCTTGGCTTGATTGATCGCAGGTACGATTACATCAAGGTCTTCTCGGCCAAAAAGGCCATTTTCACTTGCATGTGGATTAAGTCCAGCTACGGCAATGCGTGGGTTTTCTATGCCAAAAGCCAAGCAGGCCTCTTGTGCTAAACGGAATGTTCGCAGTTCATTTTCAATTGTGGCCGCCTGAATGGCATCTTGCAAAGAGACATGAATGGATACAAGAATAACGCGCAGTTCATCATTAGCCAGTATCATCGCAAAATCAGACACGCCGGAACGTTCTGCGAGAATCTCCGTGTGCCCTGGGTAGTGAAGCCCTGCTAATCGCATAGCTTCTTTATTTATAGGAGCAGTTATAATACCAGCAATACTACCTGCTAATGCTAGGTCAATCGCGGCTGTTACCCAACTATAGGACGCTTCACCTGCACGTGCATCGACTTGCCCTATCGGTAGATCATCGGGTAGTGCGATACCTGCAGAATATACCGACAGTTCTCCCCGATGCCACGCATCATGAAAACCTTCAAGTGATGGAGATAGCTCATGAATTTTTAAGTGCACACCAACTTTATCTGCAGCTGTGCGCAAAATATGTGGATCGCCAATAACAAAATATGGAGTCGCAACGGACTCTTTTGCTGCTAGCTTAGCAATAATTTCAGGTCCAATGCCTGCAGGATCTCCCATAGTAATAACGAAAGGGCATTTAGAATTTTTCATGAGTAGTTATCCTTTTTATACGTAGTGCTTGTACGCATTGGAATAAAGTCTCTTCATTGCCAAAGCCGCCAGCCTTGGTCGAAAATGGAATATTACGCTCAGGGGTATTTAATATTCCAAAAGGCACACCAGGCTCGACCTCTCCAAGTAAATCCAGTGAAGATGCATTTATTGCATCAACAATTTGACGCGCAGTGTCTCCTCCAGTGACAACTAACCCATTGAACAAACTTGCACAAAGAGCGACAATCTCCCCCAATTTTTCAGAAGGGGTAGAGGACAACGTAGCTGTTTTTTTACGTTCGCGAGATGTAATGATACAAACAACCGAATGATCTAAAAAGGCAGTGCTAATCTCATGTGCAACTGCATCGGACGTTATATCATCGGTGACTGTAATAAGGTATGCGTCAGAATCTGAGCGTAATAATCTGTTGATCTGTGCTTGGTTGGTCTGATGTAGGCTTCCAACAATAACTAGTACTCGCGACACGTCAGTTTGCATTTGTAATGGGCGAGTTTCTTTAGTTTTATTAACTGCTCGCGATAATGCACTCGCTATTCCTGGTGAGCCTACCCATACAACAGGTGATAAAAGACCTTCATTGTGAAGTATAACATCAATATCTTCATTGCTTTCTGCGTCAAAAATATGATAGAGCATACTATCAAGGCCTTCCATTCGCTTCGCTACCGAGCTTGTAGTGATGGGATGTGTTGGATCTTGTGCAAACTCGGTGTGTTCAAGTAAAAGACCATGAACATATTGCATTCCTTTTATGGTTGTACGCCCAGCATCAGGAAACGCTGGTATCACTAAAGCTTTCTTACGCTTGCTGCCAATTAAAGTACCTCGAGTTTCATAACCCAAGTTTCCACGAAGTGTTGAGTCAATTGTTTTGTAAATAATATCGGCATGCTTCACGATATCTGCTGCTAGTTCGAAGCGATGCGATGATTCTTCTGGTGCCAGAAATCTCGAGTTTAAGTCAAAAGAAATAATATCGGCAGTGTGTTCAGGCGATGTTGGGATCTGCAACATGACTCGAGCAGATAATCCTTTACCTGCAAAGGGCGCCGCACCATCAAGCGCACTGGTTAAATCATCAGCAAGTATTGCAATCATGTTTACTTTTTCCATTCTCTTTAGTAAGCCTGCATCATTCTGTCGTTTGTGCTTGTCCGATAAAAACGATTTTTGTACCATGAATAGTTGAGTAAAACTCAAGTGATGGGGTTGTATATGAACGCAAAGCGTTTACCTAATCTGTCCGTGTTGCGGGCATTTGAAGCGACGGTCAAACATGGCAGTATTTCAAAAGCGGCGCAAACGTTGCACCTCACTGATGGGGCTGTCAGCAGGGCTGTTCGAGAGTTAGAAGTTATGTTGGGATTTCCATTGTTTTTGCGAAAAAACAGAAAAATTATCCCGACTGAGCAAGCCTTGACATTGGCTGAGGACATCAGCAGGGGCTTAGATACACTGCAATTAGCGATTGAGCGGGCATGTCGGTATCAAGTACCACGCCGACCGCTAGTCATATCATGCGAACCAACGTTCCTCATTCGTTGGCTTATTCCTAGGCTGGTGAGTCTGCAGCAAGCATTAGGGCCGGAAAGAGAGTTACAGTTTGTTTCTGCTGGGGGGGCTGTTGAGTTTTTACGTGAAGGCATTGATTTGGCCATACGACGGAATGATTTTCCGATTGGGAGTTCAATCGTTGTTGAGCCCTTTTTGAAAGAACGTGTGGGACCTGTATGCCGACCTGGGATCGCTTCGTTGACGATGACTGATCGGGAAATTAATAGTGTTTTACTTCATAGTGCGACCAGATTGGGGGCTTGGCAGGACTGGGCATCAAAAAGTGGCGTCCAATTGAACTCTGTATCTGAGCTTTGCTTCGAACATTTTTACCTCAGTCTCCAGGCTACAGTGGCTGGGGTCGGTGTGGGGATCGGCCCTCTGGCTTTAGTGGCTGACGACATTATAAATGGAACATTGGTTGCTCCATATGGGTTTATAGAAGACGGTAGTGAATATGTTCTTATGTCAATGACAGGGCACAAGGGGAGCCGTGATTTTTCTGAGGTTCTACACTGGTTAACTGAGATGGGTAAAGAAACAGAGCGTGAGGTGCTATCCGCAGAATAGGTGTGTGTTTTCTTTGTTATTCGTAGTGATTGTTTAAATACGAAATCAGCATCATTGTTTTATTCCATTATTCAACACTATATGCGTTGAATGCTTGATATACGTTCCTTGCTGAAAGTATATCATCGGTAATGGGATCATGTGTTCGATAGTTTCAGCGATCGTGATAGTGACAGCTGTCGGTCTCATCCAGAAAGCCTATTTTTCGTCTATTACTATGTCAGTTTTCAGTCGTTGGAGTAACCATTTTATTAGTTATTCCCGAAAACAACCCCAAGGTTACATCTTGTTACATTAACTTTATGTTTTGCTTTTTTGGGTTTCGTTGGTGTAAATCGTCTATTTATGTGATTTTAGTGGTGATTTTGCTTTGTTTTCGTGTGCTTTGGTTGCTCGGAATTGATGTCTGTAAATGGCATCAATTGGATGCTGGGATTTATTTTTGAAATTTATATGTCATGTTACAGCATCATTAGTGTTGATATCGATAAGTTGTAGCGCTGCTGAACAACCATTCTATATTAGTTATCGCAGAGCCACATCATCACATTGTAGGTAGAACAGTTGGTTATGGTGCACAGTCATTCAAATACAAAAGTGATAGTGACGCTGACGATAGTGTTACTGGCGATATATATCGTCGCTATATGTTGAATAATTGTCTAGGCGTGGACTCAGGAAGACCTCTGGGTTCTAGGGGAGGAATGCGGGGAGGAATGCGATTTTGACGATACTTTAAATGATATGAAAGACGTCTATTATAAATGTATTTGTGGCACGTGATGCCCGGTATCCTGTTTCTTTAGGTAGTAGTATATATGTAAAGTTAGGAGTGAACTCATATAAATTTGACTATGCATTGAATAAATTCAATGAGAATTATTGCGGTCTCGAATTTTATAGCGCATCAGCTGGTTGACAATATAATTTTTATTTTGGAGTGGTGATTGACGAAGAATGTAAATGTATTCCCATGCCTAGATTTTATTTTAATAGAGTTAGCCTAGGGTTAACTCCCAACTTTGAAGATATATGGTAAATTGACTACGATAACGCATAATTGTTATTTATATGCAGAGTTGGTTTTTCAGGTGTGTGTCCGGGTGTAGTTGACCACTACAGGGTGACCGATGGTGTTGTTGTTTGGTATTGTAAAAAGGAAATTTGAAAGTGAGAAAAAAATTTGCAGTTATTGTAGCGATACTAAGTGTTTTTAGCGACAGTACACTGTCGAATTCGATGGAAAGGATGCTAAAAATTAAAGATGTAGCACCTTACCCATCCGCTGAAAAAGGCCAGGTTCGCTACGTTATTTTTCTACCCGTAATCGAAAATGAAAGTAACTTTCAAGTAGAGCTATCTATGGGTAAAACCATGAAGGTCGATTGCAACAGTTACACGATGGGCGGAAACCTAGAGTCCAAGACGCTACAGGGATGGGGCTACAACTACTTTGTGCTAACCAGCGTAAGTCAACAGGTATCAACTTTGATGGCTTGCTCCGACAACAACTCAAGAGAAAAATTTGTGGCGATTCATAACGCCAACCGTTTTGAGCGCTATAACAGTAAACTTCCAATTGTTGTTTATACCCCAAAAGATGTTGAAGTGCGTTATCGTATCTGGAGCGCAGATGGCACATTCATACCAGTAAATTAATCCCCTGAAGATCCAAATAAAATGGCCGTTTGAAGCTCCAGACTCTTTACCCCTCTTAACATAGCATATGAAAAGCTGACGGGAAGTTTTGCTGCTTTTATCAAGCTGGCTTTCTGCCTTCGTTACTTGTAGGAACTATTAGCGGACAGAAAACCAGCATTTTGAGAGCGCAGCCTAGTGTGGCCGATGATGCAATAGCCCTGAGGCCACCATCGCGGTGGTGGCCACTGCGCTGCAACGAGTTGAGTCCGTGCAGGTGGTTGATTCCCGAGCGGTCTGCCCGCCACGTTGGTAAATGGAGACCCCCTCCTTTATCGTCTCTTCGATCCGGATATCGGCAAGGGTCTCCGGTTTCACCTTGAGTGGGTTTGCCGAGAGCACCACCATGTCCGCCAGTTTGCCGACCTCCAGAGAGCCCTTGTCGTGTTCCTCCTTGTATTGGGTTGCCGCCCACAGGGTCTGGGCCTTCAATCCTTCCAGAGCGGAGACCCGCTGATCCAGCCCAATAGGACGTCCGGTGCGGCTGATCCGGTTGACGGTCGCATAATAGACCCGCATGGCGTCAGGCAGCGCCACCGGGGAGTCGTGGTGAGAGGTGAAGATCATCCCCAGCTCGCGCGCCCATCCGGTGGGGGAGATATGCTGCGCCCGCTCCTTGCCAAGCACGGAATCACTGTGCCAGTCCCCCCAGTAAAAGGTGTGCATCGGGAAGAAGGAGGGGAAGATGCCGAGCCGCTGGAACGAGGCGACCTGATCCTTGCGGGCAGTCTGGGCATGGATGGCGACGAAGCCGCGATCCGGTTTGCCATGTTGTTTCTCGCTGGCCTCAATCCCCTTGATCAGCTGATCGATGGCTGCATCACCATTGACGTGGGTAAGCAGCTGCCAGCCGTTGCGCTGGGCCAGTTCGATATAGTGGGCAGCCTGCTCGTCGTTCATGCTGGGGTAGCCCTTGTAATCGGCTTTTTGCCCGGCAGGGGGAAGGAAATAGGGCTGGGTCAGCCAGGCAGTCTTGCCCTGGGGGGAACCATCAAGATTGAGCTTGGCCCCAGCGACCCGAAAGCCGTTCATATACTGCTGGGCGTAGTAGGGCGGGGCGATGACGTCCCGCGCGATCTGGATATCGGGATAGGCCGCCACGTCGAGGGGCAGCTTCTCTTTTTGGGCCAGTTGGTACATGGTCTTGACGGCGGATGAAGAGGCTCGTCCCTCCTGGGCAGTGGTGTAACCGAAGCTGGCGTAGAGCGCCATGCCCGCCTTGAAGATCGCCTCGTTTTCCTGGTTGTTCAACTTGGCGAACATCGGCAGCAAGGCGCCGAAGAAGGCGGTCTCCTCCAGAACGCCATTCGGGGTCTTGCCGTCCGCTTCACGGCGGATCTTGCCCCCTTCCGGATCCTTGCTGTCCGGGCCGAAGCCGGCCAGTGCCAGCGCCTTGCTGTTGAGGGTGGCAAGGTGGCCTGACTGGTGGATGATGATCACCGGCAGATCTCGGGAGACCACATCCAGCTCCTGACGGGTGGGATGGCGTTTTTCCTTGAGCTGAGAGTCGTCATAACCGAATCCTAGGATGATCCCGTGCGCCTTGTTTTGCAGCTTGGCGACCCACTTGAGCAGCGCCTGCTGCAGGTCCGCGATACCTGTCACGGTACCATCAGGCGGGGCCAGCAGATTGGCCGAAAGCGCCTGGATCCCGGTGTTGAATACGTGACCATGGGCATCGATAAAGCCCGGGATCAGGGTCTTGCCCTGCAGGTTGACCACCCGGGTTCCTTCATCACGCAGCTTGAGGATGTCGGCCTCGCTGCCCAGGGCCAGAATGCGGCCATTTTTGACGGCCAGCGCCTGGACAGTGGGCACCGCGTCGTTGACGGTGACGATGTCCCCCCCGAGGTAAATAGTCTGGGCGTTGGGTTTGGCGGGGCTGACGGCATGAACCGAGCAGGCGGCCAGCAATGCGATGGCGATAGGGGGGATTTTCATTTGACATGCTCCATACTGAAAGATCACTGGGTGGGTGGATCACCTCAGTTGTCCAATTAGATTCGTTGTTCAGGAAATGTACTGAATATACAAGGATATACCCTGCTCAAATGTGACACGGTAGGGAAATCCATCTGATCATTCACAAAAGCACAAAACACTCCCGGGACCAAGCCATCTTTCTGTTACGAGGCACGTATTCTTGTTACGACCATTCAGGTTGCCGCTCCCGATAGCTAAATAGCTGTTCCGAATAGTAGATCACTGCACTTTGTACAACTTCTACAAGTGACATGGAGCAAGTATCGTGTATTGAGCCTTACTACTTCAGGCTTTGTCGCCATGTGGAGTAATGCATTACGCCACATGGCTTCCGGCAAGATGTAACCCAGTTAGGGTCAGTTATTTAGCATTTGGTTAGTGATACCACCTATTCCTGCAATACTTCTGTGGCTTTCGTACAGTTGGCCTTGATGAGTGTGTAATAATTTGGCTGATGATCCGAGATGGTGGTTTTTTTCCTGTATCTGGGCGTTGTTTACAAGTCATCTGTACAGTTCGTTGAGGATGTTGATATTAAATAGATGTAATTTTTATGACGGAAGTTTCATCGTTGGACATTCTCTGTCATTGATACTGCTTCAATTGTCAGGGGGTCGAGCAACCGGCCATCCATCATAGGCCACGCCATTTTGAGGACCTTGGGCACGGTATCGGTTTGATTGGCTGAATTCGGGACTACGGGATGATTCTTGACAGAAATTATTGTCATGTAACTGAAGGTCAAGGTTTACTTTACTACTTCCTGCGGGTAAATGCTGGCACGGTCCAAGGAGTTACAAAGTTATTGGGAATCTAGAGACAGTGCGCCAAACACTTCATACTCTCGGTAGTGTGGTAAATGTTGTATACGCTCAGTGACGTAGTTAAATAGCTAGAGAATGGTCCTGCAAACTAAGAATCCCGGTAATGCCGGGATTCTTGATACATTTATCCGAAATTTTCATCTCATTGCTGGCAGGAAGTTATCAGCATTATTTCGTCTTTAGGCACTCAGCGCTTAACCAAAAACCCCGCGCTACGCATTCTTTCGACCACGATATGCTTTTGCTGGGCGGTCAGGGCACGCAGTGGTAGACGTGGGTCACCAGCATCGATGTCATGCAGCTCCATCGCGGCTTTACCGGCGGCGACCCCGCCGAATTCCACCAAGATGCGGATCAGTTCGATCACGCTGTTCATACCGCGGTAAACCGCATCGTGATTGCCGCTTTGGTAGTCTTCGATGATTTTCAGGAAGTGTGGTGCTGCGTAGTTATACGTACTGCCAACAGCACTAGTAGCTCCCACGGCTAAAGCACCAGGTAAGTGCTCATCCACCCCGAATGGAATGTCAAACTTGCCGTCGCATACGCGCAGACAGCGTTGGTATTCGTACAAGTCAGGGCTGTTAAACTTCAGGCCAGACAAATTAGGGATACGTGCATCGGCTTTGATCAGGAATTGCTCCATATCGAAGCTGACTCCTGACATGCCGGAGTGGTAGTAGTAGAAACCTTTAGACGGTGCTGCCGCTGCAACTGTTGCACAATAGGTAACCAAGTCATCCAGTGAACCTGGCTTGAAGAAGCAAGGACCAATCACCGAGGTGGCAAAAATATCCAAAGTTTCAGCATGACGGGTCAGCTCCAGCGTATCGACAATGCTCAGTGCTCCGGTGTGGACAATCAACTTCAGCTGACCTTGCGTTGCGCTAACCCAACGTTCGGCGATGGCTTTACGTTCGTCAACCGAGCAATGGATCCCTTCACCGGTGGTGCCACAGATGTAGGCTCCACTCACACCATCACGGATCAGGTGGGCGGCAATTTTATCGATGCTATCGAAATTTACGTTGCCGTTAGTATCAAAAGGGGTATGTGGGGCGGCAATCAGTCGGGAGAGTTTTTCCATCGTTTAGATCTCCGTGAAGTAAAACTTCACACTTTTTGTTTATGTTGGAGTTTAATTGATGTTATGGAGTAAAGCTTCATCACGCAATGGGTATTCATCAAGAGCGTTGGGCAGATACGCAAACTGTGATTGGGATAACATCTTCCCTCATTGGGCGTAGTGGAGATGGGGGCGGTAGATCAAGGCTACTCTCATTCTTCTCATTGGAGCTTTACTTCACAAGTGCGATGCGAAATGTAAGAATTGGAGCAGAGATTTGGATTCATGGTATGGAGCATTTTATGGTCGCCAAACACTTGCCGATAAAAACAGGAAAAGTTCTGGATATGATGGGAAGCCTGTTTGAAAGCATGACGCCATCAGCTCGCCGCATTGCTGATTTTGTGCAGCGCAATCCAGAACAAGTGACCAAGCTATCCATTGCTGAGCTCTCGTATAAGGTGAATGCTGGCGAAGCGACCATTATCCGTTTTTGTCGTGTGCTCGGTTTTAAAGGCTTCCATGATTTCAAGATGGATTTAGCTATTGAGCTTTCCTCTTTGAATCATAGTGATCGCTCGCTTTTGGATACTGACATTGGTCCACAAGACAATGTGGAGTTGATTGGGCAAAAACTGCAGCAGGGCATTAACAATGTACTTTCGGAGACGTTGAATCTACTCAGCTTTTCAACCTTGGAAACAGTGGCACGCCAGATCCGCGAAGCGCGTGGGATATATATCTTCGGCGTGGGTTCATCGGGTATCACTGCTGAGGATGCTAAAAACAAATTCATGCGTATCGGCTTTAATGTTGATGCACTTACCAATAACCACTTTATGTACATGAAAGCGACATTGTTACAACCCGGTGATCTAGCGCTCGGAATCAGCCATTCCGGTGCTTCAATAGAAACCACCAAGGCGCTGCGTTTGGCCAAAGAGGCTGGAGCCTATACTATTGCGTTGACCCACAATCCGAAATCCGCCTTGTGTGAGTATGCTGATGCAGTGCTGTTAAACGGCAACCGACAAGGGCAGATGCAGGGTGACTCTATCGGTACCAAAATTGCCCAACTGTATGTGTTGGATCTGCTCTATACCCTGTTGGTGAAAGACGATATTAGTGGCTCCATGGACAAGAAGCAGCGTACTACCCGTGCCCTAGGGGTTTAAGGAGCAACGGTCATCACTAGGTTACTGTTGCCTTGATGTTCGAGTTTGTATTGTCGCTGCCATCTACTTTCATATTTCATACCTTTGGTGAGCATCAGGCTGTTTCTCTGGTTCTTGCTTCACATCTACGCTCCTGCATCGGGAGTTTTCCTTCCTAACACAGTGTTCTCTGGCCGGTGTTCGTCTGGAATGACGGTCAAAATCCAACTGGCTTCTCATTTTTTTGCTTCGGGCTGACCAAAAATGAGGTGTTGATCTCCATTCTGATTTCAATTGTTTGAAGTTTAACTCCATCGGTAGTAGCTTGAATTAAAACTTCACAGTTTATTATTTTTATGGAGTTAAACTTTATGTCGGTTTATGCACACTCCGTTCTAGCTTGGCTAAGAACTGGTTTCGTTTCCTCATGTCAACCGGTGGATGATGGTCCGATGGACTCGCCAACCATTATTACTGCGATGGCAAAAGCTTCCATTGCTGGTGGGGCGGTGGCGGTACGCATTGAGGGCGTAGAGAACATTAAGGTGGCCCGGACAGAAGTCGCGGCTCCGATAATTGGGATTGTGAAGCGTAATTTAGTCGACAGCCCAGTACGTATTACGCCGTATCTGGAGGATGTTAATGCACTAGCTGAGGCGGGGGCAGATATCATTGCGATTGATGCTACTGCACGCCAGCGTCCGGTTAGTGTCGAGGCATTGGTCGCGGCGATCCATGATGCAGGCTGTATTGCGATGGCGGATTGTTCTAACTATGCCGAGGGAATGGATGCATTTCAGCAGGGTGTGGAAATCATCGGTACGACCATGTCCGGTTATGTCGGTTCAGCCACGCCGGTAGAGCCTGATCTGGCGCTGGTCACTGCGCTTAAGCAAGCCGGGTGCTTTGTAATGGCGGAAGGGCGCTATCACAGTCCCAAACTAGCGGCCCAGGCTATTTTGGCCGGTGCAGATTGTGTCACGGTCGGTTCGGCAATCACGCGTATCGAGCATATTTGCAGCTGGTTTGCTGCAGCCGTGGATAGTGCGAAAAGCAAACGTCACGGAGCTGTAGCATGACCATCTGTCTTGCCGTTGATATTGGTGGCACCAAGATAGCTGCTGCTTTGATTGAAATGTACTCTGCGGCCAAATCTAACATTGTGGCGCGTCACCTGATCGAAACGCGCTCTTCTGGTGATCCACTATTGCTCACTGCAGCATTAGCCGAACTACTCGGACCGTTGGCAGCATCCGCAGATTATGTGGCAGTGGCCTCTACCGGCATCATCGATAATGGCGTCTTGACCGCCTTGAACCCACAAAATCTGGGTGGGTTGGATCGCTTCCCTCTACATAGCGTGATTGCTCAAATCACCGATCTTCCCGTTTACCTCATCAACGATGCTCAGGCGGCAGCTTGGGCTGAATATCTGGCTTACAGACAGGTGTTTGCCGATCTGGCATTTATTACGGTGTCGACGGGAGTGGGCGCTGGGCTGATTCTTAACCACAAGTTGATCACAGGCTCGCGGGGTGTTGCTGGCCATGCTGGCCATATGCTGGTGGATCCTCAAGGCCCACAATGTGGTTGTGGTCGTCGTGGTTGCGTTGAAGTTATTGCCTCCGGTCGTGCGATTGCGGCTGCCGGACAAGCCGTATTCGGTGGTGCATGCAGTGGTTTGCAGGTATATCAGCTTTATTTACAAGGTGATGCACGAGCACAGGCCATTATTGAGCGTTCCGCTGGCGCAGTTGCCGAGTTAATCGCCAATCTCACCATTACCCTTGATCTTGATGCAATCGTTATCGGTGGTGGTGTCGGGCTAGCAGAGAATTATATCGGGTTGGTGAAGCAGGCACTGGTGAAAATGCCTGACGTGTATCGACCTCAGGTATTACCCGCACGTTGTGATATCGATGCCGGTCTACTGGGCGTTGCGCAGTGGGCGGCGAGGATAGATGGGCAAGGAAAAAACAATTTTTCCCTTTAACAAATTACTCTATAAAACACAGAGGAAGACTCATGGAGACGCATCCGTTTGGTACGCTGAACTATCTGGTTCTGGCAGTCTATCTTGCCATCATTATGCTGGTCGGAGTGTATTTTGCGAAACGTCAAAAATCAGCGGATGATTATTTTAAAGCTGGTGGGCGTATTCCAGGCTGGGCTGCGGGGGTAAGTGTATTTGCAACTACATTGAGCTCGATTACGTTCATGTCTATTCCGGCGAAAGCCTATACTAGTGACTGGACATTTTTGATTGGCCAATATATTACAATTGCAATTTTGCCATTCGTGTTTATGTACTATATTCCATTTTTCAGAAAGCTGAATCTTACCTCGGCATATGAGTATTTGGAAAAGCGTTTCGATATTCGAATGCGATTGTTTGCAAGTATATCATTTATGCTGTTTCATATTGGTCGTATTGCAATAATAACTTATTTAACTGCGCTTGCATTGATGCCATTCGTTGACATGGAACCATTGATGATCGTCTTCCTAATTGGAGTCCTGTGCATCATTTATACCTTTCTCGGTGGTATTGAAGGTGTTATCTGGACTGATGTTATCCAAGGGGTCATGTTATCTGGCGCTGCAGTCTTAATTTTCATCATGATCTGCTTTAAGGTCGACGGCGGGATCACTGAGATATTTGCTGTATCAGCATCAGCAGATAAATATTTCCCCTCTAGTCAAATGAGCTGGAGTTGGACCAGCAGCACTGTACCAGTGCTTATGCTCGGGTTCTTTTTCACCGGTCTACAACAGTTCACTGCCAGCCAAGATGTGGTACAGCGTTATATCGTGACAGACTCAATAGCAGAAACTAAAAAAGCGCTGATCACCAATGCTAAACTAGTAGCTTGTATTCCGGTGTTCTTCTTTGCGATTGGTGCTGCTTTATATGCTTATTACGGACAGAATCCTGAGCTGTTACCGAAGGACTTCAATACCGGTGGTATTTTACCATTCTTCATTATCTCAGATATGCCTGCAGGTCTGGCTGGATTGATTATTGCTGCGATTTTTGCTGCATCTCAATCCAGTATTTCAAGTAGTTTAAATAGCATATCTGCTTGCTACTCTTCAGACATTTACAGCCGTTTTGGTAAAGCGAAATCTTCTGAACAGAATCTGAAAAGCGGGCGAATGGTGACCGTCATTGCTGGCGTGCTAGGTGTGGTGGCCTCCACTTATCTCATCATGTCCAACGAAAGCGAATTATGGGATGCATTCAATAGCCTGCTAGGTCTGATGGGGGGGCCAATGACCGGCCTGTTCATGCTGGGGATTTTTGTTCGTAAAGCGAATGCAAACAGTGCATTGATTGGTGTCGTTGCTGCGGTCGCGTCTATCTTGTGGGTGCGTTCGTTCACTGACCTTAACTTCTTCTTTTATGGTGCGATAGGCACCATGATGGTGGTCTTGGTAGGCTATCTTACTGCACCATTATTCAAAAACAGTCAACGTCCGGAAAATGTGGAAGCCTTATCTTTATAAGGTTAAAAACGGGGGGCTCACCATTCTTAATTTGTACTTTTTGCTGGCTCGCTAACACATTTTTGGCATGGTTCAGAGCTCCTGTTTTTTAATTATACAAACCAGTGATGTACACCACGGAATATTAATTATGATTTTTGGAAATATCCATCAGCCGCAGACTTACAATTATTTTCCGCCGATCTTAAAACAGGCTGTTGTAGATTCAATTGATCAAC